>CAZSHH010000037.1:2847-25066 GCA_964606525.1 uncultured Dehalococcoidales bacterium
GGCTGGGTCGGGACCGTACCCAGGCCCTACTCGATATCTCGGAAGCCGCCGGTTGCCTCCCACCGGAAGTGAAAGCGATATTGAGAAAACTCACTACGGTAAAACCGGGGGAAGATTCTCTGAAACTGACCGCCCGGGACTACCTGGAATCTCTGGTCAAGATCGCCGCCCTATCGGCTGATGATAAAGACAGGAATGCTGCTCTGCTGCTTATCCTTTCCCAGGGAGATAAGCGTGGATAAGATTATCGTTACCGTGATGCTGATTATCGGGGGTATTGTCGCCTCCTTTGCTGTTTTTAACGGCATCTATCCTGCCGTGGAACGCAGCGGCGAGGCCATCACCAGCGCCAGTGATGCTATGAATGACCGTATTCGCAGCGATATCCAAATCATCCAGGTTAACGATAATACCACTGCTATCGATGCCTGGGTGAAAAATGTCGGCACTTCCGATGTCACCGGTGTCGAAAACAGTGATATCTTCTTTGGCCTGTCCGGTAGTTATGAGCGGATTCCATATGGCAGTGCAAGTTCGCCTTTACCGTATTGGTCGTATGATCTCGAAGGTACCGAGAGTGTATGGCGCCCGTCGGGTACGAACAAGATTACTATTAACCTTGATTCATCGCCCCCACCGGGCACTTATGTGCTTAAGGTGATCATCCCGAACGGTATTTTTGACGAGACGGTTTTTGGAGTGGAATAAATATGGAGACGATATTTGTCAGTATTGTCTCTGTAGCCCTGATCCTGATCAGCAGCATCACTATGACTGCCAGTTCGATCAGGTCCACTAATAAATTGGCTGATTCTATCAAGCAGATGGAAGCCCGGACCCTCGAGATACGGCGGACCGATATCTCAGCCGCTCCTCCGGCTTTCTATACCGGCGGCCCGATCGACATTACTGTCGTCAACGAAGGACAGATCAGTCTTACCGATTTTTCAAAGTGGGATGTGATCTTCCAGTTTCAGGATGGGGATGTTGTGTATCTACCGTATTCTGAGGATGTTCCCGCTGGTAATAATCATTGGGTGGTGGCTGGTATTTACCGCGCGGGTGGCCTGCCCGAAGTCTTCGATACCGGCATTCTTGATCCCGGTGAACAGATGACCCTGTCTATCCTGGTGGATCCGGAAATCGAGGTTGCTGAAACCTGCCGGATAACCATCTCGACCCATAATGGCATTCAGGCCCAGGCCCAGGTGACCAGGGCTTCTTAATTTGTTCAGGAGACCGATAACTCGTGGCGTACGAAGAAGAATCAGAAGTTAAAAAAAATATCATTTCGACCGGCCATCCCGAGATCGACAAGAAACTCGGCGGCGGCCTGCCGGTCGGCTCTTTGACGATGATCGAAGGGCAGTCCGATGCTGGCAAATCGGTCCTGTGTCAGCAGATGATATGGGGTTCTCTGAAGAGTGAGAACAAGGTCATCGTCTTCACCGCGGAAAACTCCGCCCGGAGCCTGGTGAAACAGATGGACAGCCTTGGCCTGGGCATCCTGGACAATTTATTGCTGGGTAAACTGAAGGTCTATTACATGCGGCCGTCTGAAGTCAAGGTCTCGGCAGGTAAGACTTTCGATACTATCCTGGCTACCATCGCGAAGTACCCTTTGTGCCAGCTTATCATTGTCGATTCTCTCACTCCGATCGTCTCTAATACTACCGACAACGATATCCTGGGTTACTTTGAGAGATGTAAGACCTTTTGCGACCAGGGGCGCACCATCATTAATGTGATTCATACCTACGCAGTGAACAATGATATCCTGATCCGGCTCCGCTCCGCCTGTGATGCCCATCTTAAGCTGACGATCGAAAAGATCGGTGACAAGCTGGTAAAAACACTCGAAGTTGCTAAGATCAGGGGTGCCGCCCAGAGTACGGGAAATATTGTTACTTTTGAAGTTGAACCGGAAGTTGGCATGAAGATCATGCCGCTCTCCCGGGCTAAAGCGTAATAATTCAGCGCACAGGAAAAGACTGGAAAAATATCGAGGTATTTGATACGGCTGAAAATACTGTTAATCGAATAGACTATGACCAACAAATCGTTGCCTTTTACTATAGACAAGATCGTCGATATCCACGATGAGCGTGCCCGGGAAGAACTTGGTGAAATGCTTCCCGAAGGCCTCCGGGAAGCGGCCGAACAGAATCCCCATCTCTTTGAATACTTAAGTTGGCTGCCTATATCACGGATCGGGGTACCGGAGTATTATCCAGTCCTCACTAAAAAATTAGCCGATTCGAAAACGCCTAATCTTATCTACCCCATCAAGCAGACGGGGATCTTCATCCATATCCTTTTCGACGAAGATGGCTCGCGCAACTACTATATCCCCATCGAGCCGACTACTACCCTGGACCTGGATAACCTATTGAATGAAGTGGAAGATGCCTGTATCGCTATCAGTGAAAAGATACCGGGTATTAATCCTGAAGTAGACCGCGAGAAAACACTGTTGTCTTATCTCGATGATGTGACTTCCGGCAGCAATGCTAAAATGTCCAACTCCGTCACCCGCCTGATTAACCGCCTGCGCCATAAAGAAGAGGGGCCGTCCCTGAACATAAAAATAGCCCCTCGTGAACTTGAAGGCATCAAGTACCTTTTTGTCCGTGATAAAGTCAAACTGGGTATGATGGAGCCTCTGATCGTCGATCCCAATATCGAAGACATCAGTTGTTCCGGCATGGGCAAATTATTTATCGAACATAAAATATTCAAGAGCCTGCAGAGTTCGATCAGTTTTGCTACGCATGATGAACTGGACTCATTCGTGATCGAGTTGGCGGAGCGGATCAAGAAACCGGTCACTTATAAAGTACCCATCGCCGATGCTACCCTGCCTGACGGCTCGCGTATCAATATCGTCTTTGGCCGTGATATTTCCAAGCGCGGCTCGAACTTTACCATCCGTAAATTCAGCGAAGTCCCGCTGTCCATTTTTGAGATCCAGGAATCGGGCACTGTCAATTACCAGATGCTGGCTTACCTGTCGCTGGCTATCGGCAATGGCCTGAATTTATTCGTCGCCGGGGAAACGGCTTCCGGAAAGACCTCTTTGCTCAATGCGATCACCACTTTTATTCCACCCCTGGCGAAGATAATTACCATCGAAGATACGCCGGAGCTCCAGGTGCCCCATAAAAACTGGATCCGTGAAGTAGTCCAGTCGAATAAAGCTGAAGACGCTACCGGGGCGGTTACCATGTTCGACTTACTTAAAGCCGCTTTGCGGCAGCGCCCTAATGAAATAATCGTCGGTGAGATTCGCGGCCAGGAAGGGAATATCGCTTTCCAGGCGATGCAGACGGGACACTCGGTGATGGCCACTTTCCATGCCGCTACCGTAGAAAAGTTGATACAGCGGATCACCGGCGACCCGATATCGGTGCCCCGGTCATATATCGATAATCTGAATATTGCCGTATTAATGGCCATGGTCCGTTTGCCCAATGGTAAGGCTGGCCGCCGCGTTACCGGCATTGCTGAAATCGTCGGTTGGGATCCCTCGACCCAGACCTTTAATATCGTTGAAGCCTTCCACCATGATGAATCAAGGGATGTTTTTCAGTTTACCGGGTATATGACCAGCTACCTGATGGAACACCGCATCGCTCCCCGCCTGGGTATTCCGAGTAATAAAAAACAGAGGATCTACGAAGAGATTGACCGCCGGGCGCGCATCCTGGAAGAACTGCACCGGGTGAAGGGTATCCGGGGTTTTTATGAAGTCCTGGAAGTCTTGAGCGCCGCCCAGCAGCAGGGATTGTTCTAGTACTATCGTGAGAAAATAATGGCAGTAGTTGCTTTACCCTTTCCAACTGAAGAAAGAACACTGGAAGAGAACCAGCAGCGTAAAGTTGAACTTCTCCCCCAGCTTCCCGAACAATTACGCCAGGCTGCCGAGGAGAATCCTCATTTGCTGGCTTATCTCTGTTATGTGCCGGTTTCTGAGATCGGTATTCCTGATTATGCTCCGGAATTGACACGCAAGTTGGGAGATAATAAACAACCCAATTTGATATACCCCACCCACCGTGATGCGGTATTTGTCCATATCATGCCCGGCCCGGACCGGAATCACTACATTCCCATCGAGCCGCAATTCGGTTTTGACCTGGATGACCGCATGCAGAATATCGAAGTTGAATTACTCAATCTGGGCCGCAAGCTAAAACCGCTGGACCCCTATGAAAATCGCGAAAAGCAGTTCGTCGAGTATCTGAAGCTGGTTGTGGATGTCACGGACCAACAGGTGGCACAAGGTTCGAATAAGGCCGACAGCCTGTTAAAAAAAGGTGTGCAGACAGTTACAAAAGTAAAACTGACGCCCAAGGAATATATCGCTGTTAAATATCTCTTTATCCGCAACAAGATCGGCCTTGGTGCTATGGACCCACTGATCGTCGATCCTTATATCGAAGATATCAGTTGCTCCGGTCTGGGTAAGATATTCATCGAACATAAGATTTTTAAAGCCTTGATCAGTACTGTTGGTTTTACTACCCTGGATGATCTGGATGATTTTGTTCTCTGGCTCGGAGAACGGATTAAAAAACCGGTTTCCCCGAAAGCCCCTATCTCCGATGCCACCCTGCCCGATGGTTCCCGTATTAACATCGTCTACGGGAGGGAAGTCTCTAAACGCGGCTCCAATTTCAGCATCCGCAAATTCACCGAGACACCCCTTTCAATTTTTGAGCTTCTGGAGGGCGGCAGTCTGAATTACCAGATGTTGGCTTATCTATCGCTGACTATCGGCAATGGTATGAATGTCTTCGTCTCCGGGGAAACCGCTTCGGGTAAGACTACTTTGCTCAATGCCGTTACTACCTTCATTTCGCCGATGGCTAAGATCGTGACTATTGAAGATACCCCGGAACTCCAGGTTCCCCATCGGAACTGGATCCGTGAAGTGGTCCAGTCGAACAAGATGGAAGATTCCAGCGGGGCGGTCACGATGTTCGACCTGCTAAAAGCTGCCCTGCGCCAGCGTCCAAATGAATTGATGGTCGGCGAGATCCGCGGCCGGGAAGGCAATCTGGCTTTTCAGGCGATGCAGACCGGACATTCGGTAATGGCTACCTTCCATGCCGCTTCCATCGAGAAACTGATTCAACGTGTGACCGGCGATCCCATCCTGGTACCGAAAAACCATGTCGATAACTTAAACGTGGTGGTCTTTACCAGCCAGGTGAAGTTGCCCAGCGGCCGCACCGGAAGGCGTATTACCAGTATCACGGAAATCGTCAACTACGATTCGTCCACCGACTCTTTCGCCTTTGTCGAAAGCTTCCGCTGGAACCAGGAGACTGATGTCTTTGAATTTACCGGAAATATGGCCAGTTACATTCTGGAAGAGAGAATCGCCCCTAAGCTGGGTATCCCCGAACATAAAAAACAGCGGGTATATGCCGAGATCGACCGGCGGGCCATGATCCTTTCCAAGCTCCATAAGGACCGTGGTATCCGCGGCTTTTACGAAGTCCTGGATGTATTGAATAAAGCGCAGCAGGAAGGTCTATTTTAGTGTCGTTCCTGGATTCATTATTTAAAAGTAAAAAAGACAAGAAGAAACAAGGTGAAGAAGCCTTCGATGTCCAGCTCATGGGCGTCGATTTCTTCTCCCAGTTGTCATATATGGCTTCGATTGCTACTTCCGGGATTACCCGGAACCAGCTCTTCTACCGTTCTGCCCAGCTGCCGTATATCGCCACCCGGTATTTTCGCCGCGTAGATTTCGTGGCTAAGATGTTCAACCACGATTATTCGCAGGCCTGCCGTATCGTCGGTGAAAAACTGAAAGTACCGGAGATCAAGGCCATCTTATTGCGCTTGTCGAATGCCCTGTCTTCAGGTGAGGATGTCGCTACCTTTCTTTCCCGGGAATCGTTCATTATCTCCGAGACTTATAAGAGCAACTACCTGCGCCGCATCGACTTGTTGCGGAAATGGTCGGATGCTTACGTCTCTTTGATATTGACCTCCGCCCTGGTTACTGTCATGTCGGTGGTGACCATGATGATCGGTAACGTCAGCATGGGTTTCATCGTCGCCCTCTCCGCCATAACCATTATCGCCACTCTTTTCGGGGCCTGGTTCCTCTACAATACGGCCCCGCGTGAGACCAAGAATCATAAGCTGCCCTACCGCTCTTATGAGCAAAACTGGGTCCGGTCCATGTCCCGCATCATTTTGCCCATCGGTGCCGTTGTCGTCCTGATCATGATCGTGGTTGGTTTTGATATTGGGATGATTTTCCTGGCCGCAGGTGCTTTTTGTGCCCCTGTCGGTTTGATGGCGGTCTCCGATGATAAAAAAGTCGGCAAACGGGACGAAGATATCGGGGCTTTCCTCCGCTCTCTCGGTGGTACCATGCAGGCTATTGGCGCTACTGCTGCTGAAGCCATGGGCCGCCTTGATTTCCGTTCCTTAGGTATGTTGACTCCGGACATCAAACTGCTGCATACCCGTCTCCAGGCCGGCATCAGCCCCGATCTGTGCTGGAACCGGTTCGTCGGTGAGACTGGTTCGGAGTTGGTCAACCGCAGTGTCCGTATCTTCTATGACGGCATCAGCCTGGGCGGCGAAGCCCAGAAAGTGGGGGTTGAAGCCAGTAACTTCGCCTTGCAGATCTCCCTGCTGCGGGCGGAAAGGGTTCAGGTTTCCCTTGGTTTTACCTGGTTGACCATCGCGATGCATGGGGTGTTGGTAGGCCTTTCTACTTTTGTCTACCAGATCTTCATCGCTTTTTCTACCCTGATTTCGACTATCTTGACGCCGGAAGAGGGTGATGCTGCCGCCACTATGCCCGGCATGTCTCAGATGGGTTTCTTTGCCCTGCAGGGTACCGAGGTCCAGTTGCTGCACTTTATGATTATCCTGATCATCATCGTCCTTACTGTGGCGAATGCCTTCTCCATATTTTCTGTCAGCGGCGGCCATACCGCCAAGTTGTTCTATTACCTGGCAATTACCAGTGCTATATCAGGGGCGATCCTCGTGCTTGTCCCGCCAATGGTCGATATGATGTTTAAAACACTCGCCTGAAAAAATAAATGAGAAGTTAATGAAATGAGTCAATTTACGATTGCCCTGTGTTTCTTTATTGCCATCCTGGCGATGGCGGGTACGGTGTTGGTGCTGACCATTATCTATTTCTTCCGGCAGACTTCTAACCGGGCGCGCACTGCGGCTTCTGCCGGTGGGCAGACTAACGGTAATGAGGCGCCGCTCAATACTAAATCCGGCACTCCACCGGCAAAACCGGCGCAGCCAGGCCGTAAACGCCGCTTCTTCTGGAATCGGACCAGGAAAACCGTCAAAGAGGAAAGAGAAAAGGTTATTCCCCCCGTTATTACCGCCGCCCTCACCGCTTCAGCGAAGAGTCCGCTGCCGAAGGCGCCTAAGCTGGAGAAGCCGGCCGTACAAAAGATCAGTTTCTGGCGCCGGCTCAGGAGCCGCGGCCGGAAACCGTCCGGCCAGGCTAAACCACCGGTAAACACGACGGTCTATGATTCGGCTGTCGTAGCTGCCTCCGTGTCAACTGTTACTAGCGCGCCTCCGGCCGCCGCGAATGTTGACGTACCGGCGAAGCCGGTTTCGGCCGCTCCAACGGCCGCGGCCGCCGCCCCGAAATTTGCCCTTCCGAAAAAACCGGTCCCTCCGGCTGATGCTGGTATCAGCCTGCCGCCGGTCAATATGAAAAACCTGATGCCCGGTACCGCGTTAAAAAGTGAAGTTAAAGCTGTTCCGCCCGCTTCGCCGCCCCCGGCGCCGGCTGTTGTGAAACCTGCCGCGGGTGCCGTTGGCAGTGGCGTAGATGATAAAAAGAAAGTGGAACTAGCCAAACCTGTTGCAAAGGAGAATAAACCGGAGATGGGAAAACAAGATAATAAACAGCCTGAAAAACCGGCGGCTGAAAAAACCCCCGCCCCTCCCACACCCGCGCCCGCTGAAGTCAAGAAGGCAAATGATCTATCTGTCCTGGGTGACCTCTCTAAGATGTTTGCCAAAGAAGTGGTGGATGATAGTGAAGCCACCAAACTGGCCAAAAATATGAAAGACGTTGAGATTAACGACCTTCTGAAAAACGGACATGATATCGCTAATCTTCTGAAGCGTCATTAGCTCCAGCACCGTCGGAGGATTGATCCCGGTATCATTTACCAGGTGAACCAGGTGTGGAAGACTATCCCGGAATTCCATAACAGGACGGCGGTATAGTACACGGAGATTATCGCCGCTGCTGCCAGTGACAGCCTGGGAAAATATTTGTGCAGGGCTAATAAAGTGATGGCGGACAGCCCCGCCCCGGTAAATTTCAGAAGCATGAAACTCCAGCCGCCGGCCATTTGTGTCAATAGGGGGTTGCCTTCCCGGACAATGCCGGCGTTTATGGCCCAGTTGGTCATTAGCGCATCCAGGATTTCCAGCAGGACGAACAACATAACTGCCCACCAGATTATCCGCCGGCGTAGAACCAGCCTGGTTCCGCGGTACCTGCCGGTCTGGTTTCCGGTATCAACTGATATATCCGCCGCCGCTACCCCTTTTCCGGTGACCCAGGTTTTCATCTCGCCCCCCGTCAAACCATAAAAAAGGAACCCGCCTGTGATTGTCCTGCTACTATTCTAGCACATGCCCGGCTGAATATAGTAATGCTCGTGTTTGATATAGTTTATTGACGTGGATAACGCCGCCGGAGATGGTGTATTCCAGTGGTGAAACCTTTGTCGTGATACTGTCTCCACGTGTTTTACCGGCCGGGCCGAATGTCCTTGATCCTTTCTTGAAATACGTGGGGGGATGGGTATGGCGTTGTGGAAAGGGGCCTTTTCTCCCCTGTTTCCGTCTATTTGTGTAGTGCTGAAGTATCCTGGTTGGATATGATGGACTGGATCAGGGCTGCTCTCATGTCCTCACATAAAGCTTCCAGCTTGCTCGTTGCTTCCTTGATCTGCACCAGATGATCAGTGAGTTCGATTTCATGAATACCGAACATAATCTGTTTACTATCTCCTTTTTCATCCATTATAGTGTCCGGCGGGCAAGTTTTCCCGGCTCATGATCTCGCGGTGCTTACCTTCCGTTATCATCTGCCTGTAGTTCACCATTTGCTGTCCGGCATGGAGGAAGATATGTCGCCACCGCCCCCGGACAGCCGCCTGATCAATGATGATGATTATTGCCGGAGGTCTCTTTTTTCTTCGGCCACCAGCCGAACCAGCGCTCCTTCCCGCATGAGGTGCACCTGGTGAGGAAGGCAACGTTGCCGGTAGTGTGGCAGCTCTCGCAGTGGAAATGCTCACGGAGTGTCTGCTGCGGTTTGAGGTCATGGGCCAGTTTCCGCAGTTGAGCTTGTACTTCCGTGATTAACCGCAGTGTGTCCGGTGATTCTCCTGACGCCTGGTTTATCAAGCCGGCCAGGTGGTCTATTTTTTCATCCATGAAATCGAGCCGGGCAGTGGTATCCATCAGGATACTCACCTGCCGCGTCAGGTCGGCCACCGTCTCTTTTAAAACAGTCAGTTCTTTTGACGGTACCGCTGCTACCGGGAGCGGGCTAGCCTGAGGCGGCGGTGTATAGGCGGGTGGTGGTGCTGCTGCTTTTAACGTGGTTACAGCAGGCTCGGGTGGTTTCTCCTTTACCGGGATATTGATGCGGACCGGCGGTAAATCGGCTGCCGGTGCCGCGGCTGGAGCTGATGCCGAAGCGGCTGGCCGCGGTTTGTTCGGTACCAGGGCTACCAGTTTATCTACTTCCCCCTGGGAAAGGACTTTCTCGTCGTCATTACTGCCCACTAATCGTACTCCAATACCTTGGTAATCAGTTTATATTGGTATTCCGACCTCGCCAGGTTGATGTCGTATGGTTTCTTCAGGTTTCCTTTTTCCGGGTCGAAACATATCCTGATGATCGGCCGGGCTACGAATCCCAGGTTGGGATCGGAGACGATGCCGATTTCGCCGCTGTTCAGTTTGACCGTTAATCCGTTGGGATAAGCCGGTATTTTTCTGACAAATGCTTCGACGAGGTCGGGATCGAACAGATCACCGCTGCTGGCCATCACAAATTCGATCGCTTCGTGCGACATGCATTTTTCCTTTTCCGGGTGTTCTACCAGCAGGTCGGAGAAGGCGTCGGCGGCAGCAATGATCTGGGCATATCTAGATATCCCCTGGCTTTTTAGCCCCTGCGGATAACCGCTGCCGTTCCACTGTTCATGGTGCTGCAGTACAGCCTGGGCGATATCTTCTTTTATGTCTCCGAGTTGCTTGAGAACGGTATAACTCTTGATGGGGTGTTCCGCTGGCGCGGCATTGTATTCAAAGAAATAACAGATGTCTTTTAGGAGGGTGCCCATCCCCAGGATGGACATCTCGTCTGTCGACATGCCCAGCCGGTATCCCAGTACCATTGCCAGCGTGGCGGACTTGACCGGTTGAATATACGCATATTCTCCTTGTGAGATGGAGCAGGATACATTTATTTCTCCGAGGATGCTCAGAGACAGGTTGCGGGCGATTTCACTGACAGTCACATTGACCTGAGAAATGTCAGCCCGGTCGATACCTTGCGTGCTTTGCGTCCGGGTGACCAGTTGCCGGAAAGCGGCCGCCAGTTTACCTTCTTTTTCCGGGGAGATCATCGGGGCGACCACGATATCATCGACGCGCATATCCTCGATCAATATCTCGCTGATGCTGTTCTTGGCCATGATGGCCAGGCATTCCTCGTTTAGCCTGGTCCGCCGCCCCAACAATTCCTTCCCGTAATTATCAAATACCGGCATGCCTAATATCATGCCCGGCTGGGCGTATTTAGTTGTTATCCTTCTCATCGGCGTCCCTACCTGCCGCCTGGCAGCGTTGCTGTTAGTTCTCTAACGTCATTGCTCCTGGCGTTGCTGATTTTTTTGTAAAAACATGAGAGTAATCTCTGAAACCCGATATCGTTGGCGTTCAGCATTGTTTCCGTGGCCCCGATAAAGAGCACCCCGCTTTCTTTTAGCGAATTATAGAACTTGGCATTCATGATCGCCTTAGCTTCGTTGGAAAAATAGATCGTCACATTCCGGCAGGAGATCAAGTCGAACCCGATGGGGAAGGTATCCCGGGTCAGGTCCTGGTGCGAAAATGTGACCCGTTCCCGGATCTTTTCATTGACGGTATAATGATCGCCGGCAAGAGTGAAATATTTCGCTATCAATGAACTGGGTACATTCCTGATATCCTGGGCCAGGTACGGCCCACCCGCCGCCGCCTTACTCAAGCTTTCCCGGTCCAGGTCGGTGGCCAGTATGCGGTGTTTCGTCCCCGGCGATAATTCATCCAATATCATGGCAAATGAATAAGGCTCCTGGCCGTCAGAACATCCGGCGCTCCAGACATTCAATTTGGAGGTATTTTTTAACAATTCCGGGAAAATTACCTTTTTCAGGGCATCGAAATGAACCTGGTCACGGTAGAATTCGGACACGTTAATGGTCAGGAAATTACGCAGCCTGACCGTTTCTTCTCGATCATGGTCAAGCCGGTGGCAGTATTGGGCGATGTCCATGCCGCGCGTGCGGGCGATGAAGCCGTCCAAACGGCGCATGATCTGGTTCGACTTATAATTGTTCAGGTCGATATCGGTCAATAACCGTATCTTCCTCTTTAACATTTCATATTCGATTTCGGTCATCATATAACAATCAGCTCCTGGCTTTAGTTGCCTGTTTACCGTACATTTCGATCAGTTCCGGGGCGATCTGCGGTAAGGGCAGTACTTTATCTACCAATCCGGCCCTGGCCACACTTTGCGGCATCCCGTAAACCGCACAGGTAGACTCATCTTCGGCAATTATCTTGCCGCCGGCGGCCTTGATGCAGGCGGCTCCCGCCGTCCCGTCCGAACCCATCCCCGTTAAAATTACCCCGGTGATATTTCCGTAAATTTCAACGGCTGCTTTCATGGTGATGTCGATGGATGGCCTTACTCCATTGACCGGCGGGTCCTGGTTTAGTATGACCCGGTTTCCTTTGACCGGAGTCATGTGGTAACCGCCCGGTGCCAGCAGTGCTTGTCCGGGCCTGATGACATCCCCCGCCGCGGCTTCGGTCACGTCTATCTGCGAGGCCTGGTTCAAGCGGTCCGCCAGTGATTTGGTAAAGACCGGCGGCATGTGCTGGACAATCAATACGGCTGCCGGAAAATCCGCCGGCAAAAACGGGATCAACTGCATCAACGTGCGCGGCCCGCCGGTGGAACTGCCGATCACCAGTACCGGAAATTTGTCGGCCGCGTATGCCCCGGCTGCGTATTCCGGCCGGACCGGCTTGTTTAAGGCGGGATTTTTAAAGGATGCAAAGACCCGTATATTGGATTTAGCAGCCCGTTTTATCTTTTCGATCAGGGTATCGCCGCTTTCCTCGTCGCCCGTCGGTTTTAAGACAGATGGTTTCAGGAAGAAATCGACGGCTCCTAATTCCAGGGCCTTGATCGTCGTTTCAGCTCCTTCGCTGGTCAAGGCACTTAACATAACTACTGGCGTCGGCTGCTTGGCCATCACATGCTGCAGCACCGCCAATCCGTCCATTTCCGGCATCACGACATCCAGCGTGATGACATCCGGCCTTAAGGTGCGAACCTTCTCGATTGCTTCCTTGCCATCACGCGCGGAACCGACCACTTCAATTGCCGCATCGGTTGCGAGTTTCTTTGTTACCGAAGCTACCACGAAGCCGGAGTCGTCGACGACCAGGACCCTGATTTTATTCATCATAAAGTACCTCTCGGCACATCATCTGCTTTTATTTGTAACTTTACTGCCTTAGCCGCCTACCAGTTTTGCCACGGCGGCTTTCACCCGGTTGGCATCGAAGGGTTTCACCACGAAATCGATCGCCCCGGACTTCAAAGCCTCGATCACGATGCTTTGTTGTCCCATTGCCGTGCACATGGCGATCCTGGCTTCGGGATCGAATTCCCTCATGCTCTTCAGCGCCTGCAGTCCGTCGATATCCGGCATGGTGATGTCCAGTAACACTCCGTCCGGCCGGTTCTCTTTATACTTGGCGATCGCTTCTGCGCCGTTGGCCGCCTCCACTACCTGGTGGCCTTGCTCGGTGAGTAGTTGCGCGCATTTTTTCCGCATGAACATGGCATCGTCTACCACCATTATTTTTGCCATTCTATCTAAACCTCCTGGATAATAGAGAAAATATCGTCCTTATCATTGCTACAGGTCCCGCTCTTCCCCGCCGGCCATTTTTACCGTCACCCGGCCGGTATCGATGAACATCTTTACCGTCCGGCCTCGGGACCCGCCGACATCAGTGGCTGCTATCGCCAATCCTTCGCGGCTTAAGACTGCTTTGACCTCTTCCAGGTTGCGCTCCCCGGTCTTGAAGGTATTCTTCAGTCCCGGTGCCAGCGACATCTGGGCTCCCCCCGCCAGTTTGATGCGGAACCGGTTGCGCGTCCCACCCTGTTTCAACATTTCCTGTATCAATAAAGGCACTCCGGTATTGGCATATTTCGAGAGGCTGACTCCCGGCCTTCCGTCATGCAGCGGGAGGACAATATGGGCCATGCCTCCGATCTTGTAAACGGTATCGTATATACAAACGGCGATGCATGAGCCGATGCCGATGCAGGACAGGATGGTTGGTTCATTAGTCACTTTCATTTCACCCAGCCCTACGACCACCGAATCCGGCATTACCGAATGATTGCTGATTGTTGTCTCGATCATCGTCACTTCTTCGTTCCGCCTCTACACTGTCTCCATACCCGGTACCGGCATCACCAGAAAAGTACCGGTTACCTGCCGGTCGGGAGATTCAAATACCGTATCGATAACATATGTATAGTCGCTGCACTCGAGGGCACTGACGGTCGCCACTTCGAGGATTGCCCCGGTCATATCCATCAGGACTGCGGGCGGCGACGGCTGCAAGTCCATTCCCGTGGAGTTGGCGAGGTGGTTCAGGAAAAATGAACCCATGATATTGCCTACTTCGCCCAGGACGGACTGTTCCATGTCATGTAATTCCTTCGTGGTACCGGCGGGCTGCCCTAACAACAGGTCGACCAGGTCGAAGGCGTTCTGTGGTTCATAGATGGCGACCATATGGCCGTTGCTGTGTCCGCAGATGGCCAGGTATACCCCGACCTTCATTGCCTGGGCGCCGCCGAATAATTCCGGAATATCTTTCACCAGCACCTTCGTCAGGTTGATGCTGGCGACCTTTATCTCCTGCCCTATCATCTGAGAAAGTCCGGACACTGCGTTGCCCACGCCATTTCTCAACATTTCTACCGTAGTTACACCATTACCGCCAGGTGTTTCTTCAAGTACCGTGTCTGACATTAAATGTGTGCCTCCTTATATGTCTACCCGGCCACCTGTTACGCAGCCGATGCTGTGGCCAGGCATTTCTGCCCCTTTTCCATCCCGTTATTTTGTGTTTCGTTCAAATTGCTGTTGATTAAGGAATTGATGTCCAGGATCAGTACTACCTGGCCGTCGCCCAGAATGCTGGCCCCGCTGATACCGTTCACGCCGCCGATGAACTGGTCGAGCGCTTTCACGACGATTTCCTGCTGGCCGATCAAGGTATCAACGATAATACCGACCTGGGTATTCGAAGCCTTCACGATCACGATATGGGTTGTATCTCCCGCATTGGCCGCGGCGGTATCCATTTTGAATATCGAGCTTAAGCGGATCAACGGCAGGACATTGCCGCGGTACAGGGTAACCTCTTTCCCCAATACCGTCTGGATGTTCTCCCGGTCCAGCTTCACCGCTTCCACGATATTTACCAGCGGTATGGCATACATGGTTTTTTCTACGGAAACCATCAATGATGCGATGATGGCCAGAGTCAGGGGTAGTTTCAGAGTGAATTTAGATCCCTTCCCTAACTCGGAATCAACGTTTACTGAGCCGTTGAGGAATTCGATGTTCTTCTTCACGATGTCCAGCCCGACACCTCTCCCTGATACCTCGGTTACTTTACGGGCAGTCGATATGCCGGATGCCATGATCAGGTTCATCAATTCCGTATCGGATAGTCTGGCAGCGATTTCCTGTGAAACTATGCCTTTCGCGATCGAGACCGCTTTTACCACCTCTGGATCGATTCCTTTGCCGTCGTCGGTCACCGTAATTACAATGTGGTCCTGCTCATGGAAAGCGGACAACCGTATCGTACCTGCCTCCGCTTTCCCGGCTGCCAGCCGTTCCTCCGGGCTTTCGATACCGTGGTCTACCGAATTCCTCAACAGGTGGATGAGTGGGTCGTGCAGGTGCTCGATTACGCTGCGGTCAACTTCGGTTTCCTGCCCTTCGACGATGAAATTGATCTTTTTGTTCAATTTTCTGGCCAGGTCCCGTACCATGCGGGGCATGGTGCTGAATACCAGCTCGATCGGCAGCATACGGATGGTCATAATGTCCTGCTGCAGGATATTCACGATTTTTCCGGTCTCGGACAGGCTTTCACTTAAGCGCTGTACCAGTTCATCGTCCTGATACCTTTCCGCCAGGTTTTTTCCGATCTGGCCGATGTGATTCCGGTTGATCACCAGTTCCCCGATCTGTTCCATCAGCGTATCCAATCGGCTGACGTCTACACGGATCGTTTGTTTGACGCCGTTGTCTTCTTTCTTGACAACGGTGTTCCTGGTATCGCTGTTCTTCGCATCGTTTTCATCTTTCCGGGCTACCGGTCCCTCTTTCGGTACTGCTACTGTGCCGGCTGCCGGTTTTTCCGCTGCTCCAGCAGCAGCTTCTTCATCATAATTAGATATCTCCAATCTGACGATTTCCGGAACCGGATCCAACGCTTTCTTGAGCGTTGCTTCATCATCGGTACTGGTAACCAGCAATTCCATATCCGGGCCGGCATTTCCAGCTTCGACCTCGGCGGCTGATGGTACCGAATTGAAGATCGTTGCCGTCTTCATTAGTTCTTGTATTACCTGGTAACACCGTACTGAGGCCCAGCCCGTCTCATTGCTGACGGTTACTTTAACAATATACGGGTGCTCGCCCTTCGATATCGCTTCCGCTAACTTCCCCCTGGCTTCCTCGCTTAATGAGGTTTTCTGGCTTGGCGGTTTGTCGGCCGCGGCTGCGTTGCCGTTCTGGTTGCCGGCCATGGCTGCTTCCAGTTCATTCAACATCACGTTGATGTCCAGCTTGCCTTCTTCGCCGGTGACCAGTTCTTCCCGTAATACCCGTAATGCATCCAGGCTCACCAGAAGCGCATCGACAACCTGCGCACTTACCGCCAGGTTCTTTTTCCGCACCTTGTCCAGTACATTTTCCATGCCGTGGGCCAGGTGCGACATCCTCTGGTGGCCAATCATGGCCGAGGACCCTTTGATGGTATGCGAAGCACGGAATATTTCCTGGAGGAGGGTATCATTATCCGCTTCTCTTTCCAGCCGGACGATGTCTTCGTCCAGTAGTTGCAGTTGTTCGTCAGCTTCTGCCAGGAATAGGGTTATATCTTGTTGCGTGATTCCGTCCGCTAGTTCCACAGGACCGCTCCTCTTTATTCAGGCAGGTTAGGCTCTGGTGTTTATCTGTCCAGAGCCTTCCTACCCACCTTGGCTTCTTGGTTAACGTTTTTTTGATATTTACTGATTACGTGGTTGATTTCTACTCTTACCGGGTTGCTATAACCGGTTCGGCGGTATGCTGTGTCTTCTTTTCCACCGTATTCCCGGTATTCTCCGGCATTGTAGCCGTAGTCGCCATCTCGGTGAACATACCGTCTTTGGCGAGAACCTTGCCGATGTCCAGCAGGATGACCATGCGGTTTTCCAGCTTGGCGATTCCTAAAATATAATCTGAATCTCCCGCGACAATGCTGGATGCCGGTTCTACGGCATCGTTGGGAATTCTCAATACTTCGGTCACGGCATCGACGATAATACCGATGGTAGTTCCGTTAATATCTACGACGACGATGCGGTTATGTTTGGTGCGGTCTGATTTCTCCAACCCGAACCGTTTGCCCATATCTACTACCGGTATTACTCTTCCCCTCAGGTTCAGGACCCCTTCGACGAAGAAGGGTGCTTTGGGAACCCGGGTGATCGGCTGCATCATGATGATTTCGTGGACTGCTCCGATGTCGATGCCGTAAGTCTCACCACCGAGCTCAAAGAGGGCTACCTGTTTTTCATTTATCAATACATCTTGCGCCATGGCTTTTTCTCCTCTCGTGTTTTCCTGTATCTCCCGGTTGATTGAGGAGGGTTGGCGCCCGGCATTTCCGGGGCCAACCCACCCCGTGTAACCACTAGGCTGCTGTACCTGCTCCGATTTTCTTTAACGCTGTCTTTTTAACGCTTAAAACCTTCGCCTCTTCATCCACACTCAGCCGGAACAGAGCGATTGCCTGTTGGAGCTCCTGCGCCATCTTGGAGGTCGCTTTCGAGGAAGCCACTACCTGTTGTACCTGGGCACTCATTTCTTCGGTCGAGGCCGACATTTCCTGGGTCGCCGCGCTGTTTTGTTCAATAGTAGCCGCGACGACGTTGGTCGAATCGTTAACCTGGTTCTTGGCTGTCGCCATCTGCTTGGCAGCGGTCGAGTTCCGTTCGGCTACCGTGCTGACGCCGTCGATTACTTTGACCATTTCGTTCGCCGAAGCACTCATTTCTTCCGCTGCGGCGGAGATCTGTTCGATCTGGGATACCATGCTGTTAACCGCTTCCATGATGTGCGTGAGGGCAGTACCGGCTTCATTCGCCAGCTTGGACCCTTCTTCCGCCTGCTTGGCCCCGTCATTGGAAGCTTTCACGGAATCGCCGACGCCTTTCTGGACGGCCCCTACCAGGGTGGCGATTTCCTTGGTTTCTTTCGCTGTGCGTTCCGCCAGTTTCTTCACTTCGTCAGCGACTACGGCGAAACCGCGTCCCTGTTCCCCGGCCCGGGCCGCTTCAATGGCGGCGTTGAGGGCCAGCAGGTTGGTCTGTGAAGCAATATCATCGATTACGGCGATCACGTTGCCGATCTCTTCAGAATGTTTGCCGAGTTCAGCGATAGTACGGGAGACATCCTGCATCGAGGAATGTATCTTGGCGATGCCTTCGATGGTCTTTTCCACGGTGGTGGAACCCTGCCGGGCTACTTCCGCGGCTTTGGTGGCGCTATTGGTCGCTTCCTGGGCATTGGTCGCCGTCTGTTCAGCGGCACCGGATACCTGTTTCACGATGTCGGCAGCCTGTTCTACGGCAACGGTCTGTTTGTTGCTGCCGTCGGCTACCATGTCGATCGACTTGGATAATTCATCCAGAGCGCTGCGTACCCCGCCGATGCCCTTGGTCTGCTCTTCAGCACCCTTGGCGATCTGCTGGGAAACAGTAGCGATTTGTTCGGTGGCGGAACCGGATTGTTCTGAAGAACTGGTCAACTCAGTGCTGGCGGTGGTCAGAGCGGTGGCACTGTTGCCGACTTTCTGTACCAGGTCGCGCAGATTGAGGATCATCTTCCCGAAAGCGTTCCCCAGGGTATCTTTATCTGATTTAGCTTCTACGGAAACGGTCAGGTCGCCTTCGGCAATACTGTCGGCGGCGGCGGACATTTCTTGAAGATAGGTAACTACTTTACCCAGGGAAACACCCATTTCCCCGGTTTCATCGCCGGAGCGGATATCCACGGTCTGGTTGGCGTCGCCGAGGGCCAGTTTATTGGCCACGTTGGCGGCCTTGCGGACGTTCTGTGATATGGTGCGGGCAATGAAGAAGACTAACAGGAAACAGGCGATCGCCACGGCGATGCCCAGCATCAGGTACTGGGTCCTGGTGGCGGCAATCTGCTCATTAACATCTACCGTATATATACCGGTACCGACCACCCAGCTCCAGGGCTCAAATTCTTTTACGTAGCTGGTCTTGGCTTCATTACGGCCGGTCTGGTTGCCGTACTGCCACATGTAGGAATCGAAACCTTCGCCCTGTGATTTACACAGGTTGGCGAATGATACGAATAAGGCTTTCCCATTGGGGTCCTTATAATCGGACATATCCTGCCCGTTCATTTCGGGTTTCAACGGGTGCATCACCATGGTCGGGGTTAAGTCGGTAATAAAGAAGTAGCCGGCATTGTCGTCCCCGTAGCGCAGGGCGCCGACTGAATCCTTGGCCAGTGCCTGGGCTTCTTCCGTAGTCATAGCCCCGGATTGGGCCTGGTCGTAGGCATTGTCGATCAGCGTCCAGGCTGATTGGGTCAGTTCCTTGGTCTTGGCTTTTTTCTCCGTCATCAAGGAATTTTGCAGGTTGGGCAGTATCCAGGCCATGATCATGGTGATGAATACTGCGACTACCGGCACGCCGATGAATAAGATCATCTTCCACTGGATGTTCAACCGGAATTTACCCTTCATGTTGTAAAGTTTCCCCTCTTCTGCGTTCATTATTTCCCCCTTGGTGTATTCCTTAAACACTCACTCCTGTTTATTATTTTTGTTCCCAGGTTTTCTATCCGGCTCTTCCGGAACAACCTGATAACGCGTTGATCCGTTGTTTTTATTTGATGTTATGGAAAATTCTGACATTACCCGGAAGGCCGGACAAGACCTAAACAGACATTATTGACTGCACTGCCCGGGTCAAAACTATGAGCCTAAAGGATAATTTAAAGCTAAAATGAACCCGTGATTAATCAAGCACGAATAAAATCATACAGGACTTGAATATTCGCAGGAGGAAATCTATTTCGTCTGGTACCTTTCCTTCTTAAATCATTAATCTTAAATCTAGATTCTTGTTTTGCTGTTTCCCACCTTTTTACGATTTCTATTTGTTTTACCTTGATTTGCCCTGGGTAGATTTTCGCGCTAGACTTTACCCACCCAAACCTTGATTGTTTACCCCCATTACAAAGATAAGGAGACATTAAGATGAATCTACAAGGAAAGACAGCCCTGGTCACCGGCGGCGGTACCGGCATCGGGGCAGCCATTACTGCCCGCTTTATTAATGACGGGGCGAAGGTCTGTATCACCGGGCGCCGCCGTGACAAGCTGGAAGAGACCGCCCGCACACTGCCGCCTGGCAGCGTACTCGTTTGTCCCGGGGATGTTTCTAAACAGGAAGATATCCGGCGCACCGTGGCTAAAGCCCTGGAATTCGGCGGTAAACTGGATGTCCTGGTGAATAATGCGGCCATCGAGGCCATGGGCAGCGTGACTGGCCTGTCCCTGGCTGACTGGCAGCAGGCCCTGGATATCAACCTGACCGGCCCTTTCCTGATGATGAAGGAAGTTATCCCGCATATGATCCAAAACGGCGGCGGTTCCATCATCAACATCGCCTCTTTAGGCGGGGTGCGCGCCCTGCCCGGGATGCCGGCTTACAGCACCACCAAGGCGGCCATCATCATGCTGTCGAAACAGGTCGCCCTTGATTACGGCCCGCAGAAGATTCGCTGTAATGCTATTTGCCCCGGCGGCACCCGTACCGAGATGAACAAAAAATTGGTGATTCCGATCGCCGAGAAGCTGAAGACAGATATCGAAGGCGGCTACAAGCACTTCACCAGGAATGTGCCCCTGCGCCGTGCCGCCCAACCAGCTGAAATCGCCGGGTTGTGCTGCTACCTGGCCAGTGACGACTCCGCCTTCATGACCGGGGCGGAACTCCTCATCGACGGCGGCGCTTCCATCGTCGACCTCCAGGGGGCTACCCTCTCTGAAATATTGACGGGATAAAAAATTACAGAACAGGGATTTTGGAGCAGGCCGGGTTTCCTAACCCGGCCTACGATTCTCCAGTTTACTGATCACAAGAAATCAAATACCCCTTACTGCCAATGCGGTCCGGGAGAATGTGAGGAGGGGAAATGGACGAAATGGACAAAATGGACACGGGGGACGGGTCGGACGGGGGCGAAACCCGACCCTACAATGCGCGGGTTACTAGTAATGACAAGGCTGGTTAAGACCAATCAGGGATTCCATATTCAATTGTTAAGGTGCAAATCACGAGCTTTAAAACTCATATAACTATACACAAGAAATTAACTCTTGGGTCGGATGACTGCGGCCGAAAGAGTATCCCGCCTTGACCTCTCACCCCGATCCTTCGACAGGCTCAGGATGAGCGGGGCGAGAAACAGAACAGAAGATTATGATCAGGTTAAGCGAGATGAGGTTGATATTTAATTGTTAAGGTACAGCCCTACCGGGAATAATCGAGGGGGGCGCGGGTCATGTAGGCGATACGGGGCCGGGAGTCGCGGGCAGCTTCGACGGCGAGGGCCAGGGACATGAGGTAGTCATCGTGTCCCTGGGCGGGGTCGACGTAGAAGTTCATGGTCTGGCTGGCCCGGTAGTAGGACTTCGCCCGTTCCACCTGGTGCCAGAACTCACGGTACTCCGGGGAGCCGTCGCCGGCATACATCTTGACGGTGCCGGAGTTGACGGCGGCGAGCAGGTTGAAGCCGAGGAGCGACTTGGAGGGGGCGGTGAAGGTATAAGGGATGACGTGCTTGCCCAGGCTGTTCCTTAAGAAAGAGGCCACGGGCTGGCCGATGCCGGTAGCATCGACGACCACCTTACGGCACTTCCAGACATTGCGCAGGAGATCGACGAGCTGGGGATAGAGCTCGGCATGGCGTTTACCGGCCCAGGCGTAGTGCTGGACGATGCGGGCGACGGGGGGCGGGCTCTGTCCGGGATGGGGCAAATTACCGGCGGCAGCGCGGACGGCGGCAGGATGGGAGTAATCCAATTCGGCGATGGTGACCACGGTGGAGTCGCGGCGGGGGGCGAGGGCGGTGAGTTTCTCCTCGGGCAGGGTTTCCGCTTCCCCGGCAAGGTCGATGCCGGCGACGTAGACCCGGGCGGTGCGCATAGGACGGTAAAGGGAGCCGGACGGGTAGAAGACGGGGGCGGCGAGGCGGGGATGTTCACCCTGGAGCTGGGCGCGCTGGGCGGGGGATAAAAAGGCATCGCCTCCGGCGATGGGCTGCAGGCAGTACTGGGTGAGGTACAGGGGATGGTTTGCGCCGAGCCGTTGACGTTCACTCTCCACGTACTGCCGGTAAGCGGGGTTATACCGGGCGACCTCCTGCCAGTCGTACTGGAAATGGCGGCGGAGGCCGTCCTGACGTTCCAGTTCCAGGTTATGCTGCTTGACCTCTTCGAGGAGGGTATTGTCATCCCAGGCAGTACCATACAAGACGGTAGT
>CAZSHH010000038.1:0-24995 GCA_964606525.1 uncultured Dehalococcoidales bacterium
ACCTTCGGCATCGCTATCGGAGAAAAAGAGTACTGGAGTAAAGGCTACGGTACAGAAGCAGCCCGGCTGATAATCAAGTACGGTTTCGAACAACTTAATCTGCACCGCATCTCTTCCAGTGCCGTTTCTTTCAATGAGCGCAGTATCAGGATGCATAAAACGGTGGGTTTCAAAAAGGAGGGGCAACGCCGTGAAATAGTATATACAAACGGACAATACCACGACTTGGTTGATTTCGGTTTACTCAGGACTGAGTGGCAGGGATAAAGCTTCCGGTATACAATGGGGACGTTGAACTTCAAGGAGGGGAAAATGGCTGAAACAAAATATGGTAAATATATCATTACCGATTACATCTCGGATGCCGAGAAAAGAGCCCGGGGACGGACCCCGGATGAAAAACTGCCCGATGTCCCTTACTCCCGCGGCTTGCTCTGGCTGGACGAGAAAATCGTCAAGGGCGCCTTCTACATGGAACTGGTAATGATTGAACCGGGGAACAAAAGCACCGGCGTCTGGGTTAAACCGCACACCCACGATGTAGATGAAATCCTGGGCTTTGTCGGAACCAATCCCAAGAATCCGAAGGACCTGGAAGGCGAAATAGAACTGTGGTTGGGTGATGAGAAACACATCATCACCAAAACCTGCCTGGTATTCGTACCGGCGAAACTGGTCCACGGCCCGTTAATGATCGAAAAGGTGAAAACACCGATCGTACACTTCTCGGTATTGACCGGAAAACAGTACCTGTGGGAATTCGTCTAGAACTTACAAAATAATCTTCAGGAAAAGGGGCAAGTACTTACCCCTTTTCTTTTTTCCGCAGAACGAAATCCTTATCGACGGGAAAAGTCGACATGGTACAATAAATTAATCAGAAAAGTTTACTTAACTAAGATGAACCAAACAACCGGAAAACCTGCTCCTCAGGCCAAAACATTGATTCAGTGTGACTTCGACGGTACCGTGACCGTAGAGGATATCAGTTTCATGATCCTGGATACCTTTGCCCGCGGGGACTGGCGTAAACTTGAGGATGAATACGAAGCGGACAAGATAACGGTCGGACGTTTTAACCGGGAAGCCGTAGCCATGATGCGGACGACCAGGAAAGCGGTGCTGGCGGCAGTGGCCGGAAAATACAAAATACGGCCTGGCTTTTCCGAATTCGTGCGATATTGCCGAAATAAAGACTATCGGCTGGTGATCGTCAGCAATGGCTTCGACTGCTATATCAACCAGATCCTGCAGGAATTAGGGCTAAATGATATCGAATACCATGCCGCCAACCTGAGGTTCAGCGGCGGGCGGGTTAGTACTAAATACACCGGTCCTGACGGAAAAGAAGAAGACAACAGTCTGAAAGAAGCCTTCGTCGACCATTTCCTCAGCCAGGGTTACCACATCATCTATATCGGCGACGGGACATCCGATTTTAAACCTGCCCGGAAATGCCAGAAGATTTTCGCCCGGGAAACCCTGCTGCAAAAATGCGAAGCGGCCGGGGTACCGAATACAGGGTTCGGTGATTTTTACCAGATCATGAAAAAACTCGAATCCCGGAAATAACCACCATGAAAGTCGTTCTGCATATCTGCTGCGGAGTGTGTGCCGCGGGGGTAATTGAAAAGCTGCAAAGCGAAGGTCACGAGGTGACCGGGTTTTTCTACAATCCAAATATTCATCCCCCCGAAGAATACCAACGGCGGCTGGAGGTAGCTCGAACAGTAGCCGGTGAATTCAAGGTCCCGCTCATCGTCCCGCCGTACGACCCGGGGGAATGGTACGAAGCAGCGGGGAGCATGGGCAGCGAGCCGGAGGACGGTGAGAGATGTACGGTCTGCTACCGGCTGCGGTTGGCCCGGACGAAACAATACCTGGACGAAAGTCAAGGCGCGTCTTTTACCACCACCCTTACCATCAGCCCCCGAAAGAAAGCCGACACGGTGAACCGGGTGGGGAGGGAAGTTGGCGGGGAACAATTCCTGTCCCGGGACTTTAAGAAACAGGATGGCTTCAAACGTACTATCGAGTTGGCGAAGAAATGGGAGTTATACCGCCAGCATTACTGCGGATGCGTCTTCAGCATGTGGGAATAAGAGCGCCTGGCAACAAATCGGGATAGTTCCTCATAAAGATATGTCGGAAAAAGATGCCGCCTTCGAAGTCGAAATCAGGTGCCGCTTCCAGGATACCGCGGAAGCATATCAGGTACTGCCTTTCCTGAAAGCCAGCTTCAACCGGGAAATCGACTGGATAACCCGGCACTACGGCCGTGAGTTGTATCTTGCCGGAGAATTACTCCGCATGAGTGATGTAGTCCGCCACGGCCGCCTGGGTCATTTCCTGGGGTGGAAGGGGAAAGATACCGGGACTGCCGCCAATATCCGGGAAGAGATTGAAGAGGAAATCACCAACGGCAGCCGCCACTGCGGAGTGATGCAAAAAATCGGGGGTAATCAATCCATCCCGACACCGGAAGCCGCCAGGCAGGAACTGGAAAAGCTGGGACACCGCGAATTCACCGCCTTCCACGGACATAATTTACTGGGCTACGACAAGGAACTGGACATCGCTACGAAACTAATGAACTGCCCGGACATCGATATCCCCTGCCTGGTAGAACTGGAAAAAACAGCCCTGACTCTTGGAACAGCACAACAACAGCAAACTGAACTGATGTGGTTAGTGCACCAATTTGGCCTGGAAAAACGGCTGATCCGGGAAGAACCGCCAACGCTGATATATAACAAGCTATATAAAAAAGCCAACCGGTAACATCAAGCCGGTTCACGCCGCCAGGCCGGTAGTTTTGCTTTCCTGTGATGCCAAAGACGGCTGGTCAGCCTCAATGACCTGTTTTAAAGCCACGATCGCCACTTCCAGTTGGCGGTCATCAGGTTCTCTGGTGGTCAACGACTGCATCCACAGCCCGGGTTTTGCCAGTATCCGGGCAAAGATGTTGTCAGCGTGGCGGCCGACGAAATATATGAATTCATAACTGATACCGGCAATGACCGGCACCAGTACAATACGGGAGAGGACCATCCACCAGATCCCATGAAGCCCCACGAGGGCAAAAACAAACACCGCGATGATGACAACACTGAATAGAAAGCTGGTGCCGCAGCGGACGTGAGCGGTGCTGTAACGGCGGACAGCATCTACTTCAAGGGGGACCCCCGCTTCATAGGCATTGACGGTCTTATGCTCAGCGCCATGATAAGCAAAAACGCGCCGCAGATCCTTCATAAAGCCCATTATCCAAAGATAGAGGATGAAGATGACAATGCGGATGATGCCATCGACCAGATTAAAGAGGAAAGAAGACTCGATATCAAGCAACCGGGTCAGCAGCAAAGGGACGATAAAAAACAGGGTAACTACGATGGCCATGGCAACGATCAACATAACCCAGATCAGGCCACCGGATACTTTCTCGTTTTCCTCTTCCAGGGAGACATTGGCAGAGTACATCAATGATTTTATGCCCAGGACGAGCGACTCGATCATGACAATGATACCCCGGATAAAGGGAGTTTTCCGGGCCCAGCCGGTATAGAGGTCCGCCAATACCTGAGTATCGGTGACGATGTTACCCTGAGGATGGCGTACGGCGGTCACCAGGGTCTTTTTCCCGCGCATCATGACCCCTTCCATGACTGCCTGTCCGCCGTAATAAGTCCTTTGTACTTTCATCTTCGCTTGATTATTTTATACCATAATAAAGAATCGGAGCGGTAAATCAAGACCGCTCCGAAACATAATCCAATTGAGTTTGGTACCGGCGAACTATTTGGCTGATCCTTTAGCCTTTTCCATTTTTTCATAGCGCCGCTTGAACCGTTCTACTCGGCCGGCGGTATCCATAACACGCCGTTCACCGGTAAGAAAGGGATGGCATTTGCTGCACAGCTCAACGCGGATCTCTTTTCTGGTAGAACCGACTGTCATGATGTTGCCGCAGGCACAGATAATCTTGGCGTCGGGGAAATATTGCGGATGGATCTTTTCTTTCATATATCTTCAGCTAACGTAAACGCTAACTTTCCTCCTGGTCTTGCTGGCAGGTTCGAATTTCACAGAACCATCGACCAGAGCATAGAGTGTATCATCTTTACCAACCCCGACATTCAAGCCGGGTTTGATGTGGGTGCCGCGCTGACGAACAATAATGCTGCCGGCATTGACGATTTCACCGGAATATTTCTTCACGCCCAAGCGCTGCGATTGGCTATCACGGCCATTATGAGTCCGCCCCGCCCCTTTTTTATGCGCCATCTTCGGTAACCTCTTTCTTCTTTACCCTGGTTTTCTTTACCGGTTTATCTTCGGCAATACCCGGGCCGATTATTTTATCGATGGCCAGCCTGGTATAAGGTTGGCGGTGGCCGATCTTACGATGATATCTGGTCTTATTCTTATATTTGAAAGAAAGGACTTTGTCGCCGCGTACCGGTCCCTGTGACGTAGCGATCACTTTTGCGCCATCAATAAGGGGGGTACCGGGGACCGTTTTATCAGCATCACCGACCAGCAATACGCGGTCGATCTCGACCGTGCTGCCATCGATCTCATCCAGGAAATCGACTTCGATCACCTGGCCGGGAGAGACCCGGTATTGTTTTCCACCAGTTTCAATTATCGCGTAAATCGTCGGACCTCCGAAAAGTGAATTGTATCAGTTTGCAGATTCAGATGTCAAGCTTCACGCCCAGGATAGTACTAGGCATCCCCAGATTGGAGAAACGATAAAGATTGACATATAATAATGAGTAGAGTAGCATAACACGTGATATTTTGTCCAGATAGCGGACGTGGGGGACATCTTGAAAATACTCCTGGTCTACCCGGGATACCCGGATACCTTTTGGAGCTTCCGGCATGCTCTGAAGTTCATATCGAAGAAAGCCTGCTTTCCACCATTAGGACTGCTGACTGTCGCAGCGATGCTGCCCGAACAGTGGGAAAAGCAAGTCGTTGACATCAACGTAACCGTACTCAAAGACGAAGACATCAAGAAAGCAGACTATGTATTCATCAGTGCCATGACCGTCCAGAAAAAATCGACGGAAGAAGTAATTGCCCGCTGTAAACGCCTGGGCGCGAAAATCGTGGCGGGCGGACCTCTATTCACGATGGAAGAAGAACGTTCACCGGAGGTTGCGCATTACGTCCTGGGAGAAGCAGAAGTAACTTTACCGCAATTTCTTGAAGACCTGGAAAAAGGTTGTGCCAAACACATCTATCAATGCAGCGAACGGCCGCAGCTGGAGAAAACACCGCTGCCGATGTGGTCGTTGATCGACATGAATAAATACGCCACGATGAATATCCAATACTCCAGGGGCTGTCCCTTCGACTGCGAATTTTGCGATATCATCTACCTGAACGGCCATGTTCCCCGGACCAAGAGCAAAGAACAGGTAATCAAGGAAGTGGATGCCCTTTACGAACGGGGTTGGCACGGCAGCGTATTTATCGTGGACGACAATTTCATCGGTAATAAAAAGAAGCTGAAAGCAGAGATATTACCGGCGTTAACGGAGTGGTCGGAAGCCAGAGGGTATCCTTTTTACTTTTATACTGAAGCTTCGATCAACCTGGCGGATGACGAAGAATTGATGCAGGCAATGACGAAAGCAGGCTTCAATCGTGTCTTTATCGGCATCGAGACCCCGAATGAAGACAGCCTGAACGAATGTAATAAGTACCAGAACCGGGGACGGGACCTGGCAGCTTCAGTGAAAATTATCCAGAATCACGGGTTCGAAGTGCAGGGTGGTTTTATTGTCGGCTTTGATAATGACCCGGCATCCATTTTCAAGAGCCAGATCAACTTTATCGAAAAGACCGGCATCGTGACCGCAATGGTAGGTTTGTTGAACGCACCGCGGGGGACCAAACTATACCAGCGCTTAAAAAAGGAAAACCGCCTGGTTAAGGACTTTACCGGCGATAACACAGACTGTTCGCTAAATTTCGAACCTAAAATGAAACGGGAAACATTGATAAACGGATACAAGCATATCCTGGCCACCATATATTCACCAAAACAGTATTACCAGCGTATCGCCACGTTCCTCAGAGAATATAAGCCTCCCAAAATCCGGATAATGAGTGCCTTCCGGCCTTACCATATACTGGCAGCCTTCCGTGTCTTCTGGATACTGGGGATACTGGATAAAGGACGGCGGCACTTCTGGCAATTGTTCCTGCATACCTTGTTCCACAACCCCCGCCTGATCCCCACCTCGGTCAACCTGGCCGTCTTCGGGCTGCATTTCCGGAAAGTTGCGGATAAAGTGATCGCCAGTTCTCTGGGGCAGGACCCGAGAACTGATTCGGCGCGATAAGGCCCCTCCCGGGATAATACCGGGATATCCGCGATGTCCGCATTTACACACGGAAACTGGTTAATATTGGCGTGGGACAAAAGACTCATTGGCAAGTAACAACGGTGCGAAGTATAATTAAGGAATGTTTCGAGGTGATACCAACCAGATGAAGCTGATGATCCGCGACGCTGTTATTACGGTCTTAATAGCAGCCGTGGTCTATTTTGGCCTCCGCATGGCCATTCAGAGTTTCCGGGTCGATGGCCCCAGCATGCTGCCCAATTTCGAAACGGGACAGTGGGTAATCGTCAACAAGTTAGCCTATAAGTTCGGGGAACCGCATCGGGGTGACGTGATCATCTTCCGGTCGCCGCACGACCGCGGCTCCAACCTGATAAAAAGGGTCATCGGCTTTCCCGGGGAATCGGTAGAAATAAGAAGCGGGACCGTATATATACATCAGGCTGATGAGACAATCATTGCGCTGGATGAATCATATATTGCCAACAAGGACACTCGTTCCTTTAACGGTACCATGATACCCGAGGGGTATATCTTCGTACTGGGAGACAACCGTCCGGTAGCAGACGATTCAAGGTATGGCTGGCTGGTACCGGAAAACGATATTTTCGGGAGAGCATGGTTGTCCACCTGGCCGCCAAGTGACTGGGGATTGGCCGCCAACCGGATTCCTATTGAGATCGCAGCACAATAAATTACACCAGGCAAGATACGAAGAATCCGATCAGGATAACGAAAGCAGGGGAAGGATATAGATGACCAACGCTGATGAAATATTCAGGAAATCCGGGGCGGTCAGACATGGACATTTTTTACTGGCCTCCGGTCTGCATTCACCGGTCTACTGGGAAAAATTCCAGGTATTACAGTACCCGGAATACACGATGGAACTCTGCAAGATGATCGCTAATCATTTTAAGGATCAGCATATCGAAGTTGTGGCCGGCCCGACAACCGGCGGGGTAATCCTGGCCTACGAAGTAGCCAAACAACTCGGGGTGCGGGGTATTTTTGCAGAAAAGATCGCCGCGGGCGGCCGAGCATTTCGGCGCGGCTTCAGTATCGGCAGGGGAGAACGGGTGCTGATCGTCGACGATATCATGACCACCGGCGGATCAATCAGAGAAACAATCGATGCTGTCAAAAAGCTGGGCGGCAATATCATCGGCATCGGAGTGCTGGTAGACCGTTCAGAAAAGAAGAATGACCTGGGATATCCGCTTTACTGCTGCTACAAAGCTAACGAAATCACCTACAAACCGGATAACTGTCCGCTCTGCCTGGGCGGTAAGCCGTTGATCAAACCCGGAGGCAGTTAGTACAGGATTTTCATTTAATAATAATCAGGAAATATGGCAGGAAGATCATTCCTGACGACTGAAGGAACAAATATGGAGAAGGGTGTCCTCTACCATTATAAAGACCTGCTGCCGGTATCGCCGGCAACCCCGCTGTTTTCCATGGGAGAAGGTGACACGCCCCTTGTACGGGGGAAGAACCTGGAAAAAGTAATCGGCTGTAAAGAACTGTATTTTAAACTCGAAGGGTGCAACCCCACCGGCTCGTTCAAGGACCGGGGCATGGTAATGGCGATCGCCAAAGCAATCGAGGAAGGCAGTCGTTCCGTGATGTGCGCTTCCACGGGAAATACAAGTGCTTCCGCGGCGGCTTATGCGGCTTACTGCGGGCTGGAATCGATCATCGTCGTCCCCAGGGGAAATATCGCCCTCGGAAAGTTGGCGCAGGCTATCATCTACGGAGCGAAGATTGTAGCTATCGATGGCAATTTCGACCAGGCCTTGAATGCTGTGCGGACGCTGACATCAAAGCACCCGGTGACCCTGGTAAATTCCGTAAACCCTTACCGCCTGCAGGGACAAAAGACCGCCGCTTTCGAAGTATCCGATATGCTCGGGGATGCCCCTGATTATCTCTTTATCCCCGTGGGAAATGCCGGCAATATCAGCGCCTATTGGATGGGGTTCATAGAATACCATAAACTGGGACATAATAAGATTTTGCCGAAAATGATGGGCTTCCAGGCAGAAGGGGCGGCCCCGATCGTCCACAACAAACCGGTCGCCGACCCTCATACTGTTGCCACGGCTATAAAAATCGGTAATCCGGCCAGCTGGCAAAAAGCGGTTGCGGCCAGGGATGAATCTCACGGCATTATTGATATCGTCAGTGATGAGGAGATACTGGCCAGTCAACGAACCATGGCCGATAAATGCGGGGTTTTCGGCGAACCGGCTTCGGCAGCACCCTTTGCCGGACTATGGAAGTTGAAAAAGCAGGGGATGGACTTTAGCGGAAAACGCATTGTCTGTGTGGTGACGGGCAACGGCCTCAAAGACACCGATATCGTATTAAAAGGCGAACACAAATTCATCGAGACCACTGCAGACCTGCAAGCGATTGAACACGCTCTCGGTTGGGCTTAGAAGAAATAAACAGGGGGGCTGCCCGGCCTCGGCCGTAAGCGGGGCCAGGTAGTTTCAGGAGTGGGGCATTGATCGACCAGGAAGCGATAAAAAAGGCAGTCAGCACAATGATCGCCGCTATCGGCGAAGACCCGGAAAGGGAAGGCCTGCAAGGAACGCCGCGCCGGGTGGCCGAGATGTACGAAGAATTGTTCAACGGCATGGGTAAAGATCCCCGTGATGAGTTAGCCGTAGGTTTTGAAGAAGGCCACCGGGAGATGGTGATATTGAAAGATATCCCCTTCTATTCGATGTGTGAACACCACTTTTTGCCGTTCTTCGGCGTCGCCCATGTTGGCTATATCCCAAACGAGACTGGCCGGGTTGTCGGGGCCAGTAAAATAGCCCGGGTGGTGGAAATATTGGCACGCCGGCCGCAGCTGCAGGAAAGGTTGACCTCTCAAATCGCCGATTCGCTCGTCCAGGGCATCAAACCCGATGGGGTAGGTGTAGTAATCGAAGCCCAACACTTGTGCATGACCATGCGCGGCATCAAGAAACCCGGCAGCACCATTGTTACGTCAGCAGTCCGGGGTACCTTCAGGAGCCAGTCCAAGACCAGGAGTGAGTTCTTCTCACTGATTCAATCCCTGAAATAGAGACGCCGGTCCGGGAAAACAATACCCTCTCCCAGGGGGATACGCGCGAACAATCAATCCTGATTACGGGAACCAGTTCGATTAGACTAATTGATAGGTGGTTAGTCGGATGAGGGGACCGGTTTAGGCTGGACGAGTTCCATGTCCTTGTTACAACAATTGGGAGTGCCGCTGCCAGCTTTGACACATAGTGATTCAGTTCCACAAACTGTACAGCGATATCTTTTTCCTAATTCAGTGGCCATTAGTAAGCCTCCTCTGATATTAACCAGACTATTTTTTGATTTCCATGGGTTGACCGCAGTGGGAAATTGTGCCGGCGCCGGCTTTAGTAATGATCATTTCGGCTCCGCACTTGGTACAAGTATATCTCTTGCCAATCTGATTTGCCATAACATACCACCTTAAATAGTAATCGGGTTTCAAAGTCCGGTATATATTATTATAGCTTTGACCTGAAATTAACGTCAAGCCCAAATATCTAATATGATATTTTTAAGATGCTATCTCCTTTGTCCAAATACCGGGGAAAAAAACGGCTTAGAAGGATGCAGGCCTGCAGTAGTGACGGGATGGCTGGCAAGTTTTTGACAAAGGAAAATAAGACAATTAAACTTTGTGCACCAATAAGTAGAGGGGGGAAGTTATGGCCGATAAATATAAGTGTCTGAATCCATCCGGCATCCAGGAACCGGTGGACCTGTACCCGCTGGCACCACGGCTGGATAAGCTCGACGGGAAGACCATCCACCTGAGTATTTGCGGTGAACCGGATATCACGATACCGCTGGAAAAGCGGCTTAGAAGCGATTATCCTCAGGTGAACTGGACGGTGAAGAAAACATACGGCATTGCCCCGTTGGAACTGACTGATGAGGAGATGCAGACCACTGATGCGGTGATCCTCGGTGTCTGCTGGTGACACGGTGCCGTAAACAGGCAGTTGCCTTATCTGACCGACCTGGAAGCCGAAGGGATTCCCACGGTACTCATCGACCTGTCTGAAGAAAGCGGGAAAGTCCGGCACGATGCCAAATTATACGGGGTACCGGCCATGCGGTTTGTCGAAGCACACCGCACGATGGCCGGCCCGGAAGATGTCGACCGGATCCTGCCCTCGATCATCGACGCCCTGGTCCGCCCGCTGACCGGTGAAGAAAAACAGCGGGGAAAATGGATGGTGAAAGAACCGCGTATACTCTTCGAAGGAACACTCGAGGAAGCGGAAGAATTCTATAATCAGACCGAAAATATACCGGGCATCCTGAATGCCCCGTTCGCTAAATATACTGACGGCCTTCCCATCACGATCCCTACCGAAGAACGGGTTGCCAAAATGTTAAAAGGCACGAGCCACAAACCCGACGAAATCATCAAACTGCAGCGTGACATCCAGGTAAGAGGCATCGGCGAGGTCAATCCCGGATATTCCCGGAAAAAGGGGGAAGAGGTAATTTTCATGCCGATGGGGCGAAAAGCCACGGTTGAACAGGTTGCTGTTAATGCCGTCATGGCCGGCTGCAAACCAGAGTACTTCCCGGTAGTGCTGGCCATCGCAGAATCCGGAGGTGGAACGGGAGACGGTCGGGGCAACGGCGGAGCTTTCATGGTGAGCGGCCCTATTTATAAAGAAATCGGGATGAATGTCAGTTACGGCCGGTTCAGCCCCGGTAATCCACCCAATAAAGCTATCGGCCGGGTAGGAAGCCTGCTATGGCGCAACCTGGGCGGCTATAAAGAAAGTGTTTCCACCATTATGACCTACGGCGACCCGGTCTCTAACGGCGGTTTTATCATCGCCGAATATGCTGAAGGGCTGCCCCCGGGGTGGAAAGGGCTGAACGAGGAACTCGGTTTCCGTAAGGATGAAAGCGTCCTCATGCTTTGCCGCCCGGGCAACTGGAACATCGGCCAGGCTCATATGCCGGGGGTATACCGTTCGCTGCAGAAGAGCGGCCACGGAGCGATTGCCCGCTTCTTGAACGTAAAAGGCAAACCCGGCCCGCATAACTACATCGATTTCGTAACCGACGGTATTTGGCGGACCATGGAGGGCGGCTTCACGTTGATACTGGTACCGTCGATGGCGATGGATCTGTATAACTACGGATTCAAAACTAAAGAGTCTATCTACGAATACATCTGGAAAAAGAGTTTCGAACCGGTAGGCAGATACCGCATGCGCGGCATGCCCGACTGGACCACCAACGGCTGGACGGCCCGGGAAAAGACTTCAGGTAAGCGCTGGAAGGAATTATCCGACGATTATATGGTGCCGGCCGGCGGGGAAAGTCCCTGGGAATACTGCATCATCATCGCCGACGGACAGGAGACGGCCAGCGAGAGATTCAGCGGCGGCCATGGGCAAGCATACAGCATCGATGCCTGGAGATAACAAAAAGGCCCGAAAATGGTTAGCGGCCGGCCTGGTAAATTTCCGGGCCGGCTCATGCACTTGAGTCAGGAGTTGCTTTATTTCTAAGGAAGTATGAGAATATATAGATAGGCTCTGCCTGTTCTCCGGATTAATGAGCCCGCAAGTGTACATATTGAATTCAACGGCGATAATGGACCTATGCTGATTCGTGAAGCGAAACCATCAGATGCCGCGGCCATGGCAAAGGTGAATATCGACAGTTGGCGGACGACTTATACCGGCATCGTACCCCAGGAATACCTGGATTCCCTGTCATTTGAAAAACTGACCGATAATTTTAAAGCCCGCCTTTCCGACCCGAATAAATTATGGCCGGGTTGGTTCTATTATGTCGCTGAAGACGACCACGGGGAGATGGTCGGCATGGCCGGCGGCGGGCCGGCGCGCGATGGCAATAAGTTATATACCGGTGAACTGGGGGTAATTTACCTGCTAAAGTCGCACCAGCGGCGGGGTATCGGACGGCAGTTGATGGCTACGGTCGCCCGTAAATTAAAACAACAGGGGCACAAATCGATGCAGGTATGGGTAATGGCTGCCAACCAATATAAGATTTTTTACGAAGCGCTGGGCGGAAGGCCCTTCGCCGAACGAGAAGTAGTTATCGGCGGTGCCAACCTGGTCGAAGTTGCCTACGGATGGCGGGACCTGAGGACCTTTATCACGATGCTTAAGCCTTCGCCGGCACCGATAAAGTAAGGCCTCAGTAAAACTGTTAGTTCATATGCTTGACTTCGCCCCCTGGCACTGCGTAAACTAGTATCAGGAGAAGAGATATGCCTATTTATGAATATAACTGCCACAGTTGTGATAATAAGTTTGAATTAATGCGTCCGTTCAGCCAGGCGACTGCTGCAGCAACCTGTCCGAATTGTAAAAACAGCGCAGAACGGGTGTTGTCTACATTTGCCTGTTTTACTGTTAACGACGGCGGCTCAGCATCACCGGTAGCCGGGACCTCTTCCTGCTCCTGTGGTTCCTGCAGCGGGGGAAGCTGCGGTACCTGCCACGCCGGGTAGGGCCAGTAATATGTCACCCGGCCCAGGGACACGGACGGGTGTAGCAAACCTGCCGCTGCATTACGGCAAGGCTCCGAAATGGCTATTTGACCGGATGGTTAAACTGGCCCGGGAAATCACAATCATCATTGTATCTGATTTCAGTGCCGAAGAAATGCTGCGGCGGCTTTCCGATCCACACTGGTTCCAGGCTTTCGGCTGTGTTCTCGGCTTCGACTGGCATTCCAGCGGCGTAACTACTACTCTTTGTGGCGCCCTGAAAGAGGGTGTTAAAGGAATCGAACCCGATCTGGGATTATTCGTTGCCGGAGGTAAAGGGGCCACCTCACGCAAGACACCCGGAGAACTAACGGACTGGGGACAACAGCTTTCGCTGGATACCTCGCCGCTGGTTTATGCCAGCCGGATGTCCGCTAAAATTGACAGTGCCGGCATCCAGGACGGCTATGAACTCTATCACCATTCCTTCATCTTCACCCGCAGTGGCGCCTGGGCGGTAGTGCAGCAGGGGATGAACGAGGTAAATCATTATGCCCGCCGCTACCACTGGCTGAGTGAAACAGTAGAAAGCTTCATCAACGAACCACATGCCGCGATTGCCAGCGAAGTACACGGCCGGGCACTAAATCTGGTGGCAGCCGAAAGCGATCCCGCCAGAAAAATCATCCCGCAGATAGTAGATAACGAGAAACCGGAAAAGTTGCTGGCCGAACTAAAAAAGATCAAGACGCTGACCTTGCCCGGACACCATTACCTGAGTACGGCGGACCTGCATCCGGACAGCCTGAATAAAATCCTGCTCAGCACTTATGAACGCCAACCGGAGGACTTCGAGACACTGTTGGGGCTGCCGGGGGTGGGAGCGAGGACGATCCGGGCTTTAAGCCTGATCTCAGAATTGGTCTACGGCGTGGCGCCAAGTTATCGCGATCCGGCGCGTTACAGTTTTGCCCACGGCGGTAAGGACGGCATCCCTTACCCGGTGGATAAAAGAACCTACGACCAGTCGATCGAGCTACTGGCCAGGGCGATCCAAAAGGCGAGACTGGGACTGAATGACAAGAAAGAAGCCGCCCGGAGATTGGGGAGAATGAGAGGCTAAACTGTTGTATCCAGCCTCATAACCGGCTGGCGGCTCCGTTTTACCACTTCAACGAATCCTACCTTGCGCAGGACGGCGGCCACTCCGGTATAAGCCCCGGCGGGGGAAGAACCGGCGGCCACTTCCACGGGATATGCTTCGATGAGAGAAACCTTCTTACTGCTAGCCAGCTCTACAGCACCTCGGGTCAGGTGTTCCATCAGCCCCCGGCCGCGAAAGCGCGGATTGATATAGTAACAGACGATTGACCAGGCCGGCCGGTTGTCCACGCCCTGCAGCAGGGAAGAATTCATTAAACGGTGATATTCATCACGCGGGCCGACCGCACACCAGCCGGCAGGCTGGCCACCAAGATAAGCGATCACCCCGGGAGTTTTACCGGCTTCAACCAGCCGTTTCATAGCCTGTTTATTCCCTTCCCCGCGCCCGTCCTCAAATTCATCGTCAGTTAAGCGCCACCACATGCACCAACAGCCCCCATCCCCACTTGCCCCCAGGACGGTCCCCATATCCTGCCAGTTATCTGGGGTTAATGGCTTTACAACAATCTCAGGATTTAATGTCATGAAATATGTCTCCCGTTATTTATGCTTGATGGTAGAAGCCCCCAGGACTTCCATTTTACCGAAATTCGGATTACTTAAAAAATAAAGGCGGGAAGCGCCGGAGAGAGCAATATCCAGGTGGGAACGGGTATCGGTGATGACCTCAGTAGAGCCGCCAATCGAAATATCGGCCGTCTGCGAAACGAAAAACTGCAGATTTATTTTACTTGCCCCTTCCGCTATCAACCCTAAATCTTCACCAGTACCGGTAAGCTCGACCTTACTGGCGCCCGAAACATCAAAATCAACATCCACCGATGTCAATTTGCCAAATATCCCGCTTTCGCCGGAGACCGCCATCTTTACATCGCCAGCCTCGATATTATTTAACGTGACGCGACTCGCCCCCGAGACTTCGAGGTCCAGGTTATTTGTCGATTCGAAGCCCCGTACCTGGCAATGACAAGCGCCCGATACCTTGAGACTATTCAAGGCCGGCATCGCGATCCTGGCTTTGAGTGTTTTCCGCATCAAGATGAAGTCGGTGAAAGGATGATTCGGTGTTAACTTGATGGTGACTGTATCTCCGTTTTTGAGTACGGAAAGAAAATCTTGCAGGTCTTCATTAGTAGTTACCGAGATACTATATGTCCCGGATTGTACTATTTCCACATCGAAGGCATTCTGGATATCAAGCCGGGTAAAATCACTAAATTCATAGGGGTTGCTGACGGGGCGGTTGGTACTACAACCTTGCCCGGGGAGAGATACGGCGATGATTACAAGCAGTGTTAAAACGGTAGAAAAGCGCCATCCCTTCATTTCCAACTCCTGAATTCCGTAAAAAACAACATCGAATTCAGAGTATTATGAGGCTGACAGCGTAAAAAAGCAATACTCATGAAGAGATTTTTTCGCGCCGGTATTGATACCAAAGATAGGCCCCCCCAAATCCCCCTGCAATTACCGCCCCGGCGGCGGCCGCTCCGGCCACGATAAAAGAAGCATCGTACATGAAACCACCGGTGACCAGCATGATCAAGTAATCCTTAGCCGGGTCCAACAGCCAGAAATCATTGCTAAAACTCAAGAGATGGAAGCGCAGCAGCAGGGCATCAAAGTCGAACAGCATACCGATACCAAGCAGGAGCAGTAAGCCGAGGCTAATGCCACCGCCGATAACCAGCGAATGGGCTATTTTTTTCCGTCCGGCCAACCCGTGCGTGAAAGACCAGATGGAATAACCGAGACAATAAGCCAGCGTGCCCAGGGAAACCCACAGGTCCAGTAAGAAAAGTCCTTTCACGTCCTTGAGATGGATAATCTCCCGCTCGTTGAACAGTGTGAAAGGCAAACCGTCCTTCTGTACCACCAGATCAATATCTTCCTCCCCGGAGTTGAAATAGCGGACCAGCCCACGGGCAGTATCCTTGAGGGCAGTATCATCCAGGCCGGTGGTGGCACCCACGTCGTATTTGTGAAAAAGGTATTCATAGAAATATGGGCAGGTCGCCGGGATGCGCAGAGCAGCGGTCACGATGAGCCACGGTAGACACAAAATGAAAAGCCAGCGAAGGATAATTTTCAGGATTTTCATATCTTATTATTTATCACAGTGTATCCGGTTTGAATACTGGGGTTTTCGTGATCTTCAAGCCATTTTTGGGGGTTGTAGCTGATGTATTCACGAATATCATTTAAGTCAGATTCGTTACGGATAACGTGCTCGTAGTAGTTACGCTGCCAACAAAAATCAGACAATCCTGTACTTCTGAGCCGCTTCGTAACTATCGACTTAAATTGTCCTATGATTGAACCAAGCGAATCAGGGATTAATCTTGTAGTGGCGACCCGGTGGGTCGCCTTGTCTCTTTCAGTGATTATAATGATTCCATGCAGATGGTTGGGCATTATCATATATTCGTCTAGTAGAATATATGATCTTAGCTCAGCGGTCCTGATCCATTCTTCTCCGGTAATTTTCCCTGCACTGCTTAATAACATAGAACCATCTTTTATTTCCCCCAACCAACAATTTCTATCCTGTGTACATATTGTGATGAAATAGACTCCCGATTGACTGTAATCATAATCCTTCAATCTTAGTCGTTTTCGCCCTGGATAATTGTCCACCATTCAATTAGTCAACCTGATTTATATTTTTTTCTGGGCGATCCAGCGGATCGCCCCTACATACACATTCAAGAATAATCCTGGCTTATTTATGTATCTACTATATATAAATATAAAATTCGAGCCTGTTTTAAACTCCCCCGGGGGGCATTTCTTGTGTTATAATAGCGGGAAAAATCACCCCGCCTGAGGCAACAATGTTCACCCATCTCCATGTTCATACCGAGTATAGCCTGCTTGACGGCATGTGTCGAATCCAGCAGCTTATCGCGCGGGCAAAGGAACTGGGGATGAACAGCCTGGCTATCACCGACCACGGCGTGATGTATGGGGTCATCCAGTTTTACCAGGAAGCCAAAAAAGCAGGTATTAAACCGATCATTGGCTGTGAGGTATATGTTGCCGGAGATGGCAATAACGGCGAGAACGGTAACCGCAGCAATTACCATTTGATATTACTGGCTAAGGACCAGGCCGGTTACCGGAACCTGATCCAGTTGACTACTAAAGCCCACCTGGATAATTTTTATTATAAGCCAAGGGTGACCCGGGAAAATCTAAAAGAGCACCATGAAGGCTTGGTTGCCCTGTCGGCGTGCCTGGCCGGCGAAATCCCATCGCTATTGTTAGCCGGGCGCCGGGATGATGCCCGGCTGGCGGCGTTGTGGTACAAAGAGACTTTCGGTGATTTTTACCTGGAGATACAGCGCCATCCCATCGCCGAACTGGAGACGGTAAACCAGCACCTGATCGCCATGGGGAAAGAACTGGGCATCCCGCTGGCAGCAACCAATGATACCCATTACATTTACCGGGAAGACGCACCGACCCATGATCTATTACTATGTGTCGGCACCAATACTACCGTCAACGATGAAAAACGCATTAAGATGGCGGGCGATTATTTCTATCTGAAAAGCAAAGAGGAAATGGCCGAGATGTACCAGGACATCCCGGAAGCTATCGAGAATACCGGGGCCATTGCCGAGATGTGCAACCTCAAAATAGACTTCGGCCGGCTGCACCTCCCCGAGATCGATCGGCCCAAAGGCAAAAGCCCCTTCGAATACTTGTCCGATCTTTGCTACCAGGGCTTGCCGGAGTTCTACCCTGATGCCACCACGGAAATCAAAGACCGGCTGGCCTACGAGTTGGACGTGGTCGATAAGACCCAGTTCGCCAATTATTTCCTGGTCGTCTGGGACATCATCTCTTTCGTCCGCAGCCAGGGGATCGCCTACGGCATCCGGGGCAGTGCGGCCGCCAGCATCATGCTGCGCTGCCTGGGCATCACCGAGATCGACCCCATCAAGAACCGCCTGGTCTTCGAACGTTTCCTGAACATCGAACGGAAGGAGATGCCGGATATCGACCTCGATTTTGAAGACGAGCGCCGTGATGAAGTAATCGCTTACGTTTCCCGGAAATACGGCCAGGACCACGTCGCCCAGATCATTACCTTCGGGACGCTGGGGGCGCGGGCGGCCTTACGCGATATCGGGCGCGCCCTGGGGCTGTCCTACGGGGATGTCGACCGGGTGGCTAAATTAGTGCCTTTTGCCATTAACATGACGTTGAAGCGCGCCATGGAAGAAAGCGTCGAATTAAGCAGCATCTATCATCAGGACGAGATTATCCATAAACTCATCGACTCCGCACGGCGGGTAGAAGGGATTGTCCGCCACGCCAGTACCCACGCAGCGGGGGTAGTCATCGCCAGGGATTCGCTGACCCGGTATGTCCCCCTGCAACACGTAGCTAAGACCAATAACGAAAAAGCGGTAATGACCCAGTTCGTGATGGAGGATATTGCCCAGATCGGCCTGTTGAAAATGGACTTTCTCGGGTTGGCGAACCTGACGATATTACGTAAGGCCCGGGAAATCATCAGCGAAGACTGTGGAACCGACCTCGACCTGTTCAAGCTGCCCATGGACGACGAAAGGGCATTTCAATTGTTGTCTTCCGGGGAGACGGCCGGCGTATTCCAACTGGAAAGTGCCGGCATGCGGCGGTATATTCGGGACTTGAAGCCGCACAGCTTCGAAGAAATCGCCGCCATGGTCGCCCTGTACCGTCCCGGCCCCATGGAACATATCCCGACCTATATCAAAGCCAAACAGGGGCTGGAGCCGATACATTACTTACATCCTGCCCTGGAAGATATCCTGAAAGAAACGTACGGTGTTATTGTCTACCAGGAACAGGTACTTTTTATCGTGCGCGCCCTCGCCAGCTACTCCCTGGGACAGGCAGATATCTTCCGCAAGGCCATGGGGAAGAAGATCGCCGAAGTGATGCAGAAACAGAAAGTTAATTTCATGGAAGGGGCGAAAAAGAACGGCTTCAGTGATGATATTGCCAATCAGATCTTCGCCCTGATCGAGCCTTTTGCCGGTTACGCTTTTAATAAAGCCCATGCCTTCAGCTATGCCCTGATCGCTTATCAAACGGCATATTTAAAGGCGAATTATCCGGTCCAGTACATGACCGCCCTGTTGATCTCCCACATGGGCACCACCGAAAAAGTGGCCGCCGCCGTTGCCGAATGCCGCCGCCTGGGCATCCCGGTACTGGGGCCGGATATCAATAAGAGCCGGGTCAGTTTCAGCATCGAGCATCAAGTAGACGGCAAGTCGGCCATCCGCTTCGGCCTGGCGGCGATCAAGAACGTCGGGGCAGGGGCTATCGAAGGAATGGTCGAGGAAAGGGATAAGAACGGCTTATATAAGTCAGTGGACGACCTGTCCCGCCGGGCTGACCTGCGGGCTATGAACCGGCGCGTACTGGAAAGCCTGATCAAAGCCGGCGCCCTGGACGAATTCGGAAGCCGGGGTACTATCCTGAATAAAGTACCCGATATCCTCTCGCTGGCCCAGCGCGAACAGCGGTTGAAAGAATCGGGGCAGTCCACGATGTTCGACCTTTTCGGCCAGTCAGTCTCTACCCCGCTGCCTGAAATCGAACTTAAAGGGACTGATGTCGATATCAAGGAAAAGTCCTTGTGGGAGAAAGAGTTGTTAGGAGTAGCTTTATCCCGCCAGTTTGCCAGCAGCAAGAAAGAGGCAGGTATGATCTGGCCCAGTGAAATCGATGCTGAAATGGACGGGCAAAGCGTATCGGTGGTGGGTGAAATCGGGGCAGTCACTCCGCTGTTCACCCGCGACCATAAGGCCTTCATTAAGGCCAATATCGAAGATATTAGCGGTAGTATCGAGACGATGGTGTGGCCGCGGATATATGAGACTGACCGGGAGATCTGGCAGGAAGGCAACACCGTGGTTATCGAAGGCAAGGTCAGGTTGCGCGATGATAGCCTGCAGTTGAACTGCGACCGCGTCCGGCGTTATCAGCCGACCCCGGAAACCGTACCTGCGGCAGTCGGTGAAATCACGGCGCCGCAAGCTGCTGCCGAAGTGAAAGTAAATGGCGTGGGGGCCAACCCTCCCGGCTCTAACGGGAGCCGCCAAAGAGAAACCCCGGCAGCCGGGAATGGCAAGAAACACCACATCATTATCAGCATCGGGGAAAGTGAAGACAAAGACGGCGACATCGCCCGGCTGCATAAAGTAGTCGATACCCTGAGAGAATACAGCGGCGTTGATGAGGTCAGCCTGCGCCTGGGCAGCAACGGCAGCGTGACATATGCCAAATTGACCAACGTCAATACGGCATATAATGCTGAACTCAAACGGCGCCTGGAGGAACTGGTGGGGGAGGACGGCGTCAGCGTAGACCCGTAATCATCTACCTTAACAATTCACCACCCCGTGTAGGGGCGACCTGTTGGGTCGCCCGCCCCGCAAATCCGTCGTTGCGAGACCATCCCTCTGCTCATACATTCGACAAGCTTAATATGAGCATTATTCCAGCGTCATTCCTACCCTCTGTAGGGTCGGGTTTCGTAACCCGACCGCCCACCCCGTGTAGGGGTGACCCGCTGGGTCGCCCGCGCCTGCAAACCCGTCGTTGCGAGATTATTCGCCTCCGGCGAAGGTGAAGCAATCTGAATCGTCGAGTCACAATTATCCTGATTCAGGATTCTTCCAAATTATGTTGGTGTCCACTATGCCCACTCATCCTGCCTGTCCCGCATTTATCGGGAAGCCTGTCGAAGGAGAGCGGGACAACAATCGTCTTGTCCCATGACGGATTCCTCTCCCCTTTACTGGAAACCTTGGTTCCTTTAGTGTTAATATTTGCCTGTGATGGTGCCAAATGGCAATTTGCAGGCAGATGATCCCAACGAAGGCCACCGCCAACGTTTGAGGGAACGGTTTCAACAGTCCGGGCTGACTGGTTTTCATGATTATGAGATCGTCGAACTGCTGCTGAGCCTCGTCACCCCTCGCCGTAATATGAAAGGACAGGGTAAAGAAGCCATTGCCCGCTTCGGTTCGCTGCGTGGGGTATTGGAAGCCCCGGTAGAAGAACTGCGCAAGATAAAGGGCATCGGGCCGGTTAATTCATTAGGCATTAAGATCGTCCAGGAAGTCGCCCGGGTCTTCCTGAAAGAAAAGATGATGGAAACACCGGTCATGGATTCGGCACAATCTATCTTTGATTATCTTTATCATGCCATGCGCGACCTGAAACACGAAGTATTTAAGGTCTTATACCTGAACAACCGCAACCAGGTACTGGCGAGTGAAGACTTATTCGAGGGTACGGTGGACAGCAGCGTGGTCTGGACACGTGAAGTGGTGGCCAACACTATCAAACACGCCGCCGCGAATGTGATTTTTGTACATAACCATCCCTCCGGTGCTGTCGAACCCAGCGATAGTGATAAAGATATTACGCGGGATCTGGTTTATGCGGGTCGCATCATGCAGATAAAAGTTCTCGATCATCTGATCATCGGCGATAATCGTTATTACAGTTTTGCCGGGGCTGGTTTGATCGAGCAGTATGAACTGGACTTCTTGACCCTGAAGATGAAAGGGGTCACAGAAACCCGGTTCCCCAACCGGCAAATGGGTCCGGCCAGGCCGGCGCTGCCTTGGACCAGGCACTAAACGAGGAGTTGACGCCGCTTGCTTAACAACGCCAGCGGCACATTAGTGTCCAGATTTCCTGATTAACGCCGGGGCAAGTTATAATGGAATACATCAAGCAAAACATACATCATTATTTCAGCGGGACACGGGTGCCGAACTGATGAAAATATCTCGACGGGACTTTATTGCCGGTATTCTAAAAATTGGGCCGGGAGTGGCCTTTGCCGGAGCCCTGGGCTCTTTAGCCGCGTGTAATACCGGTGATGAACCGGAATTAACCAATCCGCCGATAAGCACCACCAAAACTCCTTTTCTGCCCAACCCGTCAACAACCCCTCTCCCGACCCCCACTGATGCTGCTTACCTGGCTGTAGCTCATGGTCCTGATATCAATAAAATCGTTCAAGCTGTAATCAAGTCTTTGGGCGGCATCGAACGTTTTGTTAAAAAAGGCAATGACGTGATCATCAAGCCTAATATCTGTGTCGCTTATCACACATACGAATATGCTGCCACCACTAATCCGGAAGTCATCGGCGAACTTGTCCGCTTATGCCTGGAAGCAGGTGCCCGGCGCGTCCGGGTGATGGACCAGCCGTTCGGGGGTACTGCTGAGCAAGCTTATGAACGCAGCGGCATCGCTAGAGCGGTCAAAGACGCCGGTGGAATAATGGAAATCATGAGTAACATCAAGTTCCGGGAAACCGCCATCCCGGAAGGACATGACATAAAAAAATGGCCGGTCTATACAGATGCTCTGGCTGCCGATGTCCTGATAAACGTTCCTATCGCCAAGCACCATAGCCTGGGCCGGTTGACGTTGGGCATGAAGAACCTGATGGGCTTGATCCAGAACCGCAATGATTTTCACTTTAACCTGGGGCAGCGTATCGCCGACCTGGCCAGCTTACTGCGGCCGGATTTAACCTTGGTGGATGCCGTACGGATACTGACTAATCACGGTCCCAGCGGCGGTAACCTGGATGATGTGAAACTCATGAACACGGTCATCGCCAGCCACGATATAATAGCTGCAGACGCTTATGCCGCGACACTTTTCGGCTTGACCGGCCTGGACATTCCGGCGGTACGGGCGGGGGTGGAGCTGGGGCTGGGAACTACCAACCTGGATGAGGTCCGGGTGGAAAAAATCGAGCTCTAGCCGGGAGTAGCGTTGGCCACCAATAAGACTAAAAAACAGATAACCGCCGCCCTGAAATGGTTGTGGGCGCGGCGTTTTATCCAGGCTGTCTTTTTCATCCTTTTCATCTTGTTGGCTGGCATCACCGTTCAGGGAATCACCGGACGTATGCCGTACACCCTGTTTTTCCATCTCGACCCACTCACCGGCATCGCCTCCATTATCGCCAGCCGGAGCTGGATCATGCCGATGGCCCTGGGTCTACTTACCGTCGCTCTAACAGTAGTCCTGGGAAGGGTGTGGTGCGGCTGGATATGTCCGGTGGGGACAGCGCTGGATTGGATGCCTTCGCGCCGCCCGGCGAAAAACCCGGCCGTCTCACCATTCTGGCGTCAGGGTAAATACCTGGTATTTTTCATCATCCTCGCCGGGGCAGCTTTGGGCAGCCTGGTATTCATGTTTCTTGATCCGGTCACCCTGTTTTTCCGGGCACTCGCTGGGGTAATCCTGCCTGGCTTGAGTCAGGTTACCGAAGCTATCCTCCACTGGCTGTATGGCTTCACATTCCTGCAGCCGTCAGTTGATCGGGTTGACTACTTATTGCGCGGCTGGTTTTTGAATCAACCGTCTTTTTACCTGCCGAACCTGATCGTCCTGGCAGTTTTCGCCATCATTCTGGGGTTTAACAGAATACGGGCGCGCTTCTGGTGCCGGTACTTATGCCCTTTGGGTGGACTTTTAGCACTGATTGCTAAAATATCGATTATCCGCCACCGAACCGATACCATGAAGTGCATCTCCTGCAGCAAATGTGCCCGCCTTTGCCCCACCGGAGCAATCAACCCGGAAAATGGCTATACTGCAGCTTCTGATGAATGTACGGTATGTTTGCAATGCCAGGCTGGCTGCCCAACCCGGGCCATATCTTTCCGTACCAGGCCAGGTCCGGCAACAACAAATGGACCGGAGCGGCGCCGGTTCCTCTCCGCATTAGGAACTGCCGTCGCTGCAGCCGTTTTCTTCCGCCTGCTGCCGGCTACGGCCTGGACTACCTCGCAGCGTATCCGGCCGCCGGGCAGTACCGCAGACCGCCTGTATTCCCAGTGCATCCGGTGCGGTGAGTGCGTCCGGGTTTGCCCTACCGGCGTGATACAACCGGATGCTGCCTTCAGCCCGTCGGGATTATGGGTACCGGCATTGAACACCAGGCATGGTTATTGCGACTTCAGCTGTAATTCCTGCGGCGTGATTTGTCCCACCGGAGCGATCAGGAAGCTTCCCCTGGAAGAGAAACGGCAAGCCGTCATCGGCATTGCCCGTATCGATAAAGGCCGGTGTATCACCTGGGCAGAGAAGCGTGACTGTATCGTCTGTGAGGAAATGTGCCCGGTACCGGAAAAAGCCATTCGGCTGGGAGAAGAGGGGGAGGGGCACGGCCAGGGCAAAGGCAGCGGGCGCCATCCCCGGGTGATCGAAGACTTGTGTACCGGCTGCGGTATATGCGAGTACCAGTGTCCCGTTGCCGGAGAATCTGCTATCCGTGTTTTTCCAACGGAGAACAGCTAGACTAATGTACATAACGCCCCACCGGATATATTTTTATTGCCGCAACTGGTTGGCTTGATATAAATTCCTGTATGATAAGGCATTCTGACTATGCCGGGAGAAATATATGCCGTATGCCAAATACCAGGGAATGAAAATTTACTACGAGGTAGAAGGGCAAGGGCCGCCCCTGGTACTGGGGCATGGCGGCGGCGACAGCCTGGAGATGTGGCGGAAATTCGGGTATACCGATGATCTTAAAGATAACTACCAGTTGGTCCTCTTCGACCTCCCGGGACACGGGCAGAGCAGCCGGCTTCCGGAAGAAGCTAAAACAGAGATCGAAATCTCGGGTGGGCTATTAAGCGTCCTCGATGCCCTGGGCATCGATAAAGCCCATTATTTCGGCTATTCGGCAGGGGCGGCGGCAGGTTTCAGTCTGGCCATACATCACCCCGGCCGGTTTTACAGTTTTGTCCTCGGCGGCATGACGCCGTATGCCTGGCCGGAAGCAATGGTCCAGGCCGTGCAGATATCCATCGACCTTTACCGGCTGCTCATCGAGTCTCCCGAACTCTACCTGCTGCGCATGAGCCAGATGCTGCGGCGGCCGTTGACACCGCAAGACC
>CAZSHH010000039.1:0-17243 GCA_964606525.1 uncultured Dehalococcoidales bacterium
TTGGAATGGTGGGTGATGCAGGACTCGAACCTGCGACCCGCTGATTAAGAGTCAGCTGCTCTACCAACTGAGCTAACGGCCCAACCTTTTCAGTCTAGCAAATCGGCGCTTCTCCCGCAAGTGTATCTTAACCCGGATATGGGACCACCGGTATCCGCGGGCTGCTGTTAGTCTCACAGTTCAATAAAGAAACAACAGTAGCCCTCTACATTAAGCCGCTGGTGCAACATAAATGAACCTTTTGTCCCTTTACCGCCCCCCGCCATCAGTTACAATAGGGAGTAACTGGATTTGTTCGACTCACCTCACGAATAAAGCCCGGGTGTCGACCCCCGGGCTTTGTTCGTTTTAATCCCGGATTATTGCCTCACCTTTACAAGCCTATTAACCTTGCGGTATCCTAACTTTCTAGGCCGTTTCCGCCGCCGGTAAATACAATAAGAAGATGGTATAACGATGAAACAGATCATCCACCCCGTGAGGGGTACCCGTGACTTTTATCCCGAACAGATGGCTGTCCGCCAGTGGCTGTATGCCCGCATGAAGGAAGTCTCACAGCGCTTTGGCTATCAGGAATACGAAGGCCCGGCATTGGAGACCCTGGACTTGTATGCCGCTAAAAGCGGTGATGAACTGGTGAAGGAACAGTCTTATGTCTTCACCGACCGCGGCGGCGACCAGATCACCCTGCGCCCGGAACTTACCCCGACTCTGGCGCGCATGGTTGCCCAGAAACAACGGGAACTGCCCAAGCCGGTGCGCTGGTTTTCCTTCGGCCCGTTCTGGCGCTACGAACGGCCGCAAAAAGGGCGCACCCGCGAATTCTTCCAATGGAACCTGGACATTATCGGCGTCGATTCTGCTTATGCCGATGCCGAAGTGATGGCTATCCTGGTGGCATTCCTGAAATCAGTCGGCCTGACTGCACAGCAGGTTGGCATCAAGGTCAATAACCGCAAACTGATGAAGGCCAAGATCGAAGCCCTGGGCGTCGACCCGGGCAAAGTCGAAGGCGTCTACCGCCTCATCGATAAGCTGGACAAGCTGTCTCCGGCCGATTGGGCGGCTTACGGCCGGGAAGCGGTGGGGTTGGGTGATGGCAAAATGGAACGGCTGCGGGCGATGATGGCCGACAAAGAGATGTGGCGGGAATCACCGGCACTGGTCGCTTTCTTTGGCCTGATTAACGAACTGGGTGTCAGCGAATTTATTGAATTCGACCCCTCGGTCATCCGGGGATTAGCCTATTATACCGATTTCGTTTTCGAGGTCTGGGACCGCCAGGGCGCTTTCCGGGCGATACTGGGCGGCGGCCGCTACAGCAACCTCCTTGCTGACGTGGGCGGCGAGCCCATGGGCGGCATCGGTTTCGCCATGGGTGACGTCGTCATCGGCCTGGTGCTGGAACAGTACGGTTTGAAGCCGAAATTAAAGCCCTGCCCCACCCGGGCGCTGGTCACTATCTTCTCCGCCGAACAGATTGGTGTCTCAGTACGGGCGGCATCGCAATTGCGTGCTGCCGGCATCAATACCGAGTTGTATCCCGATGCCGTCAAGCTCGACCGGCAGCTGAAATATGCCAATGCCAACAACATCCCTTTTGTCATCATCATCGGCCCGGACGAAGCCGCCGCCGGCAAAGCCACCGTAAAAAACCTCACTACCGGCCAACAGCAGGTGGTGACTATTTCTGAAATAGCAGGAATCGTCGGACCGCAATAATACCCTAAAGGGTGAGTATTTTTGTTTAATGTTTATATCTTGTGATTTTGGATTTATTTAGAGTTTAGGGTTTAGGTTTTTGAATTTGTTCTACTTCAGGTAATTTCCTACTTCGGTCAATGTGTGCAGGCGTGGACAGTCGGTGATATCGGAAAGCATATTGTGGCGTTCGATCAGGATGCCTTTCATCCCCACGCCCCTTGCCCCCAGGATATCGTTTTTGTACTGGTCGCCCACCAGCACCGCCTCCGCTGCGGTTACGTCCGCCCGTTTCAAGGCTGCCTGGAAGATGCGGGGGTCTGGTTTATCGGCGCCGATCTCCCCTGAGGTCACCGCAACATCGATGTATTCGCCGATGCCAAGCTCCCGGCACATGGCAGCCATGTCCTGGTCCAGGTTGGTCAGCAGCCCTATCGTCAATTTCCGCTCCCGGACGTTTTTCAAGGCCGGTACGACATCATCAAAAAGGACGAAATGCATGGCTGAGGATACCGTCTGCATGCGGGTGACTACTACTTTTAACAGGTCGGGGGTGGCGGATAAATCGATGCCCGCTCCCTTCAGTATCATCTGATGGTGGCGGGCATATGCTTTTGCTTGTTCGGCGGCACTGCGCAGCCGGATGGGTGCACGGGCGTTTTCTTCGAACCAGTCTTTATCTGCGGCCGCCATTGCTTTACGGACTTTGTCCAGCGGGACATCGTAACCGTATTCGTGCATGACCCGGCGCGCCGATTCATCACGGGCAGGTTCATATCGAGCCAGGGTATTGAACCAATCGAAGAAGACCGCCTTGATCGTCATGGCCGGTCCGGTTACGCGTCCTGTATTCCCTGGTCCTTGATGTAATCGACGGCATCCTGGACCGTAGCGATTTTCTCCGCATCCTCGTCCGGAATTTCCAGTTTCTGGTTCGCCGTGCTGAATTCTTCTTCCATGGCCATGATCATTTCGACCAGGTCCAGTGAGTCCGCTCCTAGGTCATCAACAAAACTGGCGGTTGGTACTACATCTTTTTCATCGGCACCGAGCTGCTCGACGACAATTTTCTTTACTCGTTCAAAAACAGTGGCCAAAGTTTCCCCCTTATTTTATCTCTACTGCCTGGTTGTCTTTGAGTTTCGAGACAACCGAGCCCAGAACGCCATTGATGAATTTTGGCGTACTATCGCTGCCGAAGGCTTTCGCCAGTTCGACCGCTTCATTAATCACAATCCTAACAGGAATCTTATTATCAAGTAAAATTTCGAATATTGCAAGCCTTAAAATGTTGCGGTCGATGACCGGTATTTGCGAGACCGGCCACGCTGGAGCGAACTGCCGGATGTTACGGTCGATCTCCGGCATATGCCCCGTCACCCCCCGCACCAGTTCCCGGGCGAATTCCGCTTTGTCTTCGGGCAGTCCGGCTTCTTCCAGCAGGCGGCCCAGCACCTGTTCGGACTGGTGTCCCACGGCATCTACCTCATACAATGCCTGTAGGGCGAGTGCCCTTGCCTTGCGCCGTGTTTTAAAAACCGCTTTACTCATCTTTTTATAAACAAAACATTATAGCATCCGCATTTACAAAATGGTCAAATACCGTAGTTTAGCTGGACCAGGCTGTCTGGTTTTGCACTGACTCTACGTCGCTGACGTTGGCGGTTTTAACCTCCCGGTTGATGCGGCGGACGAGGCCAGTCAATACTTTCCCGGGCCCGATCTCCACAAAAGTGGTGACTCCCTGGGCAGCCATGTATTCCACGGACCGCTGCCACTGCACGCCGTGACATAGCTGGCGGGCTAGTTCTGCCTTGACTTCAGCGGCAGTGGTGAGAGGTAAAGCGGTAGTATTGCCGATTACCGGTATGGCCGGATCGCCGAAGGGTATTCTGGCAATGATCTGGCTTAACGCTTCTTCCGCCGGCTTCATGAGGGGCGAGTGGAATGCTCCGCTGACCTGCAGGGGAATCACCCGGCTGGCACCGCGCGCTTTGGCTGATTCCGCTGCCCGGGCGATATTCTCTGCCGCTCCGCTGATGACCAGTTGGCCGGGGCTGTTATAGTTCGCGATATTGGTCCCGGTTTCCCGGCAAATTCCATTCAGTGCGGCTTCTTCCATCCCCATCACTGCCGCCATTGCTCCTGCGGTTTTCGCCCCGGCTTCCTGCATCAGCCGCCCCCGCTCCCGGGCCAGGTAGACGGCGGTGGCAAAATCGAATACCCCGGCTGCCGCCAGGGCGGTGTATTCCCCCAGGCTGTGCCCGGCGGTGCAGGCGGGTACCGGCAGACTGCCCCCCGCAGCTTCCTCCATCGCTTTCAGGCAGGCGAAGCCGATGGTCACCAGCGCCGGTTGGGCATTGATCGTTCGTCGTAGTTCTTCTTCCGGGCCTTCGAAATATAACTTGGAAAGTGGGAACTCTAGTACTGCATCGGCCTGGTCGATGATTGCTCTCGCCGATGCGAATTTATCATAAAGGTCGCGCCCCATGCCCACGGCCTGTGAGCCCTGGCCGGGAAAGATGTAAGCGATCTTATTAGTGGTACTCATTCATACTTCTCCAAACGTTGCTATTTTCCAGGGAAATGACTGGGGCTGCTGGTTACCGGTTGCATGCCGGGCTTTATCTCATTTACCGGCTGCCTGTAAACGGGCGATTACCGCTTCTGCCTGGGCTATGGTTTCCTCGATGATCGCCCGGGCCGGTTTGATGTCCCGGATCAAGCCGGCTATCTGTCCGGACAGCAGTGCTCCTTCATCGAGGTCTCCTTCGATCAATCCCAGGTACATCCGGTCACGGTCGAACAGGTCGAGGTCTGCTTTGGACACCCCTGCCTTTTCCAGTTCTTCGAACTGCTCGCTCAGCTTGTTGCGTAGAGCGCGCAGGGGGTAGCCGGTAGTGCGGTGTGTGACCATGGTAGCGGTATCGTCCGCTTCGATGATTTTCTGTTTGTAAGCCGGATGGGCGGTGCACTCGGTGCTGCAGACGAAACGGGTTCCCATCTGGATACCCTGGGCGCCCAGTGCCAGGGCTGCTGCCAGGCCGCGGCCGTCAGCAATGCCGCCGGCGGCGATGACCGGTACGTTAACCGCGTCCACTACCTGGGGCACCAGGGCCAGCGTGGTGGTTTCTCCGATCCGCCCCCCCGATTCCATCCCCTCGGCCACGATTATGTCGGCGCCGGCTTTTTCCATGCGGCGGGCAGCCTTTACTCCCGATACTACCGGAACAAAAATAATCCCGGCTTGTTTCAGCCGAGGAACGAATTCGCCGGGATCGCCGGCTCCGGTAGAGATCACCGCTATTTTCTCATCGATGATAATATCGGTAATTTGCTTGACATAAGGAGAGGTCAGGGCGATATTGACGCCGAAAGGCCGCCGGGTGAGTGCTTTGGTTTCCCTGATCTGCTGCCGGACCCAGTCCGGGGGATAGTGGCCGGTGCCGATAATCCCCAGCCCTCCGGCATCGGATACAGCGGCAGCAAGATTGGCGGTGCCCACGTGGGCCATCCCCCCTTGAATGATGGGGTATTTGATATCCAGTAGACCGCAGACGGCCGTTCTGAGCAAAGCCACTAACCTCTCGTGCCCGGACAACCGCCGGTGAATCCCTGTTCTCTTCCGGAAATCGCCTCAGGAGATATTGAGCAAGGAAGCCCGCTTCTAATTTCGGATCAAAGTACCGGTCTTAAGAGGACTTCTTTCCCTCAGGGCCTTTTATCGCCACCACTTCACGTCCGGCATAATAGCCGCAAGTGGGACAGACATGGTGCGCCCGTTTTATACTGTGGCACTGGGGGCAGGATTCCATTGCCGGCGGTAATACCGCGATATGCGCACGCCTTTCACCCTGTCGTGCCTTGGCATATTTTCGTTTTGGTAGTGGTCCCATCGTTTATCCTTTCGCTTTGGAGGTTTCGACTTCCAGATTTATTTTTCTATTACCAGCCCGCGCAGTTTTTCCAGGCGCGGGTCGACGGCTGGAGGACAATTACATTGTTTCAGGTTGCGGTTTACCCCGCAAACCGGGCACAGCCCTGCGCATTCTTCTTTACACAATGGCTTCATCGGTACCGCCAGCAGGGCATACTGCCGGATGGCTTCGGAGAGGTCCAGGATGTTATTCTGGTCGATCACGAATGCTTCCGGTTCATCATCAGGAGCATCGATCCGGGAACCGGAGATGATATCGATAGTGGGGAAATATTCTTCTTCGATTTCCAGGGTTACCGGATGCCGGAACTGGCCCAGGCAGCGTGAGCAGGTCAGGCTGATATCAGTCTCCAGGCGGCCGGTCACCAGGATGCCGCGGTTGGTCCGCAGCAGGGTTACTTCCCCGCGCACGTATGGTGTTTCTTCACCGATATTCACCTTCTCGTCCACCTCGTATTTACGGGTGGTACCGAGTGGTGATTTCAATAACTGGGAAACATTGATTTCGACCAAGGTTCTCCTGCGGCTCGAGGTTAATAAAAATGAGCACACGCTGCCCAATGTAGCTCATTATAAGGCGGGCGGTCTGCCTGAGTCAACATTAGAAGCTGAATATTGCGCCTGAGGGCCGGTCAGTAGGTCGCCGTACCCCGTATCCCGTTTACCAGTATCTTTATCAGCCTTACCAGTATCCCGATGCAGATGGCGAAGATGATAATGGCCAATGTGATCCTGACGGACAGGTCGAGGGGTGTGGCCCAGATTTGGCCGATGGGACTGAAATCGAAGGGAAAGATCACCAGCAAAGCAGTGACGGAAACAACACTGAAGATATCCAGTATCAGCAAAGTGCCTTCCCGCATGATGTATTTGTCGATTGCCAGGCACAGCGCATGTCCGGCGATGCCGCAGATGAGAGCGGTGTTGGCGATGGGCAGCCAGGCGGAAAAATCGGCAGTGAGTAGCGGTTCCCTTATCCAGGCCGATACCCCAGCCGCTGTTTCCTGGTGGTAAAAAGCGATGTAATCATGAAAAAAATTCAGGAAGATCAGCATGGCGATGCTGAAAGCGATGGCAAAGGCCGAGACAGTGATGCGTCCCGCGCGGCTGCCATCAGCCCGGTGCGGGGTTTTTACCGGCTGGGCCTGGGCATAAGATGCCGGTGGCGGTGGTGGAGGAGGTGTCGTTCCCTGGGAGGCGTCCGGAGGCGTGCCCTGTGTTGGCCCGGATGTAGTACCCAGCATCTTCTCCGCCAGGTCCCCGGCCGGTGGCAGGTTAAAGTAACCCTGGCTGGCTTTTACCATCAGGATGATCCACAGGATGAAAGCCAGGATGCCTACCGATGTCCCCAGGAAACCACCGATGACCGGCACCTGCCTCAGCAGCAGACCTGCTATCTGGAGGAAACCGAACACGATGATGGACTGGGCGGCGTGGAAGCGTACCAGCCGGTTTTTCTGTTCCAAGATGAGGAAGATGATGCCGGTGATCCAACCGCCCAGGTAGCACAGCAGGGAGGCTGTGCCCGGCTTCAGGTCCAGGGTGGAATCTCGTTCGGGCGGCGGGGCGCCTTGCTCCACCGCCAGGCGGGCTTTTTCTTCTTCATATATCCGGTGTCTTTCTTCCGGCGACAGCGTAGTCATATGCAGCTCCTGTTATTGTTATTTCTTATGTATTGTGGAGGACCCGGATATTTCGATGGCTTCCAGTGACGGGTCTCCGCTGTAAGTCAGGCTGGAAGCCCCGCTCAGGTTGATCTTTAACGAGTCCCGTACTGCTACCGTGCCCCGCGATGCCCCGCTGAGTTCGATGTCTACTTTCTGCGCTGCCAGTTCTTCGAACGCGGCGGTACTGGCCCCGGAAGCGTTGACTTCCAGATCGTCAGCCGCTCCGGTAAGGGTTGCCCGGCTGGCACCTGAAATCTCGGCTGCCAGGCTGGCTGCCTGGAGGCTGCCGGTGAGATGGCTTGCCCCGGAAATTTCTATCTTGGCGGCGCCGGCTTCCATTTCAATTTCCAGCGAACTAGCCCCGGAAACATATATCTCCGCACCACGGTTCGAACGGAATCCCCTGACTGTCCCTGAGGAAGCCCCGGACAGGGTTACAGCCTCCAAATATGGCATGGTGATGCGGGCTTTCGCCCGTTTGAAGCCCCAGGATGATACCCACGACCCCCAACCCCACTTCAGGTTGATTTCCAGGGTGTCCCCGCTTTTTTTAACATTAAGGTTGTCGAACAGCTTCTCCTGGGCTTCGATGGTGATGCTCCAGGTATCGGACTGTATGATTTCCATTTCGAAAGTACTGCTAACTTCCACCCGGGTAAAACTCGTGTAATCATAATTTCGGCTGGTGACCGGCCCGTAATCCCCGGCACACCCCACACATAAACATGGCATTATGAAAAGGATGCTTAAAGTTGCCAGCCATTTCTTCATTTTTTACCTCCCCGCCCGTAGTTGGCGATATCAGCCCGGCCGTTACTCACCGGTCTGTTATCAGGTGCCCGGATGATTACATTTTATGCGGGCGGCCGTCCGGTGGCACCCGGCATCCGGGGGGATTCCAACCTGTACCATAGTATAGCCTTTCCCCCGTTAAGGGTTTTACGGCAGGTCCTGCTGCAGATTGACACAGATGATTGCCCGCCTTTAACATAAGGTGATTCTTGAACCGGTCTGTGCGTTCATAAGGATAGTACCTTACATCGGGCCTGTTGTTGGACTGGTACTGCTGGAGGAAGAGCCATTACACGTCCTGGTGGATTCGATCATTAGCGGGAAAACCGTATTAACCGGTTAGGCAGGTAAATTTCATGCAATTCCTGGGTCAAGCCTGGCAGGGGATCAACCGCAGCATCCAGCGGCGGCTGGTTATCTGGACCACGGTTTTCTGGGTACTTTCTATTTCTTTCCTCAGCCTCACCCTGATCCTTACCAGCCAGCACCGTATGATACGGCAGGCTAATCAACGCAACACCCAGTTCGCTTCCATCGTCGGTTGGAATATCAATCTCCAGATGAGTGGCCTTGCCTCTGATGTCCGCCTGTTCGCCGACCACCTCCAGACGCTGCCGGTCAGTCCGGAAAGCCAGGCGGCAGCTTTACTGGCATTACGCACGGCTTCGCCCCAACGCTACCGGGCGGCTTACTACTTCGATAACCGGGGTGCTTTGCTCTTTCATATAGCGGAAGCCGGTGCGTCACTCGCCCGTTTGACTGTGTCTGACATCCTTTCCCGCCCCCTCATCCCGGTTCCGGTGGGGGTTGAGGCTGCCCGCCGGCAGATATCCAATGCCCTGTATATTTCCGGTGTGGACTTCACCAGTGACAATATTCCGGTCATCTACATGGGCATCCAGGTAGGAGTAGACACCGCCTCCCCCCATACCGCCGTCCTGGAGCTGGATATCAACAGCATCTGGCAAAATATCTACCTGATGACTATCGGCCGGTCCGGCATCGCTTATATGGTCGATGCCGGCGGTATCATGATCGCTCATCCTGACCGGGCGTATCTTGGCCGGCCCATGCCAGCCCAACTCGCACCTTTACTCGCCGGAGAGTCTGGCTACGCGGAATATATTGAACCTTTCCGCCGCCATCCCGTACTCTCGTCTTTCTGCCCCGTGGGCGGAGAAACCGGCTGGGGTGTCGTCATCCAGCAGGACAAATCGGAAGCTTATGCCGCCGTCAAAGACACGGTGACTTTGAGTATCATCGTCTGGTCTTTACTGGCGGCCGCCGGTGCCGCCGGTATTTTTATCGTCGCCCGGCGCTTTACCCGCCCCCTCGTCGACCTCACCCGTACCGTGGAATATATCGCCCGCACCGGAGAATTGGCGCGCACCGGTATGTCCCGTAATGCCGATGAAGTCGGTCAGTTGAGCCGGGCATTTGATGGTATGATCGACAAACTGGAATTGGCGGAAAGCGAGATCAAACGCGCTCATGAAGCCCGGGTGCAGGCAGCCGCCGAGGAACGCTCCCGCCTTGCCCGTGACCTGCACGACGCCGTCAGCCAGACCCTCTTTTCTTCCAGCCTTATTGCCGAAGTCCTGCCCCGTATCTGGGACAAGGACCCGGTAGAAGGCCGCCGCCGGCTGGAAGAGCTCCGCCGCCAGACTAAGGGGGCGTTGGCGGAGATGCGTACCCTGCTGTTCGAGCTGCGGCCGGCGGCCCTCGCTGAAGCTGAACTCGCCGGTTTACTGCAACAACTGGCGGAATCAGTTACCGGCCGTACCGGCATCCCCGTTTCTCTCCACTTCACCGGGCAGGGGCCGCTGCCGCCGGAAATCAAGATTGCCTTTTACCGTATTGCCCAGGAAGCCCTGAATAATGTTGCCAAGCACTCCGGAGCCAGCCAGGCACAGGTGGCACTCAGCTATACCCCCGGTGGGTTGGTCCTGGATATCCGGGACGACGGCCGGGGTTTTGCCGAAACTGCATTACCGGGCGGCCGGTTGGGGCTGGGTATCATGCGCGAGCGGGCCCGGGCTGTCGGGGCTGCCATTGCCATACAAAGTTCGCAAGGCCGGGGGACCGTGGTTGCCGTTACCTGGCCGGACCGTACCGTGGAGGAATAAAAATGACGGAAGAAAAAGTAATTCGGGTCATGCTGGTGGACGATCATACAGTGGTGCGCAGTGGGTTAGGGGCGGTGGTCGGGGCGGCCGATGGCCTGCTGCTGGTGGGGGAAGCAGGCGACGGCGAGGAAGCCTTGCGGGTCTGTGAAAAAAACCATCCTGACGTCATTTTAATGGACCTGCTGATGCCCCGCATGGACGGCGTGGCAGCAACCCGCGCCATCCTTCACAACTGGCCGCATATCAAGATCATTGCTCTCACCAGTTTCGCCGAAAAAGAGTTTGTTGAAGGTGCTTTGCAGGCCGGAGCCGCCGGCTACCTGTTGAAAAATATTTCCGCGTCAGAGCTGGTCGCTGCCATCCGCCGCGCTGCCTCCGGGCAGCCCAGCCTCTCCCCCGAGGCCGCCCAGGTCCTCATCACCAAAGTGAACCAGCCTGATGCCGTGGGGTCTGATATCACCGGCCGGGAAAAAGAAATTCTGGCCCTGATGGTGGACGGGTTGAGTAATGCCGATATCGCCGCCCGCCTCGTGGTCAGCCAGTCCACGGTGAAATTCCACGTCAGCAATATCCTGTCTAAACTCGGCGTGGCCAGCCGGACAGAAGCCGTCGCCCTCGCCATCCGGCATGGGTTGGTGAAGTAAAACGGCGTAGGACAGGTTTCCTGGCCCGCCGGAAAATTTGGATATTTAGTTTAAGGCTTTTCTTCTCGCTTGGCTGTTTTTGCCTCTGGTGTTGGCAGTGTGAAATAAAATGACGACCCCCGCCCCGGCTCCGACTCCACCCAGATGCGGCCACCGTGCGCTTCCACCAGCCGGCGGCAGACCACCAGCCCCAGCCCCACCCCTTTCAACGATGCTTCCATGCTCGTTTCCAGCCGCTGGAAGGGCTGGAACAACTTGGCCTGGTCCGCTGCCGGTATCCCGATACCCCGGTCGTGCACTCCGATTGCCAGGCTGTCGCTGTCCCGCCGGGCGGTGATGCGGATATCCCCGCCGGCCGGGGAATACTTGGCCGCATTATCCATCAGGTTGTCCAGCACCCGCTCCAAACGGATGAGGTCGGCATTGACCTGCGGCAGGCCCGGTTCTACCTCGACGGTATAACGGCGGTCCGGGTTTTTCCTGGTGTGCTGCCGTACCATGCGTTCGATGATGCTGCCGATATCCAGCAGGCGGGTCGACAGCGTCAGGCGATTGGCTTGCCACCGTGACAACTCGAGCAGGTTGTCTACGATATCGACCATCGCTTCGGCGCCCCAGGCGGCATCATTAAGCAGGGCTTGCTGCTCTTCCGGGGATACCCCGGGGGAGATGGCGGTATCCAGCGCTCCCAGCACCACTGTGAGGGGGGTCTTCAGTTCGTGTGAGACCATGCCGATGAAATCGTCCTTGAGCTCGACGATTTTCTTACTTTCCGTGATATCGTGAAAAAGGGCCAGCAGCGAAACGGTGCCGTCGGCGTTCTTGAGGGGGGCATCGGTGATTTCGAAGATGCGTCGGCCTGCCAGGGCCCGGCTTTCCCGGCGCTGGATCTCCCCGCCGAGCACCCCTTCCCGGCGGCACCAGGGACAGCGTTCGGGCATATTATTGAAATATTCATAACACTTGCGCCCGGCTACCGGTCCGTACAGTTCCTGGATAATGGGGTTGACATAAGTAACGTTATAGTCCCGGTCCATGATGCTGACGCCGTCCTGCATCGTCTTCAGTACGCTCATCAGCCGGTCTCGTTCCGTCTGTATCGTTTCGGCTGCTTTCTTACGCCCCGTGATATCGTAAGCGACGATGAGGGCGGTATCCGGCTTTCCTCCCGCCGTTGAGGTAACGATGCTCATCAGGGCGTACAGGATGGAGCCGTCCTTTTTCCGTACCGCATATTCAGCCGTTTCTTCCCGGGATTCCCCTGCCGACTGGCGGTGCAGGCGGTCTGCCAGCAGGGCATGGCTTTGCTCATCGAGTAGTTCGTAGAAGCTCATCTCCAGCAGTTCCTCGCGGGCGTAGCCGGTAACGCGGCACATCACCTCGTTTACGCTGAGCAGCAGCAGCTTCCGGTAATCGACCTCGAAGATGGCCGCCGGGGCCAGCTGTATCAGGGCATTGGCCTTGGCTTCGGAAGCTTGCAGGGCAAGCAGGGTATTGCGCGTCTCGGTCACGTCGTGGAAGATGAATACCAGCCCGATCAACTCACCGTCGGCTTCCTTTAGGGTATTCGCCCGGCCGAAGGTATATACCAGGCGGCTGTCCCGCCGCCGCTGCGCCAGGTCGCCGGCCAGTGTCCCTCCCTTTAGTATCCGGCGGCGCATCTGGTCGACCATCGTCCCGTCCAGGAAGCGTGTCTTCAGTAATTCAAACACGTCCCGTCCCATCACCTCCGCCGCCTTCCAGCCGTACATGATCTCGGCACCGCGATTCCAACCGGTGATATAAAAGGCGGGGTCGGTGGAAATAATAGCGTCTTCCAGGCTGTCGAAGACCAGTTCCAGGTTGCCCTTCTGGCGGGGGCTGAACAGTTCTGCCAGGGCGGTCTCGGCGGAGACCCGGTTGGCATGGGCTTCCCGTAAAGCGACCATCGCTGTGAACATCAGGAACAGGCCGCTGAAGAACCGGGCGCTGTGTGCCAGCCAGTCCAGCGGCGTGCCCATACCGTTTTGCAGCAGGAGGTCGATACAGCTGATTACGGACAGTAGTAAGGCCAGCGAATACCAGAAAAAGAGGTCGGAACGGGTGGAGTTGAACTGCCGCAGCATAGTGATTGCCCCGGTGAGAAAGATCAGGGCCGTGGCACCCATGATTGCCTGCCGCAGGATGATGCCGCCGTCGCCCGTGAAGAAAATACGGGGCACCAGGTCGAAGACCCCGGCGGTGACCAGGAACAGGACGGTAAAGAAAACGGAGGCATATACTTGGAGGTGGAGATTACGGCGCCCCGCTTTGCTCTGTATCGGTTCCATGTGGTGGATTACGCTGGAGACCGCCTCAATGTTAAAGAGGGCGGACATGAAAAGCAGCAGATACTCGGCGAAGACCGCGGCTTGCATATCGTCTGCCAGCAGGAAACCGGAACCGGTCAGTCCGGCCAGGCCGAAGGCGATGGCTCCGCCTCCCAGCCACAATACCGGCCAGGACCCGGTCATCAAAAAACTGCGGGCGGCGATAATGACCACGATAAATGAAGGGACCGTGATAAAAAACAGGTTCAGGCAGAAATATAGAATAGGGGAGATGAAGGTGGTCGGCAGGTTCAGTAAGGCCAGGATGATGCTGCCCACGGCAAAGAACCCCAGCAGCAGCAAGGCTGGTGTTTTCAGGCGTTTTGGGTAGTCGCTGCCAATGAACATAGCGCCTTCCTCCGCCGTGATTAATCAGCTTATGGCTGGTATTCTACAACCCCCCTCTTCCTACCGCAAGCAGAATACCATTGCATGATTACATTAATCACAAAGAGACCAAATCCCCAACCTACAATCCTGAATCTAAAGGAAGATCGAAGTACAAAACAAAAAGGAACAAAACCCACGGAACTGAAAAACTGCCTTTGTGCCGGCCTCCTGGCCTGCCGGATATACGGCCGGGTTGGGAAACCCGGCCTACCGGTGTGCGTGGTGAACAAAACCGTGTAGCGCAGGTCTCCTGACCTGCGGCAAGGCAGTACCTCCTTGCCGAAAAGTAACCTGTTACCTATAGCTTTAGCAAATGTGTAACCAATGTATCAGGTTTGTACCGATATTTTCCCTCTCCCTTGACGGGAGAGGTTAGGTGAGGGTGAAATTGATTTGATTTCAGTTTCTGGATTGTGTGTGATTTGTCCCCTGGTTACTAACAATTTTAAATTTTGAGTTTATTTAGAATTTTGCGTTTAGTATTTTGAATTTCGTCATTTGGGGTGAGTGGAGGGATTTGAACCCTCGATACTCAGATCCACAGTCTGATGCCTTAACCGCTGGGCTACACTCACCATGAAAAATCGTCCGCCGCAAAGCGGCACAACATAATATTATAGACAAAACCCGGCCGCTTTTTCAATTATTGAGTGGAATCTTTTCCATGGTACCGGTACGGGAATTTCGATTGTTCCCCTTTCTGACAATACCCTCAGGACAAAAAAATAGACTATCCAGCCCGTACTTTAGTACTTTCGGTGCTTACTTAGAATTTTAATATTAGAGTTTACTTAGCATTTAGATATTAGAGTTTTCATATGATTTTGATATTAGGATTTCGTTCTTTGTCGCCTGGTTATCTCCTGTCAGTCTGCCGCCTACTACTATTTTCCTATTGCGTCCCCTATCTGTACGGTGTTACCCTAGATGCTGTATCACCTGGGTATTAAGCTAATGTGGTCCGCTGAAGCCGGCTGCGTTAGCTTTCCGGTATTAGCCCCGGTGAACGAAAATTATTGTGAAATCGACATTTGATGGCGATATCCGCAGCACGAGGCAGCGCCTGGGCTGGTCCCAGGAGCAGTTGGCGCGGGCCGTGGGCGTCAGCCTCTCCACCGTGCAGCGCTGGGAACAGAGCGGCACTAAACCCAGTAAACTGGCCGCGCGCGAATTAGAAAAAGTATTTAAAAAAATCCTAAGAACCAAACCCTGATATCTAAGGAAGTAAAAATAGCAAATATCAAAACATAAAACATTTAGGATTTAGAAATTAAAAATTAGAGTTTCGTCTCTTGGTCCTTACTTAGGATTTAGAAACTAGAATTTTGGATTTTTATTCTTTTGGAGGTTCGTTGGATGCTTGAAATTCCGCAGGTCATGCACCTGCTTTATAAGGGACAAATTAAGGAGGAAAATTATTAAGGAATGAAAAAACTAATAACCATAGGAATTACTCTGGCCATGCTGGCCACCATGATTCTTCCGGTAACGGTGATGGCAGCTAACTCTGGTACACAATCAGCCAGCACATCTGGTACATCAAACTCAATTAATGTAAAAGCACAAAATTATACAACTGATGTAACATCGATTACATTTCCTAAAGGTGCTGCTTCAGCAGTAATATCTGAACCAACTAACAGTGCAAACAATACACAGGCTTTCGGAGATTCAGGTATTGCAAAGCCAGTAATAACTTTGGTAAACAGTGCAGATATTACTTATAATCTTTATTATCAAATTACTATGTTTACCAACAGCGTTGTTGCCGATGAATCTTATATTGTATTAGCAAAAGGCTCTGCTTGTGCAGACGCTGCTGCTATCACTGAATCAGTGACATTTGACACTCTTACACAGGTTACTGCGGGGGCTGGTGTTGCTACTATTGAAAAATCATCAAGTGGAGAGGCTTCCCAGCGAGATCTATATCTGAAGATAACACTAAGTAATACTGATGGTTTATCAGGAACTTCGACCCTGACCATTTATGGTGAAGTACCGTAGAAGTATTATTGCACTTCGATTTTTTAGTGTATCCACAAGGAAGGTTACCATAATATTAGGTATCCTTCCTTGTGTTGGATGCGAGGTGAATTTTGTTCTGTAGATTAAGATATCTGTCAATCCTGTTGATTATCATTTGTTTGTTAGTATTGCCGATTTCAGAGGTTATGGCTACCGGAGTAAGTAGATTATCTCTTTGTAATTTAGAAGGAAATCCTGGACATACGACAAGAGCTCAAATTTTACTTACCGGTACTGAACAAGAAATAAGGACTGGTTATTGGGACGTTTACTACAAACAGACTGATGGTGATACTGAAAAGATGGATATCACCTCATGGATCACTATTGAACCAAAAGAATTTACTATCTCAGCGAACGAAACAAAGGATTTTTTTATTCTAGTTAAAATACCTGGGGATACTTCTCCAGGTTTATGGGGTGCTACTACAGAGCAAGCAGGTGAAACAGGACACTCTGGAGAGAGGCGGACGTATATTATTTTTAAAGATACTGTCGAAGGCGGCAATGTATATTCAGGTCTACTTATACCAATATCTGTGAAGGTTACAGGAAATCCTAATCCACTAATACCTATATTCAATTTTCTAAAAAATAACATGGTAGTAGTAATACTTGTGGTAATCATTGCTATACTTAGCACGTTGCTTGTAATAAAAACGAAACATCCAAAAAAGTAAAGGATTCATAACGGGTTATTAGAGATGAAAGTGATAATGTCAAAAGTATTATTGTTATTAAGTCTACTTTTTACGTTATCATTACTACTAACTAATTATTCGGTAATTGCTCAACCATCATTTGATGGTATATATATCAAATCACAGGATTACTCAAGCGATGTTGTGACGATTACTTTTCCAAAAGGTGATCCGGGTACAACTGTTTCTAATCCATATAATAGTGCTAATGTCTCATATCCTCAAATTTTTGGAAATGCTGGTGAAGCAAAACCTGTGGTTACTTTATACAACAGTTCGTCAACTACTCCATATATTATTTGGATTCAGATATCAGAATTTACTGGTGGAGTTGTAGCTGAGGAATATTACTTAATTAATGAACCTGGAGCAGCTTGTTCCGATGTTAATGCCATAAACCAATCTGTATCGTTAGGTAGTAGTGATAATACTCAATCATTGATTAGTCCATTGTCCTACAAAGATTTATACCTAAAGGTTAAGCTTGGTACTGGTTCAGCATTGTCGGGTACGTCGACCATAACAATACTCGGAGAACCATAAATTTGAAAAAGGGTTGGCTTTTATCGAGGGCGTTTCAGATGAAACTGAAAACAAGAAGGAGCCCTGGATATAAGTTTGGCGTGCTTTTGTTAGCGTCGCTACTGGCACTTTTGCCTGTGGCTACATTTGCCGCCACGCAGAGCGCCAGTACGATTGGTCTGACTATCTCCGATATCGTCGTCTCCAGTATCACTTCTTCCGGTGCTACCGTTAACTGGACAACCGATACTCCCTCCAGTTCTAGGGTGGTTTATGATACGGAGTCACATTCTAACCCGGACGATTACCCAGCCTTTACAGAGGATCCGGCTTTGGTTACTTCCCATTCAATAACTATGACCGGGTTATCAGCATCTACTACCTATC
>CAZSHH010000039.1:17287-24927 GCA_964606525.1 uncultured Dehalococcoidales bacterium
ATTACCGGGTTCAGTCGGTTGCGTCAGGTAACCTTAAGGCTTTTTCCGAAGACGATACCTTCCAGACCACTTCCTCTGGTAGTGGGGGTGGCGGCGGCTTCGGCGGTGGTGGTTTAGGCGGTAGCGGCGGTGGCGGTGGCGGCGTAACCGGCCCTGGTGAAACCAACCTGACCCTGTATGTTAACTCCGACGGCGTCTTTGCCATGTCCGGCTACGCCTACTCGGATGATAAACTGGCTTACCTGTATTTCCCGAAAGGTGTCCAGGCCCTGGATAAGGACGGTCACGGCTTGAAAAAAGTTTCCATCAAGCCCCTGGCGGACAATATCCCCGCCCCACCCCCCAGTGCCGCCGCGTTCAGCCTCCCCTATGAATTCGGTCCCGGAGGTGCCGCCTTTACCCCCGGTGCTACCCTGACCCTGGTTTACGACCCGGCGAAACTCCCCTCCAGCCTGAACCCGGCTAACCTGGTTTTAATGACCTGGGACCCGGCCGGCAAAGCCTGGATAGCGGCGGAAGGAGCCGTGGTTGATACTTCTGCTCACACGGTTTCGGTTACCGTTACCCACCTCGGACTTTATCAGCTGTTCGGCACGCTGAAGCCGGCCTCATTCTCCCTGCGCAGCGTCGAAGTCTCCCCCGGCGAGGTTAATATCGGCGAGGCGGTCACCGTACGCGCTTCAGTCGCCAATACGGGCAACCTGGAAGGGGAATATACCGTTACCCTCAAGGTTAACGGCGAAGTCGCCGCCACGCAAAAGGTGGCCCTGGCCGGCGGCGGCAGCACTACCGTCAGCTTTACCGTAACCCGGGATGCCGCCGGTACTTATGAAGTCGATGTCAACGGCCAGCAAGCGGCTTTCAACGTCTGGGCCGTGGGGCCCGTGGAACCAGAATTCGTCTTGAAATCGCTGGCCGTTTTCCCTTACGAAACTACTTATGGGGAAGCGGCAGTTATCAGCGTGGTGGCGGAGAATAAAGGCGATGCCGCCGTCACGCGCACTGTCGTCTTCAAGATCGACGGCACGGTCATGAGTACCCAGGAAGTCAGCCTGGCCCCGCGTTCCGAGAAGACAGTGGAGTATACCGCCGCGAACTGCGAACCGGGCGTCCATGCCGTCGATGTCAACTACCTCCAGGCTTCCTTCAACGTGCGGCCGCTTCTCATTGCCCCGCCCCCCAGCGACATCAACTGGTATCTCATCGGGCTGATTATCTTTGCTGTCACCACCCTCAGCAGCACCGTCGGCTTCCGCCTGAAGTCCCGTACTCAGTATATTCCCCCCGTCCCCCCGCCCGTCCGCCGCCGTACCAATGGCAGCGGGTATTAAAGGGGGACAGGCCCCCCTCACTTGCCTTTGCTTGACTCAGGACGTTGAATCTCCCCAAAGCACGTGATTCTTTCATCATTCATAAATCATATATCAAATTTCTTCTCTCCTTGCCTCTGTCTACCCTATATGTTATTAATTAGGCTAATATTAATTAGACTAATATTTATTAGCCTGGTCTATTCTTTTTTTCCGGGAGGATATGTATGAAGGTGATGATGATTTCCGGGAGCCGTAATCCCGCCGGGCGGACCGCCCAGTGCGCCAACGCCATTGCCAAAGGCCTGGCAGAAGCAGGAGCGACCTCAGAGTTAGTCTTTTTGCCTGCCATGAAGATCGAGCGCTGCCGGCAGTGCGAGGCGGACGGTTGGGGCATCTGCCGCCGCGAAGGGCGCTGCATCATCGACGATGATTTCGCCGTGCTGCTGGAGAAGATGAAAGCCGCCGATGCCGTGGTTTTTGCCAACCCCGTCTATTTCCGCGACCTCAGCGACAGCATGCGCAGTTTTCTCGACCGCGTGCGCCGCCTGAAATTTATGCAGCCGGACCGGCCCATGGAAGGCAAGCCGGCCGTGGGGGTGTGCCTGGCGGGGGGCAGCGGCAACTTCGCCCCATCAGCCGGTTATATCCTGGATACCGTGCTACAGATGTGCGGCTTCGACGTCGTGGATATGGTCAACGTCCGCCGCCAGAACCTCGATATCAAGCTGCCCATGCTGGAGGCTACCGGACGCTGGTTGGCCACTAAACCCACCTCCGGCCCCATGCCGCCCATGATTCGGTAAAAATCCAAAATCCTAAACTCAAAATGCTAAGGAAGTAACAAAATAAGTATCAAAAAGAAAAAATACTGACCACTAAAAAATTGCCTTTGGGAGACGCCCCGCTCATGGTGAGTTTGTCGAACCATCGGGGCGTCTCCGGAGTAGGTATTTGTCCGGGTGGGAGACATTCTTTGAGTTTCATCCTCATCCCGGCCTCCTCCCACCAAAGGGAGAAGGAGCTAACCGGAATCGTAAATTTTCTCTCCCCTTGCGGGTCGAAGATCCCGTATGAACAAAGTGAAATCGGGAAGAGATGTAAGTGAGGGGACTATTGCGTAGAAAAATATCCGTGAACTGTCGTTGTGAGACCATTTTGTAACCTGGTTCTTGTTTGGAATTTTAGATTTGGTATTTTGAGTTTTCTTAGAATTTAGTATTTTAAGTTTTGGGTTTCGTATTTCCTGCTGGACGTGGTGGTCTCTTTGGGTTTATCTTAAAGTTATGGGTTTTTTCCGTGACGAGTTCCGGGCTATCGGCCGTTTTGTTTACGAGTACCGTAACGAGATTATCGTCCTCGCCTCTGCCATGCTGTTCCTCAGTTTGGCCGAATACCACCCCCTGCCCTCCCCCTGGCTCAGTTCCCTGGTTTACTATGCCGTCCTGCCCCTGCTGGTCATCATCCTTATTCTACGTAAGAATCCCCTGGATTTCGGTTTCCGCCTGGGTGATGTCAAAAAATGGCTGGCTTACGTCGGCATCACCTGCCTGGTCGGCGCCCCCATCCTCTATTTCTCCTCCCGGGGAGCTGCTTTCCAGGGCTACTACGACATGATGCACTTCCGTACCTGGCAATACGCCTGGTCCATCGCTGTCACCCTCTTCGCCTCCGAGTTCCTCTTCCGCGGCTTCCTCATCTTCGGCCTCAAGGACCGCCTTAATGAAGGCAGTATCCTGGTGCAGATGATCCCCTTCGTCATGGTCCATTTCGGCAAACCAGAGATAGAAACCCTCAGCACCATCCTCACCGGCCTCTACTTCGGCTTCATCGTCTACCGCACCCGCTCCTACTGGCCCGCTTTCCTCATCCACCTCTTCATCAACATCTTCTTCGTCGTTGCCGTCAACTTGTGGTAGGGAGCGGAGTGTCCCCCTCACTTTCGTCTCTCCCGCGGAGGGGAGAGAAAATAACTTTTTAGAAGCTGGCCTTGACTATTAAGTCATTACCGCACGATTTTCCCCCTCACTCCTCGGGCGCAAATGGCAGCACCGATCTTTTTCTCGCCCCTTACCAAGGGGAGAGATTAAGAGAGGGGTTGTTCCTGAATCCAGGTTACCGGTTACGCTGGATCCCGGATCGAGTCCGGGATGACGTCATCACGATGACGTCATTATTGTGAAATACGGCCGGACGGGAGTCCTGCCCTACCAGGATATTTATCAGATTGCACCGGGGATTGTATTGTAGGGGATGGTCTGTGACCATCCCGCCCTGAAGCTGGATTACCAGATCGCCTCACTCATAATTAGCTGCCTCAGGACTTGAGGCAATTTTGGTTATTATTACTTGGAAATTGGGATTTGTTTGGGATTTAGAGTTTTGATATTTGAGTTTTAGTCTATAACTCCTTCCTTCACCAGTTTGTCGAACTCCTCATCGCTGAGGCCGAGCATCCCTTTGAAAACCTGGGCGTTATGCTCGCCCAGACGTGGCGCCCGTCGCATCGTCCACTGGGCCTTGGACATGAAGCAGTGGGGGCCGACCTGCGTCCGGTACTTGCCTCCTTCGGGGTGTTCCAGTTCTACGAAAGTGCCCCGGTGCTTGAACTGGGGGTCCTTGTCCAGGATGTCTTCCCCCGTGGCGACGATGCCCGCCGGTACCCCGGCCTGCTGCAGCATCTTCATCACGTCTTCGGCTTGTTTATCTTTGCTCCACTCGTTGATCAGGTGGTCGAGTTCCTCCTCGTTAGCCTTGCGCCCCACCAGCGTCGCGAAGCGGCTGTCCGCAGCCCATTCCGGGTGTCCCGCGGCTTTACAGAAGGCGGCCCATTCCCCGTCGTTCATCACCGCGATGGCGCACCAGCGGTCCTCACCCAGGCAGCGGTAGGCATTATACGGGGCGGCATATTCGCACTTGTTGCCCATCCGTTCCCGGATGCGGCCGTTGACCGTATAGTCCAGCACCGTGGCTGCCAGGAAGTGGATGGAGTTCTCATACTGCGACATATCCAGGTACTGCCCCTTGCCGGTCTGCCGCCGGTATTCCAGGGCAGCCAGGATGGCGATTATATTCATGCGCGGCGCCAGGAAGTCGGTATAGGCTTCATAATAACCCGGCTCGCGGTCCGGCCAGCCGGTGATGGTATTGAACCCCGATAGGGCAGTCAGCTTGTGCCCCGAACCGGGGTGCTTGGCGTGGGGGCCGGTCTGGCCCTGCATGCAGGAACTGAGCATGATGATATCGGGCTTGATCATCCTCAGTACCTCGTAACTCAGCCCCATGCGCTCGATGGCCCCGCCGGCGAAATTTTCCACCACCACGTCCGCCCGGGCGATCAACCGCTTGCACAGTTCCAGCCCTTTGGGGGTGGATACGTTCAGGGTCACGCCCAGCTTGCCCGTATTATACTGGTTGAAGCTGCCGAACTTGGCGCCCATGCGTTGGATATCGGGGCGCTTACGGCTTTCCACCCGGATTACTTCCGCCCCCGCGTCGGACAGCGCCTTGGTAGTCAACGGCCCCGTCAGGTGCCAGGTAAAATCAACCACTTTAATGCCTTCTAAAAGCCTCATCATCTCTTTACCTCTCTAGATTACCCCCGCTGATGCCAGGGTCGTCAATTGCGCCCGGGTATATCCCAACTCGCTCTCATAGATCTCCAGGTTGTGTTCCCCGATCAGGGGGGCGCGGCGGCTGATCGCCGGTGGAGCTTCGTTGGACGTGGCAAAGGGGCCCGGATAAGTGATCTTCGTGCCTAATTCGGGATGTTCCACCTGTACCCAGAAGTGCCGTGCCGCTAGCTGCTCGTCTGCCAGCATGTCGGCCGGGGTGGAAACGGGGTACACCTGGGTATTAGTGCGTACCGCCCCTTCGAACAGTTCCTTCTTGGTATGTGCCAGGAAGAATTTGGCCACCGGGGCTTCCAGGCGGTTGATCTCCTCCTGGGTGGTCTTCTCGCCGAACTTGTTCCAGTCGAAACCGGAGAGGAATTCGTCGGACATGCCTTCGGCTTCCATCCATTTCACCAACGGCGTGTTGGTACGCACCGACATCACCCCGCCCCAGAAAAACCAGGATACGTAGCCGTCCTTGCACGGCCACAGCCGTGTCATTTTCTGCATGGCGGTGGGGCTGGCGCCGTCGGCTTTGCCCCGCTTGCGGATCCGCTTCGCCAGGTCCCAGCCGGCCGTGATGTGCTCGGTATTCTGCATCACCGCTTCCTGGGCGGAAACATCCACCTGCTGCCCCTGCCCGGTATGCGCCCGGTCCGCCAGGGCTGTCAGAGCGCCGATCGCTCCGTCCGCTCCGGCACACAGGTACGCCTGGGAATGGTAGCCGATGCGGAAAGGCGGCCGGTCGGCGTCTCCAAAGGGGGCCATGTCCCCACCCATGCCCCACGCCACGATGTCCGGGGCTTTCCAGTCTTTGTACGGCCCGCTCTGCCCGAAGGGCGTGATGGAGACCATGATCACGCCCGGATTGATTTTTTCCAGGTCGGCATATCCCAGGCCGAGACGTGACATATATCCCGGCCGGTAAGTTTCAATTACAAAATCGGCTTTTTTCACTAGCTTTTTGAAGATCTCCCGGCCGTCGGCCGACTCCAGGTTGAGGGTAATGCCCCTTTTGCTGGTGTTGTAAGCGAACCAGAAAAGACTTTTCTCATCATCAACCTGGTCGTGATAGAAGGGACCGATACGGCGGGCGGCATCTCCCCCCGGGGGTTCGATCTTGATCACATCCGCCCCCAGGTCGCCTAATATCTTCCCGCAGAAAAGCCCTTCTTCACCTGCCAGGTCAAGTACCCGGTAGGGACTGAGTACACCCATCTTCACGCCTCCTGTAGCTGCTATCCGGCAGCTGATATATCTGAAAAATCCCGTCGGCAGTGAAATGAGGCATTTACAACCGGGATTTTTACTTATCCTAAAATTCGGCAACATCATAATAGATATAACGGCATAATGCAAGCTTAGCCGTAAGCCAAAAAACAGCAGATGTATGGTATATGATATAATGCCCCGCATACATCAAAGACGTTGCGTTAGGGGGCTGGCATGAAAAACCGATTCCGGTCTTATTTTTCCAGGTTCAGCCTGCTTTTTTCCGGGCTGCTGCCCCTCTTCATACTGTCGCACTTCGGCCATCATGTCGTGGGCGCGATGCTGAATCCGCTGCTGCCCATGATACGTGACGACCTTTCCCTTAATTACACCACCGCCGGCATCCTGGTCTCTGTCTTTTCCATCGTAGGCGGCATCGCTCAACTGCCCGCCGGTTGGCTGGCGGATAAATTCGGGCCCCGCATCATGATACTGCTCAGTGTGACCGGGGTGGCCGTGGGGGGTATCCTCATCGGCCTCTCCCATACTTACGGCATGCTGCTGGTATTGATCGCCCTTACCGCCCTGCTCGGCGGCGGCTACCACCCGGCGGCTTCGTCTGCGATCTCGTCCATGACCCCTATGGAGCGGCGGGGCCGTGCCATCGGCCTGCACCTCATCGGTGGGACCTCCAGTTTCTGGGTCACCATGTTCCTGGTCGCGCCCATGGCCGCTGCCTGGACCTGGCGCGTCCCCTTCATCGTCTTGAGCATCCCGGTCGCCGTCCTCGGCCTCATCCTGTTTTATCATATCGGGAAACGCCTCAAGGCACGGCAAAATGCTTCCGCCGCCGGTACGGCTAAAACTGATGCCGTCGCCGGGACTGAAACCGCCATCCGCATCAACTGGCGGGTCTTCATTCCTTTCCTCATTCTCACTGTGGGTTCAGCGATGATCATCCAGTCCTGCGGGGCTTATTATTCCATGTATGCCGCCGACAAACTCGGCGTCAGCAAGTCCATGGTCGTTCTCTTGATGGCGATCAGTCCCTTTGTCGGCATGTTCGCCGCCCCCCTCGGCGGCTACCTCGCCGACCGTATTGGCGGCATCCCCGTGGTCATCTTGAGCTGCCTGTTGGCTGGGCCTCTGCTTTACGTGGTTAGCCTGGTACCTAACGGCTGGGCTTTTGCCCCCGTCCTGGTGGCTATCGGCATCGTCAACATGGCCCGCGCTCCCAGCGCCGAGTCCTATTTCGTCACCCGTATCCCGGCCCACCGCCGGGCTACTATTTTGGGCATTTATTTCTTCGCCGGGGCAGAACTGGCTGGCGTCATGACGCCGCTGGTCGGTCGGTTTATTGATAAATACGGCTTCGACCCCGTGCTGCTCTGGGCGGCCGTGGCCGTCGTCGCCCTGACCCTCATTTGCACCCTCTTCCTCTGGCCTCATATCCGGAAGGCTAAGGCCGCGGCATCGTAAAAGTCTGCTGCCTGCAAAGGGGATC
>CAZSHH010000040.1:0-6094 GCA_964606525.1 uncultured Dehalococcoidales bacterium
CGATGAAATCACCCAAGCAATATACCCGTTTGATGTCTCGGCTACGGATATCCTTATAGACGGCTTCCAGAGCCGTCACGTTGCCATGTACGTCTGAAATAACAGCGACAGATTCCAAGGACAACTCCCTTAACCTTAATAGTAATCCGAAGGATATCTCTTTGAGTATTTAGAAACCATGCTCTATCTATATCCGATAAACCAAATCGGCAAGCATAGAGCAACGGATCCTTCAGCTTCGCCTCAGGATGATATATCCATGTTTTTAAAGCAACTCTTTAAACCGCACATCACTTACGTGAAAATCAAAGAGCGACTTTGTTATTTATAAACCCCGTACTCTTTCGCTGCCTCGGTGATGGCATTCAGGTTTGCGGCAGTAGTCTCGGAGACGGCAGCACCGCCCGTCAGGATATAACCGCCGCCTTTACCGCAAGTTGCGATGAGTTTACGGCAATATTCTTTTATCTGGGCGGGAGTCCCAGTACAGACTAATGAGGCTGGGATGTTGCCGGCGATACAGACCCGGCCGCCCAGGATCTCTTTCGCCCTGGCCATATCGGTCTGGTCAAAATGCCACTGCGACCAGCCTTTGGGTAATTCGGTAATCTTGGCCAGGCGGTTGGTATAACGGCCTTCGGCGAACAGGGAGACCATGATGCCTTCCCTGATCAGGGCCATCATGACTTTCTTGAAGCTGGGCCAATAGAAAGTATCGAACTGCTGCTGGGACATAAAAGTATCATCGCCTTTATGGAGGGGGAAACTGACCATAAAACCATCCGAGGCATTAACCTGTTCGAGAGCGTTGCGGATAGTAAAATCGGCAATGACATCAAGGGCTTTGAGCACTTTTTCAGGACGGCGGAACATATCCATGAATATCTGCTGCGTGCCGCGCATGGAATCGCCAAGGATATCGAAGGGTGCCAGGGCCATGCCGCCCCGGGTGGAAGGGATGCCGGCTTCCAGGGCAGCACGGCTGCAATCACCAATATACTTCTGCCATCTTTCTATTTCTTTACCGGCTTTGATCAAGGCAGCATATGACTTACGGACCTCCGGGCGGGCGAAGGGAGTGATAAAGGTGGTATTCATGGTAAAGGCAAGGGTAAGGGGCGACTGGTGCTGCAATCCGCCCAGGGCGCCCATAATGCGCGGCAGATAAGCACGTAAAGCGAAATCGGAAGGGTCGGTGAGGAAGGCATCGTACTCGTCAGGCTTCATATATTCGCCTTCCACATACTGATAGAGGCTGACTTTTTCATCCAGGCCGTGTCCCGGCCATTGATAAAGTTTATGGCCCAGGATTTCGAAAGCACGGGCAGGGTGGATGAGGCCGGGGCCGCGGAAGGTATCCATCTCGAAATCCCGGATAAAACTCATCCAGGCTTTTTTCAGGATCCGGTAGTCGTACATCACAGTGCGTAAATTTGCACCGATATAGTAAGCAGGGAAGGCTTCCGAAGGGAGTGAAACCGGGACCCGGTCCGGTTCTTTGCCAGTTAAAGCCAGCCACATCCGCATGGCGCGTTCTTTATACAACTGCTCGGCTTTCTTGTTTTTGAAGTTAATCCCAGCCGGAGAAAGAAAACTTTTAACACGGCGTTCACGTTTCTGATGAGGGGTCAACTCTGACCAGGATTTATTCTCAATATCTTTCACTGAAGCCATTTATCCCTCCAAGCATTTCACTACTTATTTCCTGAATATGAACCTATTAAGTATATGCGGTGCCAATCAGCAAATACAACGAGCGAAATACCTAATACTAGAAGGTGTTTTGATGCACGATCTCCTTAAGTTCTTTGCGGGGACGGGCGTTAGGGGCTTCGTCCGGATAACCCAGGGGGGTACAGGCAACGACGACGAAGCCAGCCGGGACTTTCAGCAGATCGGCTGCCTGTTTTGCATCGAAAGCGCCGGCAATTACGGTACCCAGGCCCAGACCATGTGCCGCCAGGCAGAGATTTTCCATGGCGAGGGCGGTATCGAACATATACCAGTATTCGCCCTTATCGGTGGCATAATCGTTGCGCCCTTTATAAAAAGCACCGGATTTTTTTAACTCTGCACAGACGACAACAGCCACCGGGGCTTGTTTGATCGACAAGGCCACACCGTTGGGACGGTCAGTCACGCCGAAAAGAGTATCGGCCAACCGGGCTTTGAGGGCGGCATCACGGACGACGATAAAGTGCCAGCACTGGGAATTGCCCCAGGAGGGGGCTTTACGGGCAGCGTCCAGTAAAGTGTCGACGGTTTGATCATCGACCGGGACTGCCTTGAATTTGCGAATGCTGCGGCGGTTATTGATAGCTTCAAAAAGATCCACAGTGGCCTCCTAAAGTAAAATCCAAAGCACTAATTTCTAAATCCAAAGTAATACCTGAGTATCAAATACCAAATACTAAAAGTAGTTACCGGAAAACCCTCGCCTCATTCGCGCGGAGGCGGGAATCCAAACCGGTAAATCCCCCTAATCCCCCTTTACAAAGAGGGAGAGAACTTGATCTTCATATAAAGAACTGATCATAGTTGATTAGTAGCATCGGGGAAAACGGCGACCTTAGCTTTTGTGCCATGCCATTCCATGAGGCGGCCGATGACTTCCGCCCACTGGCTGGGGAAATAAACCCGGGACAGGTCATTATCGGCGAAGCGGTCACGGTTGCGGGCTTCCGGGAATTCGCTGTAAAAAAGACAATGATCCACCCAGGGAGGCGGGCTCATCTTACTGAGGACTTTTCCGCCAAAGGATTTGCCCCAGTTGCCGAAGAGGTAATGGCCGATCTGGCCGAAATGGGAGTTGGCGAAAAGCACGGCCGTACCGCCGCGGCGGGTAACCGAATTAAAAGCCACGCCGGAAGCAATATTGGCCTCGTTAGCCTTGCAGAAAGCATTGGCGATGGTAATGTCATTATCCTCAGTGGGAGGCACATAGAAGTGTTGTTTAGCAGCTTCGATAGCGGCTTTCTGGGAAGCTTCAACATCGCCGGCGAAGACAGCGACGATTTCAGCCCGGTGATTGAGCATGCAGTGGACGGAAAAATCCAGCCTGGCCATGCGGGCGAATTCCAGGGCATCGCGCAGGTTGGGGTTGGCGGCGCTGCGGAACTCGGGGCCGGGAGGGGCAGGGGGGCCTTTGGGACGATGGACGACGCCGTGGTGTTCGACGATACTGTCATAAGAAGCGACACCAGGCATGATCATCTTGCCGCCCCCGCTGAAACCGTAACTGACATGCGGCGAGATATCACCGATAGCAATCTTGAGGTCGCAGGACATGACCTCGCTATTGACTTCGACTTTGGTTCCGAAGCTGGTCTGGCCCAAGTAAGTGCAGTTAAAAAAAGGAACGTGGTTGAAGACGGGGAAACGAGTCATGATATCCTCACCAACTTTTTTCACAAGAGCGGACCGGTCCCAGGACTGGTGGGCACCGGTAGCACAGATGAACTCGATGGCATCATCAGGAATGCGAGCTGCCTTCAGTTCGGCAAGGACGACTGGGGCGATCTGCCAGGTGGGGGTGCCACGCGCCAGGTCATCAAAAAGGATACATACTTTACGGCGCCCTTCAGCTAATTCATGGAGGGATGGGGAGTCAATAGGCGAGGCAACAGCCTGACGGATCTGTTCAAAAGTGAGAGCCGGACGACGGGCACCCGCGATATCATGTATCGTGACATCCCAGCAGTCAGGCAGGAAATACTCAACTTCACGAGGTTCATTACTCCAGGCATACTGCATCAACCGCACCGACCCCATAAATACCTCCGGTAAACCCGAATATCTAAATCCTAAATAAAGACGAATATCTAATTTCTAATATCTAAATAGAGTTCTGGCGTAGTCTATCGGATGGGCTGGAAAAGTGTCAAGAAAAAAAGATGGAATAATGCCGGAGAACAAGTGTCTCTGCTACTAAAACAACCTGAAGCAAAATCCTCTGTTTTGTTAAAACAACCTCAGGCACGAACTGAAGCTAAAAACGAAAACTCTAATTCCTAAACTCAAAATCCTAAATAAAGTCCAAATCATAAGTAACAAACACCAAATCCCACAATCGCAAGGTTAACCCCTTCTCCCTTGATGGGAAAAGGCCGGGATGAGGGTATAAATACATAACAACCCTTTCCAGCTTTCCCCTTGGTAAGGGAAAAGGAGACCACGGTACAACCTGAGGCTAATTTACGGATTTTGGTAAAACAACCTCAGGCACGATTTAAAGCTAAACGGTTGATTTTTACATTATGTCCGGTAAAAGCAAATAACTTAATCATATTAACACCTCGCTAATCTTTCATCTTTTTGTCAAATCAGCCGATAAAACATAAGTTCGGATATCGTAGCACGGGTATTCGGAATTTGTCAAGTAGAATTTCAGTGAGTGAAAAAAGGGCGGTGGTAGTTCAGGGAATCAAAAATAGACAATAACATCATTTTATAGAGATTTTTTTATAGAATTGTTCGGTTTTATGGTTACTGTGCGTCTATATAATATAGATATGATATGTTTCGATATCTGTGAGAGAGGAAAAGAATGATCAGTAAACAAAGGATAGGACCACAAATCCTTTATTCCGTAAGCTTTTTGTTAGCTTTGATGATATGTCTGCCAGGATGTACCGGTGGCGGGTATCAAAACAACACAAATCCTTCAGGGACAACATCAGACACCCGCATAACCGCTACCTCCACGAAGACAACCATATCATCTATTCATCCAACTAATTCCACCATAAAACCAACCAGGCAACCGAGGACATCAACATCAATTAGTCCCAATGAAAAGGCAACAATCACAGAAATGTTAAAAGTAATCCCAGATACACTAGCGCCCCTTTCTTACATTTATTACGTCGACTTTACGGCCTGGAGAAAGGTAAACGGAATCAACAACCTCGACATATATATAGACGCCGACGGTTATCCGCTCGAAGGAGGGGAAAACCGCTATATCAACGACGTTTACTTGTTCCAGGAAGGCGGTAACAATTTCATACCCTACGGAACGGCGCCATTCATCAGTGGTATGTACCCGCATAATGAAAAAATGTTGCAATCACCCATCAGAACAAACAATACCGGGTATGGCCCACTCGATGTAGACCAGAGTATTTATGCTGTTTCTTATCTTACAAATACGGATATCATCAGGTATGAAGTCATAAGAGGTAATTTTTACCCGTCGGCCATCAATCAGGCTACCACCAATACCTACTATGACCTGAATAGTCTTCCATTAGTAGCGGTATATGACGGGATGGATATTTATGCCTGGGATGGAGAAATGAAAATGGAGAGGAGATTCAAACCGCCGGCCTTTGATAACCTGGGCCAGGGGAGAACACTGGCAGTACAGGAGCACGAAATCCTGGGGGCGATTGAAGCGGTCAACGTATATGAGATGATCAAGGCAAAGAGCGGGGAAGTAAACAGCACAGCTACTAATCCCCGTTATAAAGCAATTGCGGAATGCCTGGAAAAAGCCGGCGCAGCATCGGTGGTGATGTCCGAAATGATAATGAGTTATCTCAATGTCAAGATTACATATAAAGTCCTCAATATGACTCTGGGACAGGACTCAATTCAACTATTTGAGAATGCCGATTCAGAAGCCCCGTTGATGGGACCATATTCGGCATTTGCAGCCGGGCTGGGTATAGATGAAAAGGGGTTATTTGTGGTACTGGTCCTCAACTATGACACGGTGGAAATGGCGGAAAATGACATTGAGGTACTGAAAAACAGGATGACAGCAAGCCATAACAGCAGGAATTTTTTATGGAAAGAAGAGATTGATTCATCAGAGGTGTGGGTAGAGGGAACCAATCTATGTGCCAAACTGAGAGGGAATATCACGGGTTATTGGGAGGATCTTCTCTGGAGTGAGTCACTGTTAGTGAGAGAGAATTGATAGTAGATTTAAGATTTATGTGAAACCCCCAATTGGGGTCGGGAGTGGGAAAAGGGGAGCATGGTTTGTCGGTAATTTGTTGTTAGGGACAGAAGGGGAGGCAGATGAGAGGGGACCAGATGGAAATCCGACTGGTTCAGCATTTATGAATGGTTTATCCTGGCCCAGAGA
>CAZSHH010000040.1:6127-22168 GCA_964606525.1 uncultured Dehalococcoidales bacterium
GGCAGGCAGGGCAAAGTGGACCGGAATCCGCTTTGAAGGCCTCGTGACAGACGGGACAAACAGCAACAGCTTTTGGTTGTTTTTTTAGATAAACGGGAGCAACCTTGACCTGCTCGACATTGAAGATATCAATGCCGGCTTCCCGGACCTGGTCGGTGAGGCGCTGGCGGTCCTGTTCCTTCTTAGATTTAGTCTTAAAGAACCAGTCGCGGATGACCGGCCATTTATCCAGCTTTGTAGAATCGATGTAGACACGTACGCCTTCACCGGTTTGTTTGTCATAAACAGTCAGCGCATAACGCCCGACGTCGATGATATGCATCCATTGATTGCCGGCAGTGCAAGGGGTCAACAACTGGACGGCATCAGGCAGGCAAGCGGTGGTTTCGCAAATTACGTCATATAATGCATCGGCAGGTAGATGCCGGTAAGCCAAATCGACCATGTAGCCAGCGATAATGACGCCGGGAGCAAGGCCACCATGGAAACCTTTGATGCGGTCGCAATATTCTTCGAATGTATAATTACGTATCTTATCCATAATGATTCCGGCCTGATAGTAGCATTTTAACATATCAGGCCGGATACCTTCTTTATTATTTTACATTTAATGTTTTATACAGCCAGTTTTGCCAAACGGCAGGCAACCCCATTTAGCGTGATATAACCTGAAACCTTGTCAACCAGTTTAGAATCTAACAGGATATTCGAGTTGGCACCTGCCCAGCCATGGGGAACCGAAATGACACCCGGCATAATATCCGGAGTTACGTTGGCCTTCATTCTTATTGAACCGCGGGGAGTCTCAATGCCGACCATTTCGCCGTGCATGATATTATATTTCTTGGCGGTGACGGGATTAACCTGAACCTCACCCTCCGGCCTGGCAACTCTCAAAGCGGGTATATCCCGGAGTTGGGCATCGATGTATTCAATATCCCGGCATCCGGTTAGCAGTGTCTCGGGATATTCCTTAGCTAATTCAGGATTTGCGGTACTGCTTTGGTCCGGTTCAATGTGAGTAGGAATACCCGGAAAGCCCAATTCTTCCATCCGGGCTGAATAAAGCTCTATCTTTCCACTCTTGGTGCTAAAACCTGTTACCTTGTATTCTTTCTTACCAAAATAAAGACCTTCGGGATGATCTTTCAGGTCTTTCATCGTGATGCCGGTTGTAGAGAAGAAATGGGTAGCTACTTCTTCATCAGAGTTCCACGGAAAATGCTGGGCCATACCGGTTTTACGGCCGAGCAATGACCAGATTTTCCAGATAGGGATACTCTCGTAAAGCGGTTCAATAAGCGCTTTGCGTAGCATGATATATGGTTCGCCATATGAAATTGCCCATGGGAATCCACCGATTCCGGTTTCCTCGAATGAAGTGCAAGCAGGGAGAACGTAGTCAGCCAGCTGACCAGTCTCGGTAAGGTATGGGTCGATTGATACATTAAGTTCCAGTTGCTTGAATCCTTCCAGTAAAAGGTTGGTATCAGGAAAAGTCACGGCCGGGTTAGCGCCGGAGCTTATGAATGCTTTGATAGCGTAAGGTTTCCCGGTTATCATTGTCTGTGCCATCAGGGAAGCCGAACCGTATGGCGGCGGGTTTTTAAATTGATGAAATACCGGGAACTCATCGTAACCAAGGTTTTTCTCTTCGACAGGAAGACGTAAATCGGCAAAGCGAGGCTGCGGACAACTGGCCCAGCCACCCTGGATTTCTATATTGCCGGTGATGGACTGCAATATAGCAAAAGCCCGATAAGTCTGGAAACCGTTCCTCACCTGAGTAAGATGCCCTACGCTATCTACAATGCAGGCAGGTTTTGTAGAAGCATACATTCGAGCGATGCGCCTTATCTCCGAAGCGGATATACCGCTTATAGTGGCGGCCATTTCCGGAGTATAGGACTTAACGTGTTCGGCAAGTTGGTCAAACCCAAAACACCATTTATCAACGAATTCCTTATCCCAGAGGCCCTGTTCGATGATGACATTGATCATGGCCAGGGCCACGGCACAGTCGGTACCGGGACGAATCTGCAGGTAAATGCCTTCCTTGGCTAGCGGGATACGCCGCGGGTCGATGACGATAAGCTTGGCACCGTCTTTAATGGCTTCACGAATTCTTATTCCCTGGGGGAAGTAGCTGCCATCCGGATTATGGCCCCAAAGGATAATGCATTTAGCATTCCGTGGGTTTTCCACCGGGTAACGGCCGAAAGTAATCTGGCGGGCCTGGATACGGGAACGGAAGCAGATGCCTTCAGCATTAAAGAAGTTCGGGCTGCCGAAGCCTTTCACGAACCTCTGGTTAAAGGCGGCCATTTCGAAATGTTCGACACCAACCGAACCGGTAAAGGTAGCCAGGGTATGAGCGCCGTATTTGGCTTTCAGATCGAGTAACTTCGCAGCTATCTCATCCAGTGCCTGATCCCAGGAAACCCGCTCAAAACGACCATTGACTTTTTTTATCGGATACTTGAGACGGTTAGGCGAATATACATATTCTATGGCATGTTCGCCTTTAGGACACAGCTTTCCATGGGTCAGCCAGTGTTCTTTAGACCCCTCCACTTTAATTATTTTCCCGTCCTCCACATAAGCATCCATGCCGCAACAATTGATACATATGCCACAATCTGTCTTAATTACCTGCACAGGTACAACCTCCTAGAAAAATATTCTATTATTCCAGTAAAGAACGATAACGGGCATATTTACGTGATATTATTCTGGCGAAGCAGGAATATATTATAGTAGAAAATCACAATAATAAAAACGTCCGTCAATCAACCAGTAAAAACAACACCGGGATAATGTCCTGCCAAGCGTCTTATTAACAACTGTTAATTAACAGCAAAATTATAACACCGGTAAAAACAGGATGTCAAACCTGTGAAAAGATATCATTAAGGAATTTTTGACAGCTTTCAAATGATGTGTTATCTTGCGTGATGACATATGAGTAAGGAGAAAATATGAGGCGAGCCGGACAACGTAAAGCGATGCAGTCTTCCATTAAGAAGACCTGGATACTGGATAAAGCAGAGACTTTATTCTGGCAGAAAGGTTATCTAGGCACGAGCATGAACGATATCGCGAAAGCCTGCAACTGCCGGCCAGCCAATATTTACAACTATTTTAAAAATAAGGAAGATATCCTTTACGAGGTTATTTACGATATTACCACGCAGATGTTGGAACAGATCCAGCCATTAGGAGAAGATAAGGTAACGTGTCCGGTTGACCTGTTAAAAGCACTCGTCAAAACTCATTTCGGCTTCCTGGTTAATATGAGAAAGTCGATCGTATCGATCACCGATACCGGCTTGAAGGACCTGACGCCGGAACACCGGGATGAAATAATAAAGTTACGCAAAGTATACGATGATGTCTTGTTGAATATAATCCGGCGCGGCCGGGAAGCGGGATACTTTGCCGACCTTGATGAGCAAATCGTAAGTTACCTGATCCCCTCGATGATCATCAGAAGCAACATCTGGTTTTCGCCGAAAGGCAGGTTGACGGCGGACCAGGTGAGTGACACCATGTTCGAACTGGTATACCAGGGCATCAAGACGCGTTCCGGGAACCCGCCAGGAAGCGAGAACTGCCAGGCGGAGCGCAGATAAGACATACTAGCCTATCATTAAAACTAATAATCAGATACGAAAGCGGCCAGGTTATAATAAGCTGTCTTATAATTCCTGAAATGTCCATTCCGAGTGTAATCTGACTACAGTCAACAGAATCCGTACTCAAAGTAAAGTGACGGATCCTTCGTCATCCCGATGAATCGGGACTCCTCAGGATGTCATTTTGAGACACTCTCTATAATTCTGGCCCAGTGGCCGGATTGTTCATTACCAGGAAAAATCCGGTAATTATCAATAATATAATAACAACAGCAGAGAGTTTTAATTAACGAGCGCTTGTTATCTTTCCATTGACACTCACAGTACTGCATGATATCATTTTGGCGGCGTTGACACTTTTGCCAGAATATGAAAAATAAGCGCTAATCCGCTGTGAGGAGGAGAGATGCCAAACGTTCCCAGCAAGATACAAACATGGCAGATGACAGAACCAGGTAAGCTGGCCCGGACCGAAATCGATGTTCCGGAAATAAAACCGGGCGAAGTACTTGTAGAGATAGCAGGGTGCGGGGTATGCCATACCGACCTGGGCTATTTTTATGACGGGGTACCGACCGTAAATAAACCTCCCATGACTCTGGGCCATGAAATAAGCGGCCGGGTTGTAGCCGGGGAAAGCAAATGGGTCGGGAAAGAAGTAATCATCCCGGCGGTAATGCCCTGCAATAAATGTGCCATCTGCGCCTCCGGACGGGGCAACCGCTGCCTGGCGCAGAAAATGCCGGGCAACAGCATGGGAATCTACGGCGGTTTTTCCAGCCACATCGTAGTACCAGCCGAAGACCTGTGTGTAGTAGAAAACAGGGGGAATATCCCGCTGGAACAATTATCGGTAGTAGCCGATGCGGTGACATCACCATATCAGGCAGCAATGCGGGCTAACCTGAAACCCGGAGACAATGTCATCATCACCGGAGCGACAGGCGGCCTGGGTGTCTATGCAACACAGGTTTGCCGCGGCCTGGGAGCGAAAGAAGTAGTAGCGATAGCCCGCAGCCCGGAAAAACTGAAAAGGGCGATGGAATTTGGTGCTACGGCCACCATCAGTTCGGCGGACAAAGATACTAAAGGCGTCCGCGATGCATTCCGGGCATACTGCAAGGAGAAAGGACTCCCCTCCAATTACGGATGGAAGATATTCGAATGGAGCGGGACGCTGCCCGGGCAGCAGATCGCGCTGGAACTCTTCTCGTTCGTCTTTACCCTGGTTATCTGCGGCTACGGGATGCAGAAAAACGAATATCAACTGTCTCGATTAATGGCTTTTGACGGCGATATCCTGGGATCATGGGGCTGCCTGCCCAAATATTATCCCGCGGTATTGAAGATGGTACTTGACGGTAAAGTGAAGATCGAACCGTTCGTCGAAATCCGACCAATGAGCCAGATACAGAAAGCTTTCGAAGACGGTCACAAAGGCGGTTTGGACAAGCGGATCGTATTAGTACCGGATTTCTAAATTAGTAATTGGACCAGATTAATGATTTAAGATTTATGAATACCTGCCGGTAGGCAAGGAATTAACCATATTCAACCAAGAAATATCAAGGTATATGAAGAATACTGATAGATAAAAATACAGACAAATACTTAAGTAAGACTTAAGACGGAGGAAAAAGAGAAATGTCTTTAGACTGGATACCGAGAGATAATGCACTAAAAAATCATCAAATTTACGGGGACGAACATTTTGGGACGGTAGCTCCCTGCACAATGTTTGAAAAAAAGCCCTTAGTCGACCCCAGTACAGGCAAGACGGTTGACGGGCTATTTACGGCATGGATCACCTTGAATAATCCCGCCCAATACGGCTCTTACACCACGGAAATGGTAAAAGGCGTCATTGCCGGCATGAATAAAGCTTCCATGGACCGTTCCGTGGTAGCGACCATATTCACCAGCATGGGCGACCGGGCATTCTGCAGCGGCGGTAATACCAAAGAATATTCGGAATATTATACCCGGCGTCCCAGAGAGTATGCCGATTATTTGAGCCTGTTTGCCGCCATGGTTGATTCCATCCTGCAGAGCCACTCTCCGGTCGTCTGCCGCTGCAACGGCATGCGCATCGCCGGCGGCCAGGAGATCGGCCAGGCCTGTGACTTTACAATTGCGGCGGATACCGCCACCTTCGGCCAGGCGGGGACCCGCGTGGGCTCCACACCTACCGGCGGTTCTACCGATTTCTTACCCTGGCAACTGCCGACAACCGAGCTGGCCATGTTAAGTGCGGTTACCAACGAGTCCTGGAGTTCCTACAAGATGGAGAGACTCGGCCTCATAAGCAAGGCGATCCCGATCAAGAAAAACGACAAGGGTGAATGGGTGCGAGATCCCCGGGTCATCACTGACAAGTATGTCGATAACGGAGAAATCGTTTACGGTGAAATGAAGAAGGGCGCGGCGGCCAAGGAAGGCAGCGACCTGCTGAAAACACTGAAGACCGATTGGACGGCGCTGGATGAATACGTCAACAAATTCGTCTGGACGTTAGCTAATCTGATGCCGTTATGCAGTATGGCAACCATCGACTCGATCAGAATGAAGAAGAAGTATTTCTGGGATCAGACCAAGGTCTGGTCGCAATACTGGCTCGGGGCGAACATGAATACCGAAGCCTTGCTCGGCTTCAACGCATTCAATACTTCGGCCATGACCGGTAAGAGCGTAATTGACTTCATAAAATACCGCCAGGCATTAGCAAAAGCCGAACCGTTTGGCGACAAGCTGATGGAAGACGTTATTTACAAACCCAAGCAGTAACATTTAACGATAAGTGAGGAAAGTCCATTCTTTAAGTAGAGTGGACTTTCTTTTCTTAACCATGAAAATAAAGAGCCAAATTATAAATACTAATATCTAAATACTAAGTAAATACGAATACCAAAATACCAAATCCTAAACACTGATATCAAAATACCAGAGAAACGTTAATATCGAAATTCACCCCCCCTCACAGAAAGGAAATGAAAGATAGAACAAGATGAATTTTGAATCAGTACGCTGGATTCCGGCTTGCGCCGGAATGACAATTCGGTGTACGGTCAATAAAAATACGAATATTCGGAAATTTAACCTGACAATTTTCAGATAGATAAAGGGGGCATGATATGGCTTATCAGTTAATCACGGTGGATAAACTGGACGGCATAGGGAAACTGACATTGAACCGACCGTCGACGAATGTGATGAACTACGAGATGCTGGTGGAAATGAATGCAGCTTTAGCTGAACTAGCCAAGGACAACAGCGTGCAGGTAGTACTGTTGAGGGGTTCAGGCAACCGGGCGTTCAGTGCGGGGGTAGAAGTGAAAGACCACCTGGGTGAACGGATGCCGTTGACGATCAGGGAATTCGGGAAGGTATTCCAGTACCTGCGGAACCTAGGCAAACCAAGCATTGCGGTGGTGAACGGGGTAGCGCTGGGAGGGGGCTGCGAATTAGTGGCCGGCTGCGATTATGCCGTGTCCAGTGATAAAGCAGTATTCGGGCAACCGGAAATCAAGCTAGGGGGACTGGCACCGGTAGCCGCCGCCTTATTCCCCCGAATCATGGGAGAACGAAAAGCCTTCGAACTGATTTTACTGGGGGAAAATTTTTCAGCAGCGGAAGCAGAACGGTGCTTCCTGGTGAACAAGGTAGTGCCCGAAGCAGAACTGGACAGTACTGCCGAAGCAACTGCCAAGAAGTTCCTGGCCATGAGCGGTAGCGGAGTAAAGCTTTGCCGGGAAGCATTATACCAGGCAGCAAATGCGAGCGACTGGGCGGAAGCAATGCAGAGAGGAGTGGACCTGGGCATCAAGACCTGGCAAACTGAAGATGCAGCCGAAGGTTTGAATTCATTTCTACAAAAAAGGCCGGCCGTCTGGAAAAACAAATAAAACTACATATTCGGGAATAAAAAAAAGCGCCCAACCAGATGGTTGGGCGCTTCCTCTTTCAAGTGTGTACCGAATCGTCCGTGGTAACCGGACGAGAGTCAGCGATTAGGCATGGGCCGGAGTTGCCGCACCCGATACCTTCTTAACCGCCTGGACTTTCTTAGGACATACATCGTAGCAGGTACCGCACTTGATACACACAGTTTGATCGATCTGATGAGGAGATTTCTTCTCCCCGGTAATGGCATTGACCGGGCAATTCTTGGCGCAGGTACCGCAGCCGATACATTTAGCAGCATCGATCTCGTAGGAGACCAGGGCGGTACAGGCACCAGCCGGGCACCGTTTCTCAAGGATATGGGCTTCATATTCATTACGGAAATAGCGGAGAGTAGTTAAAACAGGGTTGGGCGCAGTCTGGCCCAAAGCACACAGAGAACCGTTCTTAATATCCTGAGCAAGAGCTTCAAGTAAGGACAAATCTTCCATCTTACCTTTGCCTTTGCAGATATCAGTCAGGATATTCAACATCTGCTTGGTACCCAGCCGGCAAGGTGGACATTTACCGCAGGACTCGGACTGGACGAAGGTGAGGAAGTAGCGGGCGAGGTCGACCATACAGGTATCTTCATCAACGACGATCATACCGCCGGAACCAAGGATAGCGCCGGCCTTGGTAAGATTTTCATAATCAACGGGCAGGTCCATATATTCGGCCGGGATACAACCGCCGGAAGGACCGCCAGCCTGAACGGCTTTGAATTTTTTATCATTAAGAATGCCACCGCCAATGCCGAAGATAACATCTTTAATGGGCAGGCCAAGCGGAATTTCGATCAAGCCGGTTCTCTTAATTTTACCAGCGAGGGCGAAAGTCTTGGTACCCTTGCTCTTCTCGGTGCCGTAGCTGGCATACCAGGCACCGCTATGCAGGAAGATGGCGGAAATATTAGCCCAGGATTCAACATTATTAATGTTGGTCGGTTTGCCCCAAAGGCCGGAAACGGCGGGGAAAGGAGGCCGGGAACGAGGCATACCGCGACCGCCTTCGATGGAGGCCATCAGGGCAGTTTCTTCACCACAGACAAAAGCGCCGGCACCTTTACGAATCTCCAGGTTGAAATCGAATCCGGAGCCGAGGATATTTTTACCGATCAGGCCATATTCGACAGCCTGTTTCAAGGCCACTTCAAGCCGTTTGATAGCACCGGCTTTTTCAGCACGGCAGTAGACGTAACCCTGGTTAGCCCCGATAGCATACCCCCCGATGATCATACCTTCGATGACCTGCTGCGGATCGCTTTCCAGTAAAGCCCGGTTCATAAATGCGCCGGGGTCGCCTTCATCGGCATTGCAGATAATGTATTTTGGGCTGCCTGCCGATTTCCGGCACAATTCCCACTTGGTACCGGTGGAAAAACCAGCGCCGCCACGGCCGCGGAGACCAGAATCTTTCACTTCCTGGATAATTTCTTCAGGTTTCATTTTCAAGGCCCGGACCGCTCCGGCATAACCGCCGCGGGCGATATAGTGATCGATATTTTCCGGGTCAATGAGGCCGCTGTTGCGGAGAACGATACGGACCTGCCCCTTCAACATGGGATGATCCCAGAGGCTGGGAATACCGGCGACATCGCCTTCGCCCAGTTTACCGGCTGCCATTTCGGGATGAGGATTATCTTTAACCAGGAATTCTTCCACCAAGTTGGTGGCGGTGTCCGGCGTCAACTCGCCGTAATAGACATCCGGTTGGCCCGGTTTGCCGATAGAAATAATAGGCTCGATACAACACAGGCCGATACAACCGACGCGGGTAATAACGGCATCAATCTTTAATTCAGCCAGTTTCTTTTTGACGGCATCCACGACAGCATTAGCCCCGGCAGCGGCACCGCAGGTCCCTAAACCAACGCTGATACGGGGTTTTTTGCTATTCTGAAGTTCATTCCATACGGAATCGGCATGGCTTTTTAGTTCTGTATATGATTTATTCATTCTTCTCGACCTCTAACCTTTCTTGCCCAGGATCTCCCGCACTTTTGCAGGAGTCATACGGCCATACACCTGTTCATTGATCACCATAACAGGGGCCAGGGCGCAAGACCCGAAGCAGGCGGCTTCTTCAATACTATATTCGCCGTCGGCAGTCATTTCTCCGTCCTTTATCTTAAGGACATTCTCGACTTCGTCGAGGATGCGAGGCCCGCCACGGACATGGCAAGCAGTACCGCGGCAAACAGTGATCCGTTTTTTTGCAGTGGGACGGAAACGGAACATAGCATAAAAAGAAGCGACGCCAAAGACTGCGCCCGGGGTAGTACCAAGGAAGGCAGCAATCTCCCGCATCGCATCTTCCGGCAAGTAACCGAAACAAGCCTGAGTTTCCTGCAATATGGGGATGAGGGCATCCTTTTTGGCGCCTTTATGTCCAGCGAAAATGCCGCTCATTTGATCTTTAACAGCAGTTGTCATTATCTTTTCTCCCTTTTCTCGGTGCCTGAATTCACTATTTTTTACCACTCAACTCGGTATCCCGCGGGGTATACTTAGTATGCAGCAGGTGGTGAGATATCTCTCCCAACGGTTTTTCCAGGTAATCTTTATACAGTTTCTGCACAGCGGGATTCTGGTGGGAACGGCGAGCCGGCAGTGACTTATCTTCGTTATACAGGACTTCACCACGGGCACTCCGGATGGCCATATCGTAACCGATAGGCTGGCCGCCGCCGCCGACGCAGCCGCCGGGGCAAGCCATGATTTCGATGAAGTGGTAAGGCGATTTTCCCGCCCGGACTTCATCCATCAGTTCACGGGCATTACCGAGGCCATGAGCGACGGCAACGTTAACTTCAAGATCACCGACTTTAACCTTGGCGGTACGGATACCCTTCATGCCGCGTACGGGAACCAGGTCGATGTTTTCCAGTTCATTACCAGTGATCAGTTTATATGCACTGCGCAGGGCAGCTTCCATCACCCCACCGGTGACACCGAAAATAGTGGCGGCGCCGGTATAGGAACCCATCAATTCCTCGGCCTGGACATCAGGGAGGCTGGCAAGGTCGATTCCGGCCTGGCGGATCATGGCGGCCAGTTCGCGGGTGGTGAGGACATAATCCACATCCCGGTAGCCGCTGGCGTTCATTTCCGGCCGCTGAGCTTCAAATTTCTTGGCGGTACAAGGCATGATAGAAACCGAGACGATACTCTCCGGCTTTAAGCTCGCTACCTTGGGGAAATAGGTCTTTGCGAGGGCCCCGAACATCTGCTGGGGTGATTTACAGGATGAGAGATGGGGCAGCAGGTCGGGATAGAATTCTTCGATGAACTTGATCCAACCAGGGCAGCAGGAGGTGAACATGGGTAAGACACCGCCGGTGGTGATACGCTTGATTAGTTCGCTGCCTTCTTCCATGATAGTAAGATCGGCGGAAAAATTGGTATCGAAGACGGTATCAAAACCCAGTTTCTTCAAAGCAGCGTGCATTTTGCCGGCAACCAGAGTGCCCGGAGGAAGGCCGAATTCTTCACCAAGAGCAGCACGGACGGCAGGAGCTTCTTGAACGACGACATGCTTGTTGGGATCATCGATCGCCGCCCAAACATCATTAATAGCACTCCGTTCGAAAATAGCACCGACGGGGCAAACATGGATGCACTGGCCGCAGTTGACACATTCGCTCTTACCGAGGCCTTCACCACCGAAAGTAACAACTTCCAGGTCAAAACCGCGATTCGAGAAGTCGATGGCGCCGACTTTTTGAATGTCATTACACATCCGGATACAACGAGAACAAAGGATGCATTTGTTGGGGTCACGGGTAATAGATACGCTGGTAGCATCCAAATCTTTCCGTTCGACAATGTTGTTCAAGCGTAAAGAGCGGACACCTAATTCGGAAGCGGCATCGAGAAGCTGGCAGTTCTGGTTGCGCACGCAGGTGAAACAATCCTGGGGATGATTGGAAAGTAAAAGTTCAACGACTGTTTTGCGAATAGCCCGGACTTTATTAGTGTTGGTAAGTACTTTCATGCCCGGGGCTACCTCCCGTACACAAGCACGGGTGGGATTTCTTTCGCCTTCCACTTCAACTACGCATAAGCCACAACCGCCGTAATTTTCCAGCCCTTCCATGTAACAAAGGTGGGGAATCGATATGTTAGCCTTTTTGGCGGCTTCCAATATCGTTTCTCCCTCGTTGGCCTGTACCTGTTCGCCATTGATATTTATCGTGATCATGGTTCTCCTTATATACCTCTCACTGTGACACTCGAATGTTATTTTCCAGTTTTTGCAGGTTTATTTGCTGCGTCTTTTTTCCTGGGATTAATTTTAACTTTTCTAATGATGCCACCAACACTAATATACCAGATTAAGGCAGCCGGAAACAGAATCAGGGGTATGGCGACTACCAAAGCCACAAGGAACTGCCAATCCATTTCCAGCTACCCTATTATCCAAGGATTTAATCAAAACCATCGGCTGTCTGATCCTGCACTGTAGGGATATCCGCATACAATAGAATTATAACCGATGATCGTCTCTTTATAATTTACGGCGGTTTTATGACCAGGATAGAAAGGCACAATATTGAAAGTTGAGCACATTATAAGGTCCCTTCCGGAATTCATAATACGCCTTTTGATTTCAGTTTATCATTGCCTGTACCTGTACCGATTCCGTACCGATACTTAATATCATTATGTAATCGATAAGTAATAATACCTACATTTTGGTGATGAAAAATTGAGAGTGCCGCATAAAAGGGATATTATAGATACTAGAAGAGAAAACCGGGAAAGAGATGGATAAGATCAGGTTACTAATTGCCGACGATCATACGGTCGTACGCGAAGGCACCAGGCAGCTGCTGGAACAAGAACCGGACCTGGAAGTAATCGCCGAAGCTGCCGACGGGGAAGAAGCGATACAGATGGCCGGCACTGCCCATCCGGATGTGGTGCTGATGGATGTGGCCATGCCGAAGGTAGATGGGATTGCGGCGACCAAACAAATCAAAGCACTTTACCCGAAAACGGCGATCCTCGTGCTCAGTGCCTATGACGACGACCAGTTTGTTTTCAGCTTGCTGGAAGCCGGAGCCGCCGGCTATCTGTTGAAAAGTGTCCGCGGCCGGGAGTTGATAGAAGCGATCCGGGCAGTCCATGCCGGCGAATCGGTGCTGCATCCGACCGTAGCCCGTAAAGTCCTGAATAGATTCGTACCGGCAACAGGCAAAAACCTGAAAGAAAAAAACTCAGAAGTATTGAGTGAGCGGGAGCTCGATGTACTGCGGCTGGCCAGTAGAGGGCTAAGCAACCAGGAGATCGCCGATCAGTTCAGCCTGTCATTACGTACGGTACAAGCCCATTTCAGCCACATCTTCAACAAACTCCAGGTGAGTTCACGGACGGAAGCAGTAGTACGTGCCCTGAAGGAAGGTTGGGTCACCCTGAACGACTTACCGTAAGCGGAATAAAGATAAACAGATCAATGAACCGATTCAAAAAAAAAGTACGCTTTCTGTTACGTAATCCCGGATTCTGGTTGATCACGATCCTCTTAGTTTCAATATCGTTCTTTTTATTCAACAACGCCATCAGTTATCCGGTATTCCTGAACAGGATAATCAGTGAACTGGACCTGACCCGGCATGCCTTCGAAAGGATCCTGTACCTGGCCCCGGTCATCTGGGCATGTTTCATCTTCGGTTTCAGAGGTTCCCTGGTAAGTTCGGCAGCGGCGCTGGTGTTGATGCTAATCCAGGCGATTTCTTCACCGGATAACCGGACAGGTGCCGTAGTGGAGTCGTTTGCAGTTGTGATCGTGGGCGATGTGATCGCATTAACCATCGATTCTTTCCGGCACGCCAGGGAAAGGCGAATCGCACTGGAAACCATACAACATGAATTACAGTTATCGGAGCAAAGATACCGCAGTTTATTCGAAGATGCCCATGACGCGATCTGGCTCCAGGACATGGAGGGTAATATTACCGGTTCCAACGCCGCCAACAAGGCGCTAACCGGATATGATGTAGCAGAAATTGTCGGGATGGATGTAAGGCAGTTCCTGTCACCGGAAGCGCTGGAATATGCCAAAGAAATAAGGCGCCGGTTGATCGAACAGAAAAGCCCCGGGGAAACGTACGATCAAAAAATCAAAAGGAAAGACGGGGTCGAAGCCACGGTCAGATTGAGTTCCAGTGTAATCCGGCGCAACGGTAAACCAGTAGGTTTTCAACACATCGCCCGGGATATCACGGAAGAACAGCGGCAAAAAGAAAACCAGCGGCTTTACCTGGAGCAGGTAACCCGGGCCCAGGAACTGGAAAGGAAACGGATTTCCCGGGAACTGCATGACGATACCATACAATCACTGGTAGTGCTTTCCCGGCAGCTCGATGCGCTCGCCAGCAGTAAGGAAAACATCCCCGAAGCAACGCGGCGGCGGCTGGAAGAATTATGGCAGCAAAGCAACAACATCATGCAGGGGGTACGGCGGCTCAGCCAGGACCTCAGGCCGGCCGCACTGGACCGGTTAGGCTTGTTACCGGCGATACAAATGCTGGCCGACGATACTGCAAATTATTCCAATATCCCCATAAAAGTTAAAGTAATAGGGACCGAGCGCCGCCTGGGAGAAGAAGTCGAGTTAGTGTTATTCCGCATCGTCCAGGAAGCGCTGCGGAACGTATGGCGACATTCTGCAGCGACGAAAGGGGAGGTCACGGTAGAATTCACCAACTACAAGGTAAAAATCACGATTTCAGATAACGGGAAGGGATTCGAACTGCCGCCAACCGTAGGCGATTTTACCAAGGACGGCAAACTGGGATTGGCGGGGATGGAAGAGCGGGCACGTTTGGTGGGGGCGATATTGACAGCGGCATCACAGGCAGGCAAAGGGACCACGGTCGCCATCGAACTGGCAGCCTAGATTCCGAAGAAGCTAAATACCGGCTACAGGTGGTTTTTTCTGCTTATCCTTAACAAAAATAGAACCACTGAATACCGAGTCAAAGTAAATATTAGCGCGGGCAGCAAATAGATCGTGGTACTCGGTGAAGAGAGCGGCGGCTTGCGGCCGCAACCAGTTGGCCGGCAACAATGCTTCCGGTAAATCCGGATCCAGGTAGGGCAGCCGGCGGTATTCATGAATCAGGTTGAATCTTTCTACAAAACATGCATTAGGTTCAATAGCATCGCCCTGAGTCATGCATTGGAGATATTTTTCATAGCGGGGTTTATATTCATTGATAAAAGCGGCATAGCGGCGATGTATCTTATCAAGGTCCCAACAACGGGCTACAATATCAGCGGGTTTGGTGAACCCGTTGTGCCGCACATGGAACGAATAAATGTAATCACGGGCATGCAGCCGTTGGGCCAAGGCTTCAACCTCAGCCGTCATGTCATAAGGCGATATCCAGGTAGCTTCACTTAAAGCACCATATCCCAGCCAGCCCAGTTCGAGGCGCAGCCGGTCCCGGATTTCACGCATTTTTTCCGGAACGGAATAGGTGACGATGGTCCAGGAACCGTCCCAAGGCCCGCTTTTACGCCGGAAGATACGCTCGGTACCCTTATTGAGGAGTTCATAGCCGCTTTCGGTCAGGGAATAATAGCTGCCTTTGCGGCTGCGCCGGACTTTTAAATATCCCGCCTGGCACATCCGGGATACGGCGGACCTGACAGCCTGCCCGGATACGCTGAAATTACCCATCAGCACGATCAAGCTGGCAATGCTGATCTCGCCGCCGCGCTGCCGAAGATAATCGCCATATAAAGTTAATATCGCCGAGCGTGAACGAAGTGCAGCCAATCACACCTGCCTTATGTCATAGTTAGTTGTATGCGTAATTATCCCGCCATAATAGACAATATCATCATGCCCGAAGAGTGTCAATATTTACCCGTTGACAACGGCAAAGCCGCTCAACTAAAGTGTCTACAAGCAACGGAGCAACTACGGCCGAGGTACCACAAATGGCGAAACAAAAAGTGACTGCCCTGGGAGAAAAAGGAAAACAAAACCTGAAGGCAGACTTGAGACGTTACTGCCGGTTAGCAATCGAACTGGGAGCGTCAGGTGCGAAAAGTATTACTGCCGATTCAATCGTAGTCGACGAACGGGTCAGGTTGAAATGCCTGATCCCGAGATGCGGCCGGGCGGGGGAAACACCGAATTGCCCGCCGTATGCGCCGGACCTCGACCTGGTACGCCGGGCGATTGCCCGTTATACTACCGCCATCATTTTCAAATGTGAAGTGCAGATAGATGCAATTCACCCAGGACAGGAAATATCGGAAACCGGTAAAAAGCAAATACAGCAGTACCATAAAAAGGGTATTGAAGTTGCCGCGGCGCTGGAGCGGCAGGCCTTTAAAGACGGTTACCACCTGGCAATGGGGCTGGGGGGTGGTTCCTGTAAAGATTATCTCTGTGAAGGCGCGGCCTGCCAGTATTTACAGAGTGGATCCTGCCGTTTTCCCCTGCAATC
>CAZSHH010000040.1:22178-24694 GCA_964606525.1 uncultured Dehalococcoidales bacterium
TCATAGAAGAACTTGATCCCTTCCTGGAAGAACAGATAAAAGCGATGGGCATTGACGTGACAAAATTGATCAATGAAGCCGGCTGGGCATCGTATGCCTTACTCGACGAACTCAGTAAAGTCCCGGGGGCGATCACCGTCGGCCTGGTATTTATCTATTAGTTATACCGGCAGCCGCCATGCATTGACCAGGCTTATTCGCGCAGCAGGGCGCGGATGAATTCACCGAAATTTTCCGCGGCTTCCAGTTGATTCGAGATATGGCGGAAATCACGGCCGGCTTCAAAATCACCTGCTTCTTCATAGACCCGGCCGATACGGCGCACCAGGTCTTTCAGCTTTAGCTGCAACAGGCCTTCGATCTCGGCCAGGGCACGGGATAATTCATCTTTGCTCGCTGCGAGACCGGCGATTTCCATCTTGAGTTGTTCCTGGTCCTGCGGTGCTTTTGTCATGTTTGAAGAAAGTGTAGCCAGTTTTGCGGACAATTCCTGTTTTTCACCTTCCAGGCAGGCGATCCGGGCTTGTTGTGCCTGGATCATTTCCTGGTACTGCTGCAGTTCTTTTCGATTCGCTTCTTTTCCTTTACTCGGAGTCGTTTCCGGTTTAGTATCAGCCGGATTGATGGCTATGGTATCACGGGAAGCAGACAGCAGACTGCGAATATCGGTCAGCACGGCCATGCCGGCGACGTTTTTGTCCGTTTTTTTATTGGCCATGGGAGAGCAGCTCCTTTGCCAGGGCACGGTATTCGTTAGTACCGGCGGAGTTGGCGGCATAAAAACTCACGGGGAGTTCATGGACCGGACCTTCGGCCAGCTTAACATGCCGGTATATGATAGTAGTGAAGACCAGATCGCCGAAAGTCTGCTCCAGGCTCTGTGAAATTTCCTGGCTCAGTTTGGTGCGCCGGTCATACATGGTACGGAGAACGCCTTCGATCTTCAACTGAGGATTTACCTCGTCGCGGACAAGGTTGATAATTTGCAGCAAATGGTTTACACCGTAAAGCGTTAAGGGTTCGCACTGTACAGGGATCAGCACGCTGTCGGCGGCCGCCATGGCATTGATGACCAACAAGCCTAACGTAGGCGGACAATCGATAAAGATGAAATCATAATCCGGCCGGGCCGCCGATAGCTTTTTCTGCAATGCTTTTTCACGGCCGATCTTGCCAACCAGTTCAGATTCAGCCATGGCGAGGTCGACATTAGCAGGAACGACATGAAAATTGATGCGCTGCCGGGTAACCACCGTATCCTTGACCGTGACCGTGGGATCGATCAACAAATGATGGCTGGTTTTAGATACTTCAAGAGGATTGATACCAAGGCTGACGGTACAGGAAGCCTGCGGATCCAGATCGACGATGAGTACAGTTTTCCCCAGATCGCAGAGACTGGCAGCCAGGTTGATACAAGTAGTCGTCTTTCCCGTGCCGCCCTTATGCTGGGCGACAGCGATAATCTTCCCCATAATCTTCTCTTCCTTCACTTAAACATAACAACAATATACAAGGTGCATTAGAGTGTATATCGGATGAAGCGCCAAATTCAACACCGGAAAATAAGAGAAGCGGGGGAAATCTGTAACCGGGCAGCAATTTACATTATGTAATCTAAATAACAGCAACTGAAAAATTAAAACCGGAATTCACCCAGCCGCGGATATTACCGACGGCCGTGGTTTACCCCCGGGAGAAGTGTTTCCTGATCCGGCGGTCAGGAAACGGTAACGATATCATTGAAGATTTGAGAAGCCTGCTGCACTATCTGTACGCCTTTATCCGCCGGATTGGCTTCCATGCCGGCTTCGCGCGCGGCCACAGACGATAATTTCATCAGCAATTTGGACAGCGACCGTAATTCTTTTTCCGAGAAATCGGCGGTAACGCGCTGGAGCAGTTCATTACCTTCGATGGCAGCCCGGGTGACGATATTTTTGCCGGCCGGAGTTAATTTTACATATACCAGGCGGCGGTCCAGTTTGCTTGGTTCCCGTTTCACCAGGGACAGTTTCACCATCCGGTCGACGATGGTACTGATGCTGTTAGGCTGCCGTTGCAGCATATGGGCTAATTCGACAACCGTAGGCGGATTTTCCACGGCAGCCACGGTCATGAGGATAAGAAACTGTTGGTATGAGACGCCGGCCTTCATACGATAAGTATCTTCTTCGATCTTGATGACCAGGTCATAAGCATAATGCAGCAGCATCCAGGCCTGGTAGCGCAATAACTTCGGCGATAATTCATTAGTCATAACAGAATTTATCCTCGTGTTATTTATTCTCTAAGAAATACAACGTGGAAGGTAAGGTTTTGTCAGGAAAAGTAACAAAAAAATAGCTGTCAGCTTCAAAGAAATTAGTAACTTAGTACCATTGAGCTATGGAAATAGGCCAATGGTAGTGGTTAAATAGTTGTACAATGAATAGTCTAATAAGAAAGACTATAATTTTTGACGGGCGGAAGAATATGCTGATGTTGGAATCCAGGCTAAAAAGAGGTACCCGCCA
>CAZSHH010000041.1:0-1204 GCA_964606525.1 uncultured Dehalococcoidales bacterium
AATTCGTCCAGCAGTACCCTGGCCTCCCTGGCTAAAGCAGGCAGGTCGAATTTGGCATCGGCGGGGCGGTAGGGGATGCCGATGCCGCCGCCGATATTGAAAAACTCAAATCTAATGCCCAGTTCACGAGAAACCATCTCCATGACGTCAAGCAGCATCTGTACGGTATCCACCATGTAATGATAATCGAGTTGATTTGAGATAATCATCGTATGCAGTCCGAACTTAGCCGCCCCGCGTGCCCGCGCCAGACGGTAGGCTTCGACGATCTGGTCGTGCCTGACGCCGTATTTGGCTTCCACCGGATTGCCGATGATGGCATTGCCGCTCCGCTTTTCCCCCGGGTTGTACCGGAAACAGATCAGCTTGGGAAAGTCCTTCACTTTCTCGATCAAGGTGATATCGTCGAGGTTGAGGATGCAGCCGCCGTTTACGGCCGCTATCTCGAGCAGCTCTGCCGAGGTATTGTTTGAAGACAGCATGATGTCGGCGCCGCTAAACTGGTTGCTGCGTGCCAGCAACAGTTCTGAGGCCGAGCTGCAGTCCAGCCCGAAATCAAGTTTCCGCATTATCCGCAGTATCGCCGGATTCGGCAACGCCTTGACGGCGAAAAATTCCCGGAATCCCGGGATTTCTTCAAAGGTGGCTTTCAGTGTTTCCCCGGCATCCATTATTCCTTTTTCATCAAATATATGAAAAGGCGTCCCGAACTCGGCTATGATCTGCGGTAGCGCCGGAAACAAACGTGATTCAAATTCCTTCGACATCGGCATTTTTATTTCTCCTGAAAGCTTAAAAATGATATTTTACCATTAAATTATCAAATTCAACATTTATTGCCCGGACCTAAAGTGTTTTTTTTAGTTTTTGTAATTTACAATTTCTTTGGTATTTGAAATTGTAACTTGATATTTGCTTAGATATTAGATATTAGAAATTAGTATTTGTTATTTTGTATTTTATGAGGAGGCATTATGCATATCACTAACCTGGAAAAAACCGAAAAATTCGTCCCCCAGATGGAAGGGGCGCAAGATATCATCAAACAGATCCCTATCTCCCGGGAACACGGCACCCCCAATTTTTCCTTCCGGGTCTTCACCATCGCCCCGGGCGGCCATACCCCCTACCATCAACATGCCTTTGAGCACCTGAATTACGTTATTGAAGGCCGCGGCGAGGTCGTCAAGGAAAAGGGCAGTGA
>CAZSHH010000041.1:1214-24680 GCA_964606525.1 uncultured Dehalococcoidales bacterium
AAAGGGGACTTCGTCCTGGTATTGCCCGGTGAAACACACCAATACCGGAATAACTCTCAAGCCCCGCTGGTGATCATCTGCGCCGTCCCCAAAGAATACGAATAAAGTTAGCAGTGCCTGTTACCTGTGATCTGGCTGTTGTTCCGGATTTTGATATCAGTAATTAGTTTTTAGCCATTAGAGATCAGGGTTTAGTTTTATGCGGTTGTTACTTCTGGCGGACAAAGCACCAGGTACACCAGGTGCGCATTGTTGTTCGCCTGGTATTTCATCCGGGCATAATACAGGAAATTCTTTACCGTTTGTTCCGAACAACTCATCCTTTCGCCGATCTGTCGTGCTGTCAATCCATGAGCCGTGTACCACAGGGCTTCCCGCTGCCGGGGACTTAACGTACGTTGTTTTAATAACATTTCCTTTCCTGACAATACATATTTTCTAACCGGGTATTAAAGCTGCCGGTGATCCTTCTCTTCATCACCGTCAAGTTCACCTTCACAGAATACCGCCTGTATCAACATGGTCTTTTTCAATAACCGCTGCAGGTCGCTTTGTTCGTCACTGGTCAGGATATCGATCCTCCCCCCGCCGCCCTTGATGATATCGGCATACTTGCGCAGGCGCGTGCTTTCTTCCTGGGTTAAGCCCGTATTCAGCAATACCATGGCCGCTTCTCCCCGTTGATATCAAGGCCGGCTATCGATATTTTCATTTTTGCTCTCTTTGCCTTCGGCATACTTGGCGACCGTCTTCAATAACTCGTCGAGAAATACCGGTTTAACCAGGTAGCCATCGGCCTTCAGTTCTTCACCCAACCTTTTATTCATGTCAAAGCCCAACCCGGTCAGCATGATCAATGGTATCCGCCGGGTATTTTCATCGGATTTCAACACGCTGCAAGCAGTATACCCATCGGTTACCGGCATCATGATATCCATCAATATTAAGTCGGGTTTCTCTTTCCGTACGATCTCGATGGCTTCCGCCCCGTTATTCGCGGCCGTCACCTTGTATCCGTTAGGTTCCAGCATGTCCTTCAACACCCGTAAAATAAGCTCTTCATCATCTACAATCAATATTCTGGATACCTTGTTGGAACTATCCTTCACACTCAATAACGGTCGTCTCTTCAATCTTATTTGCTTCTGAAAAACCAAAATGCGGGGAATGGTGAAAATGATCCGTCCGCCTCAATTTGGCCTTGATCTGGGCGGTCAAGTATTTCAGGCTGAAGGGTTTCGTGATATAACCGTCCGCCTTGCCTTCATCCAGTGATCTATGTAAACTCGACCGGTCATCGAGACAGGTCAGCATGATGACCGGTACCTCCGAGTGCCGCCTGATCATTTCCAGTGTCTGGAAACCATCGAACTCGGGCATCATTATGTCAAGAATTATCAGGTCCGGATTCCTCCTGGCCAGTTGAAATACCGCACTGATCCCATCAGCCGCGGTGATCACCCGGAAGCCATCCGCGGTTAACGCATCATGGATGGTCCTGAGTAATGTCTCATCATCGTCTACTGCTAAGATCACTGGTTTTCTTTTGTCCAAAAGATTCTCTCTTTTACCCGATAAAAACCATGCCTTGCTTTCTGGTGTTGTCGCATTAAACGATTATATCGGGAGGCGGCTGAATAATGTATGAATTAAAAAGTGAAAAATCTGAATATTGTCTGAAAAATTTCTTACAGATACCCTACATATTTGAAGGTTGTCTTAACTAATGTTATATTTTTAGATTACTAGTAAGGATAAGTAAGGTAAAGTGATATGCGCAAGAAAATATTGGTGATCGATGATGATATCGCCACTCTCAAATTTATCGCTGCCAACCTGGAAGCAAATGATTATGACGTTTTGAAAGCGCGTGATGGCCATGAAGCGATCAAGATTATTGAAAAAGAACTTCCTGACCTGGCTATCCTCGATATTATGATGCCCAATATGGATGGTTACGAAGTTTGCCGCCGCCTGCGCGAATGGTCGCAGATCCCCATTATTATGTTGAGTGCCCGCTGCGATGAAGAGGATAAAGTAAAGTCCCTGGATATGGGCGCTGACGATTTTTTATGCAAGCCGTTCGGCCTTGATGAAATCCTGGCCCGGATACGGGCGGTCCTCCGGCGCACCACGAATAATGTTTTACTGAAGCCGCAAAAGACCGTCTTTGTGAGTGATGATTTGAGTATCAGTTTCGCCGAACGCCAGGTCCGTTTCGCCGGTAAAGACCTGTCCTTGACCGTCACCGAATTCGCTATTCTGCAGGAATTAGCGCTGCACTCACCGAAAATCCTCACTTACCAGACCTTGCTGCAAAAGATCTGGGGGCCGGAATACGGTGATGAACGAGGCTACCTGTATGTCTTCGTCCGCCGCATCCGCCGTAAAATCGAACGTAACCCGCAGAAGCCGGTACACCTGGTTTCGGTACGGGATGTTGGCTATCAACTCAAGTAATAGTATCGGCCTGGGTAAGGATGCACCCCTCTCCTACACGTATTACCGGCTGGCTGGATTTCAGCCGTACAATATGGCATTGTTACTCATGGCGGTTAATTGACTCGTTCGGCAGTTGACGTGCGATGGTGAAATGAAAACGGCTGCCTGTGCCCGCCCCTGCACTTTCTACCCATATCTTGCCCCGGTGTTGTTCTACGAAACGTTTTGCCAGCGACAGCCCCAACCCCGTCCCCGGGGACTTTCCGGTGGTCCCGGATTTTATCTGGTAAAAAGCATCGAAGATTTTCTTTTGTTCTTCCCCACCGATGCCGATGCCGGTGTCGGCCACTACTATTTCCAGATGATCCGCTTTCATCTCCGCATTTACTGTGACCGCTCCTTTACTGGTAAACTTTATGGCGTTGGCCAGCAGGTTCAACATGATTTGCCGGAAGCGCCGTTTGTCTACCACGATACGCTGGCCCAGGATTTCTTCCGGGATATCCAGCCTTAAGGTCAATCCCTTTTTATGGGCACTCTCTTTTACCAGCAGTAAACTGCTTTCCATCAATTCACCGATCCTGGCCTCCGTTATTTCCAGGGTTGATTTCCCGGCTTCGATTTTCGCCAGGTCCAGGATATCATTGATCAGGCTGAGCAGGTGATTCGAACTGTCCAGGATATCGTCGATATATTCCATTTGTTTGGCATTCAAATTGCCGTAATATTTCTTTTGCAGTAACTGGCTGAGGCCGATTATAGCCGTCAACGGCGTCCTAAGCTCATGTGATACCCCCGATAAAAAATCTGTTTTGGCCTGGTTGGCTAATTGTGCCTCGATCACTGCCGTTTGCAGATGTTCCGCTTTTTCTTTCAGGGCTTTTTCTGATTGTTGTAATGATGCCAGCATGTGGTTTATATGCGCCGCCAGTGTGGCAATTTCATCCTTTCCTTTAAAAGGTAATCTCCCGGTTGCTTTTCCCGAAGCCGCGATCGTTTCTACTGAATTCGCCAGCGATTTTAACCGGGCCAACCCTTCCTTTTCCGCCGAAATCATCGCCATTAAGCCGAAAAATACGCATATGATGGTGATTACGATCAGGAAATACTGGATCGACAATTGTCCTTCCTGAGAAATACTGCGGGGAATATCGGCCTTAATGATCGCTCCCGGTTCATTGTAGATATCCGGCAGCAGCATATATCCGGAAATGATTTTTGCATCCCATGGTTTCGTCAGTTTGCCCGTTCCTTCTTTTAGCTCGAGATATATGTCTTTTAGCTCATCAGGGGCTGCATCGTCATTGACCCTGATAAAGTCGACCGCTAACGATGTCAGTTGTTTGATCTCGTTGGTTTCTGCGGTGCTGATAAATCGCCCGAATACCAGAAAACCAGTACCCGGCTCCTGGCCGCGGCTGTCGAGGATTGGTTTAATACTGATTATCAGGGGCGGACTGCCAGCAGGAAATATAAAGCCGGTCGTCTTAGCTCCGGTATTTGTCATCTCCGCAATAAGCTTTTCGATCTGCAGGTCGCGTATGATTTCTTGTTCCGGGGGTATCTTTGCCCCGTCTTCCATTTCCCGCGCCCCGCTGTACATCACCCTGCCGGTCATATCCAGGAAGAAAATATAGTTAAGCCGTAATTCTCTATATATACTTTTAACCGGGTTAGCCGCTGTAGTGTCCTCGTTTTGGTCCGTGATAAACGCGTAAGTATCGTTGCCTGATGTCCAGGCGGCGGTAATCATATCCAGGTCCGCGGTGATATACGTAATCGTATTTGAAAGCCGGTTCAGGTCATTTAAGGCATTCTCGCTCTCGAGTTTGTTTAGATTTTCCAGTAAAAGGAACCTGGAAATGACCCACAATAACAGGATAATAGTGATGAAGGTTAATGCAATGGCCAGTATCGATTTACTGCGAATTGTCATGTCTCACTCATTTCCCGGATTTTTGTCTTCATAAGCGGATGGTGTGGCTGTGACCAGCCATCGTAGATTGTACACCCTGGAAAATTAACGAATTCTGAACAAACAAGCATAATAGCTGAATTATTTCTGAATATTCAGAATTGGGGCCGGAAATCGTTTCTTGAGTGGGATAGAGTGTTTGCTGAAAAACCGGCGCCGGAGAAGGGTGTCGAACACTTGGCCGGAGGTTTACGAATTTTTAAATAAAAAAGAGGCTTTTTTGGGCCTCTTTTTTATGGATAAAAAGAAAGGAGAATAATATCGTTCTGGGTTTACTTTATTTGGTTTTCTTTACCGGTTTAACAGCTTTCTTAGCGACGGTTTTCTTGGCTACGGTTTTCGTGGCAACAGCTTTCTTAACTACTGCTTTTTTAACGACGGTTTTCTTAGCAACTGCTTTCTTAGCTGCTGGTTTTGCAACACTTTTTGTTTTTAACAAGCTATTAATACCTCCGTTTTCCTGACTTTTATGCAACTAACTTAACAATAACTGCATCATGTATTCGATACAATAGCCCAATCGGTTTATTTATCTAGTACAAAAGTCATATTTAAAATGTCCTTTGCATAAACTTAAGATAAATCCCTTAATGAGTTCCATCTACAATGAAGTCACTGTACCGCTTGAAAGAAAAATGAGGTAATCAGGTTCTGGTGAGGTACTAAATGCCATATACCAATTCATCCCCCGTGGGCATTTGCGTTGATATATTGTCATTTGAGGCTAATAACTGAACTGCATACAAAATAAGCGGGGGACCTACCCCCGCTTATTGTTTTTCTGTTAGTTACTTGGGAACTAACTGGCACAATCGTCGAGAAACTTACCGACCGGGACCTTTTTATTTGGGCCTTTCGCAATTGCATCGGGTGGTATTGCCTTGACCTTGGGTTTTACTTGTTTCTTATCCGTTGCCATATTTTGATCCTCCCTACTATTCATCTATATTATTATCATACATGATATTAAATAGTAACGGCAAGAAATATCTGGTTACAAAGGTTAAATTTACGTTACAAATGTTTCATTATTTCCTTCTTAGACTTTTGTAGATTAGTCGAAAAATTCATTTTCTGTTCATGTTCTTTTAATCTTTCGCCCATAAAATTAGATTGTCTCCATTTTACCAGCCTTGATGAGAAGTGGTACATAAGGGTTAATTGCCAGCACCCAGAAGTAATATTAAGAGTGCTAATACCGTTCTCATCTTCGACCGTTCCCTTTTACTCGACCTGCTGTTTACCTGCCGCCGTCTTTCAGATATCGTGTTCAAGCAGTGCCGTCTCGCCTGTCATGCCAGGATTTCAATAACACTGAAGTTCTACTGTCGTCTTCCACCTGAATTACCCAAAGCTTTTATCGTATGATCAGACACCACCATCATGAGGCTCCGAAAGTAATTCTGTATGTCTTACGTTATGTAAAATGTACAAAAGACCTTTTAGCCTGGTGAAATCTGGAGCCAGCGAAGAGAGTCGAACTCTTGACCGACGGTTTACGAAACCGCTGCTCTGCCACTGAGCTACGCTGGCATTTGAAGTTAGTATACCATAGCGGGCTTCATGTTACGCAAGCTAAATAGCCGGGGTACGTTTGACGCTCAAAAAATCCATGTGGTAGTATTAGAACACTCGGGGTGTCTAAGGCATAACAATTTTAATATGCTGGCTGAGAAAGAATTAGGTGAATCTGGTATTGACAAGCACACGGTGCTAACCATCGGGGTTTTTGATGGTGTTCATCTCGGCCATAAACATCTCCTCTCCCGCTTGAAACAGGAATCCCATAAGCACTCGGCTTTAAGTTGTGTCATTACTTTTAAACGTCACCCTGTCGAATCCCTCCACCCCGACGCCGCTTTGCCTTATCTTACTTCTCTCGATGCCAAAATAGCTTTACTTAAGGCTGAAGGTATCGACATTGTCGTACCGCTTACCTTTGATCGGTCGCTGGCTTCGTTGAGTGCCCGGGATTTTATCGGCCGTTTACAGCACCATTTAAAGATGTGTGCTCTGGTCGTCGGCCCGGATTTTGCTTTAGGCCGCAACCGTGAAGGCAATGTCACTACACTAACCAGGCTGGGCCGTGAGGTCGGTTTTTCCGTCACCGTTGTCCCCCCCTTGAAACTGGACGGCGAAGTCATCAGCAGCACCGCCATTCGCCAGGCATTGGCTGACGGCGATATGGGTAAAGTCGTCAAACTCACCGGCCGGCCGTATTCTCTCCGCGGCCGTGTCACCACCGGCCGGGGCCTGGGCCGGCAGTTGGGATTTCCCACGGCCAACCTGCAGATTGAACCGGGCTGGGCTATTCCGGCGGATGGTGTTTATGCCACTTTTACTCATATCGATGACCATATCTACCAATCACTGACGAGTATCGGCCTGCGCCCTACTTTCAGCGGTAAAAATAGGACTGTCGAAACCTACATCCTGGATTACCAGGGTGAACTATATGGCCGTGACATTGCTATCGATGTAGTAGAAAAACTGCGCCCTGAAAAAAAGTTCGCTGATGTTGAAGAACTAAAAAACCAGATCTCCAAAGATATCGTCAGTGGAAAAGAGATACTGGACCGCAAAAGTGATTTGATATTTGGTCGTTATAAGGACTAACATCGTTATAGACTGAATTTATAAGAGGATGGGAAAAAACACATGGGTCAGCTGAGAATCCCGGGTCCTACCCCCTGCCCTCCCCAGGTACTGGAAGCGATGGCCAAAGTTATGATTGACCATCGTGGGCCGGAATTTATCAAAGTTATGCAGCGAGTCACGGAAAAATTGAAACAGGCTTTCATGACGAAAAATGACCTGTTTGTACTCACCGGCTCCGGTACGGGCGGGCTTGAATCGGCCATCGTGAACATGTTGTCCCCTGGAGATCAAGTATTAGCTGTATCCATTGGTGTTTTTGGCGACCGCTTTGCCAACATTGCTAAAACCTACGGCGCTGATGTCGTCCCTTTGAAATTCGAATGGGGTAAAGCGGCTGACCCGGAAGCGGTTAAAAAAGCCCTGCAGGACACTCCGGGCATTAAAGCGGTGATCGTCACTCATAATGAGACCTCGACCGGTGTCACCAATGATATGGCGCTTATCGCTCCGGTCGTGAAAAATGCCGGCAAACTACTGATCGTTGATTCGATCAGCGGGATTGGTTCTATCAAGTGTCCTGTCGATGAATGGCATATCGATGTCCTCGTCTCCGGTTCGCAGAAGGGTTGGATGGTACCTCCAGGGCTGACCATGGTGAGTGTCAGTGCCGATGCCTGGAAAGCATACGTTAACGCCAGAATGCCCCGTTTTTATTGGGACTATGCCCAGGCGAAAAAATACCTGGAAAAAGGACAGACTCCCTGGACACCGGCGGTATCCATCATTTTTGCTCTAGATGTCTCCCTTGACATGCTGCTGCAGCAGGGGATGCCTGAAGTGATTGCCAAGCATGCCCGAATTGCCGGGATGACGCGAGACGGCATCAAATCGTTAGGTTTGTCCCTTTTCGCTGATGCTGCCCACGCTTCCAATACTGTTACTTCAGTATGTGGCCCGGCATCACTGAATATCAAGGAACTGCGGCGGATATTAAGGGAAGAAAAAGAGATCGTCCTTGGCGGCGGACAACAGACGCTGGACGGCAAGATCTTCCGCATCGGGCACATGGGCTGGGTTTCGGAAAAAGATATCGCCGAAGTGATTAAAGAGATCGCCGCGGCACTTCCACGTTGCGGATTTTCCGGCACTAAATAGTGAGGTTGAAATGAAGATACTTGTTACGGAATCTCTGAGTAAAGAAGGGCTGGAAATCCTTGCTCAATGTGGCCAGGTCGATGTAAAAACTACCCTGTCTCCTGCTGAACTGAACGCGATCATCGGGGATTATGAAGCCCTGGTCGTACGCAGCCAGACTAAAGTAACCGCTGATATTATCAAGGCCGGCAAGAAGCTGCTTGTTATCGGGCGTGCCGGTGTTGGCGTTGACAACATTGATGTCGATGCCGCCACTACTCATGCGATCGTGGTCGTCAACGCCCCAACCGGTAACACGGTTTCTGCCGCCGAACATGCCATCGGCCTCATGTTCGCCTTAGCCCGTAATATCCCGCAGGCTAATGCTTCTCTTAAATCTGGAAAATGGCGCCGGAATGATTTTATGGGTATCGAACTCCGCAATAAAACCCTTGGCCTAGTCGGCATGGGTAACGTCGGTTCCGAGGTAGCCCGGCGGGCGCGTGGACTGCAAATGCAGGTCATTGGCTTTGATCCCGGGGTCTCTCCGGATTACGCGCGTAACTTGCAGATCGAACCGGTTAATCTGGAACAGGTGATGCGGCGTGCCGATTTTATCAGTTTACATATCCCCCTTAATGATTCCACCCGGGGTATTATCGGTGCCCAAGAAATCGCCATGATGAAACCTGACGCCTGTATCATTAACGCCGCCCGCGGTGGGCTGATTGACGAAGAAGCCCTGGTTCAAGCGGTTCATGACAGGAAAGTTCGTGGTGCTGCCATTGATGTCTTTATCGAAGAACCTATCACCAGCAGCATTTTGTTCGGTGAAGAAAAAATCATCGTTACTCCCCATCTTGGCGCTTCTACCGTTGAAGCGCAAGCCCTGGCTGCCCATGACGTGGCCGAACAGATTGCTTCCGTCTTACGGGGACAACCGGCCAGGTACGCTGTCAATTCACCTTTTATCCCTGCCGAAACATTATCCATGGTTACCCCTTTCATCAAAGCTGTTTCCACTGTCGGTCAGCTCATCAGCCAGCTGGTGGACGGCCAGATGTCAGCAGTAAAAATCAAGTATGAAGGTGAAATCGCCAAATACGATACTAATGCCCTTAAAGCAGCCGTCCTGGGCGGGCTGTTAAGTAAAGTCAGTGAAGAACGCATCAACATGGTCAATGCCAACCTGATGGCTGCCCGCCGCGGCCTGGAAGTCCTCGAACAAAAAGTGGCAAATTGTGAAAATTATGCCAGTCTTGTCACCGTTGAATTAACCACTTCCACCGGCCCGATTACTGTCGCCGCTACCGTGATGCGGGGCGAAACCCATATTGTCCGCGTCAATGACTATTGGATCGATATTATTCCTACCGGCGGTTATTTCCTCTTCAGCGATCACCTTGATCGCCCGGGCATGATCGGGTCGGTTGGTAAAATAACCGGGAATGCCAACATCAACATCAGTTACATGCATCTTGGCCGTTTGAAAGTACGCGGCGAAGCTTTAATGATCCTGGCGCTGGATGAACCGCTGCCGGAGAAAACACAAAAGGAAATTCTGGCGATTCCGGATGTCTATAACGTAAAACTGGTGAAGATGTAAATTAACTGGAGGTATGAAAAAGTCGGCAGTTGTGATTTGTTCCCACTGCCGGCTTTAAGTTTTCCGGAAATTAGACTAATCTGTTCATGATTAAGCCGGCCGGTACTTTTGGATAAAAGTAGGTGGATTTCTTCGGCATTTTATCGCTCAGGTCGGCGATATTTTTTATCACTTCCGCCCTGATCGGCGTGAGAATGAATGTCAATTGGTATTCTCCTGATAGCACCCGGTTGACGGCATCTTGCCGGTCGTAACAATATCCCAGGTTGTACTTATCTTTATCATTACTCAATGCCAGCAGGTTTTCCAGTATTACATGGTCGATGATACTGACTTCCAGTTTTTTATACAGTTCGGTATGGAACTGCGGCATCATAGGAAAGAGCGTTTCCAGGTTTTTCGGTTTTAGCGTCAACAGGGTATCCGTCGACATCCCAAATAAGACGAGCGTGGTCTCATTATTTACCTTCATTTTTTTATCGAGGTTATCCCATTCCATTGCTTTGGGAAAAGGTATCTCATCGATATCAAAAAAGACTTCCAATTTTTTCTGCAGAGTATCGATGACTGCTTTACTTACCCCTCGAACCAGGCGGTGCGGTGGCAGTATCAATAAACCCGGGTCAGTAAAATCAACCAGCGTCATCATCACGAAATCGAAGGGTTCATCATCCGGCCAGTTTCCCGTACTTCGTTTTTGACGGTGATAGTTGAGAGCACTCTCATACCGGTGGTGTCCATCGGCAATATACAAAGGTTGTTGGCTAAACTGTGCCGTGATTGCTGTTACTGTATCCGGATCTGTAATCGCCCATACCCGGTGTCCTTCGCTGCCGGACAAAGGGAGGTCTATGGCCGGCATTTTTTTTGTTTCGGTATCTAAGACTGCTTTTAATTTCCCTGATTTATCTTCATAAAGCGAAAGGATGGAACTGGTATTTGCCTGGATTGCCCATAACAGGCTGAGGCGGTCGCTCTTTGCTTCCGCCAGCGTACTTTCATGGGGCCGGATGATCATTTCATTCCATTCTTCCAATCTGACCCTGGCAATGATCGCCCGCCTGGTATAGTGTCTGTCTTTGTATATAAAGGAGTGGTCATGTAAGTAAATGGTTGGTTTTTCATCCTGCTGCAAGATGCCCTGTTTCAGCCACTTCGCCAGCAGATCCGCTGAACGGGAATATTTATTATCGTTGGGGGTATCCTGGGGTAATTCCCGGCCTGCTTCCAGCCGGATAAAGTTGAATTCACTCTGGTTATATAATTGTTCCCGTTGTTCCGGTGGAATGATGTCATATACCGGGCAGATTACTTTTGTCCAATCCTGAAGTAAGGATTGATTATAATGTACTCCCTTGAATGGATGTATTTCAGCCACTTTTTTATGCTTCCTGGTTCGTATTTTCTTTATATTAACAGATAGCTGTAGTGGTTTCCATCACTAGCTGGACTACGCTATAATATTTCCGGAATGGACGGATTGGAACAAGCAGAACAACGCCTCCGGCAGCTTCGTGACGAAATCAACCATCACGCCTATCTCTATTATGCCCTTGATAACCCTGTGATCAGTGACTCTGAATATGATGCCTTGATGCAGGAGTTAAGAAAACTGGAGGAACAGTTCCCCCAACTGGTAACGCCCGATTCCCCTACCCAGCGTGTGGGCGCTGCCCCGCTTGAAGCGTTTGGTGTTATTGAACATCCCCGTCCTTTATTGTCTCTGGGCAATGCTTTTAACGACGCGGACCTCGATAGCTGGTATCAGCGGACTTTGAAGCTGATTGAAGCCCGTCCTCTAAGCTTTGCTTGTGAGCACAAAATTGACGGCCTGGCTGTAGCTTTAACTTATATCGATGGACATTTTGTCACCGGCGCTACCCGCGGTGATGGCTACCGCGGTGAAAATATCACCCAGAACCTGAGAACCGTTAAAAGTATCCCTCTCCGTGTTACCGGTGATGTTCCCACCCGCTTCGAAGTTCGCGGTGAAGTCTATCTTCCCAAAGCCGGGTTTCATAAATTAAACGAAGAAAGGGCTGCCGAAGGTCTCCCTTTATTTGCCAATCCCCGGAATGCGGCCGCTGGTTCCGTGCGCCAACTCGATCCCCGTATCACCGCCAGGAGGCCCCTGGATATCTTCATTTATGGCCTGGGGTGGGCGGAGGGAAAAATCATGCCTGAAAGTCATTGGGAGACCATGCAGTATCTCAAATCCATTGGTTTTCGTATCAATCCTAATAGCCGGCCGGCTGCCGATATTACTGAAGCTAAGACTTTTTATCACTCGTGGGTTGCCCGGAGAGACAGCCTTCCTTATGAAGCTGATGGTGTGGTCATCAAGATCGATTCGTTGCCCCTTCAGCAGGAATTAGGTGTTGTTGGTAATGAACCAAGAGGCGCCATTGCTTACAAGTTTCCCGCCGTACAGGCAACTACCCGTCTCAAGGAGATCGCCATTAGTGTCGGGCGTACCGGTACCTTAAATCCTTATGCCGTACTCGAACCTGTTTCCATCGGCGGTGTAACCGTACGCCAGGCGGCGCTCCATAATGAAGATGATATACGCCGTAAAGATATCCGGGAAGGTGACCGTGTTTATGTTCAACGGGCTGGTGATGTTATTCCCGAAGTGGTCGGCCCTACCCCTGATAGTAAAACTGCGACCACCCGGAGTCCTGAATTCGATTTGATCGAGAAGCTTAAAGAAATAAATGTCCGCTCCGGCGGCACCGGCGAGGTCGTTTGTCCCGTGTGCGGTGGTACGGTTTTGCGTAATGAGGGAGAAGCGATGTATTACTGCATCAATGCCCGGTGTCCTGCACAAACCCAGGCACGCCTGGAACTCTTCGCCTCTCGCGGTGCCATGGATATCCGCGGTATCGGCGAATCAATGAGTGCCTTATTGTTGGCGCGCGGGCTGGTAACTGACGTCGCTGATTTATATCTCTTGAAACCTGAGGACCTGTCCCAATTGGACCGGATGGGTGAAAAAAGTGCCGGTAATATCATCAACGCTATCGATCAAAGCAAGAAGCGCCCTTTGTCACGGATCATTGTTGCCCTGGGCATCCGTCATGTCGGTACAGAGATGGCTAATATCTTAACCGGCCATTTCAAGAACGTGGCTCAACTGGAGTCGATTACCAAGGATGAACTGCTGCAGATCCCGGGCATCGGTGAAAAGATAGCTGATAGTATTGTTGCCTTTTTCCAGCAGGAAGAAAACCGCATTCTCATCGGTAAATTGAAAGCGGCCGGTGTTTTTCCGGAACCGGAGAATGCCCTCCTATCTGAAACAAAGCCCCTGGCGGGCCAGGAATTTGTTATTACCGGTACTCTTCGGTCATTCAGCCGGATGGTGGCTCAGGAAAAAATAAAAAGCCTTGGGGGAACCGTCAAAGACGACGTCACCCGCCGCACCAGGTATCTCGTGGTGGGCCAGGATCCCGGATCAAAACTGAACAAAGCCCAAAAACTCGGTATCGCCGTGATTAATGAAGAGCAATTTCTAGAGATTTTAAATAATGAATAAAAAACTTAATACATACCTTGGAAACGGTGATCTGGTCTTGAAATTGATTGTGGGTTTAGGTAATCCGGGTACAGGATATTCGGATAACCGGCATAATGTCGGTTTCATGTGCCTCAGTCATTTTGCCAGGGAACATCATATCAGGCTTGATAAAAAAAGGGGCTATGCCCGGATCGGGGAAGGTGCCGTCAACGGATTGCCGGTATTATTAGCCCGGCCTCAGACATATATGAACGCCAGCGGCCTGGCGGTAAAAGCCTTGCTGGATAAAACAAAAACCAGTGCCGGAGATCTCATCGTCATTCATGATGATCTTGATCTGCCTGTCGGCCGGTTGCGGATACGCAAAGGGGGCAGTTCGGGGGGGCACAATGGGATAAAGTCAATCATTGGTAGTATCGGTACCGGGGAATTTGTCCGCTTCCGCATCGGTATCGGCCGGCCAGATACCGGCAGTAATGGCGGTCTTCCGGAAAATCACGTCATCAATTATGTGCTTGGTGATTTCAACGCCACCGAAAGACAATTGATTCAACAGACAATAATCCGTGTTAATGAAGCACTAGAATATTTACTGGCCTTTGGTTTGGTCCCGGCGATGAATAAGTATAATACCGCCGCAGTTTCAGATACCTGATTTCGCACCCAGTATCCGTCACTATAAATGGTCTCTAACGTCCCCAGCATGCTGATGTATCCGGTCATTTAAAGCGGTTATCTCGGATACAGTAAAGCGGCGGTCCGCTCGCGGCCCGATTCTATACGGTTTAATGATTCCTTTTTCGGACCACCGGCGGATTGTATTTTCATGTACGTTGAGTAATTCTGCTGCCTGGCTTGTGGTTAATAGTCTTGGTTTCACCTTAATCATTTCTATAACCATCTTAACTACCTTCTAACTTATACAATTGTTTTAACGGTACAGGGTAAAGATTGTCAGGTTGCCTATCACGCAAACTGATATTTTTGTTATGATAGGCTAATACTTTTCGCACGATTTCTTTGCTGGTATGATTGGTGTTGGCTATTTATGCCCGGTTTTTCGGAGGTGCTGACATCGAAATAAACTACAAGCCTGTTGAGTGGCTGGGTAATAAGGTCAGATTCCTTGACCAGACACTGCTGCCCTTTCAGGAAACATATCTTGAAACCACTGATTTCAGTGTCATCGTTTCCGCGATCACTGGTATGAAGATCAGGGGCGCTCCGGCTATTGGCGTTGCCGCGGCCTATGGCATTGCCCTCGGAGCCTTAGCCATCAAGCAGCGCAATAATGAGGCCTGTATAAGTGAATTGAAAAAGGTCGTTGCCGCGATCCGCAGTACCCGGCCGACTGCGAGGAATCTATTTTTCACAATCGAGAGAATGAACCGGCTGATTTCAGAAATCAACGACTTTAAGATGCTACAAAACTCGATCGTTGCCGAAGCCTTGTCGATCCATGATGCCGAAGTAAAATCCAGCTTTCGCATCAGTCAATTTGGGGCAGGCTTGATCAGCAACGGGATGCATGTCTTAACTCATTGTAACACCGGGCCTTTAGCTACTACCGGTTACGGTACTGCTTTAGGCGTGATTAGTTACGCTTTTCACCAGGGTAAAAATATCCATGTCCTGGTTGATGAAACCCGGCCTCTTTTCCAGGGGGCACGGTTAACGGTATGGGAACTAAAAAAAGCAGGCATCCCATTCAGCCTGATAACCGATTCCATGGCTGGCTCTTTTATGCTCTGCAACCAGGTTGATCTGGCCATCGTCGGTGCCGATTGTATTGCTGCGAACGGTGATACCGCCAATAAGATCGGTACATATTCTGTGGCGGTGTTGGCCAAAACACATCACCTTCCTTTCTATATTGCAGCACCTACCAGTACCATCGACCGGACCCGTAAAACCGGCCGTGATATCACTATCGAAGAACGCCGTCCTGATGAAATTATTAAGTTCCATGATATCTCCCTCACATTAGATGGCATTAATGTGCATAACCCGGCTTTTGATATTACCCCTGCCAAATATATCACCGCCATCGTTACCGAGCGTGGTATAATCAGAAAACCATATCGTCAAGGCCTTTATGAAATCACAAATCAGGTGATATAGAGGATTTTTATACACTAAAATTAGATAACTATATTTGGGGGAAGAACTAATGCCTCAGATCAGGGTTGGTGTCATTGGCGGTACCGGGCTTTATCAGATCGAAGACCTGCAAGATATACACCATCTTAACGTGGATACTCCTTTTGGCAAACCCAGTGATACCATTATCACCGGTTCCCTTGAAGGCCGGGGGATTGCCTTTCTACCACGACACGCTAAGGGGCATCGTCTTCTTCCCGGGGAAATCCCCTCCCGGGCTAACATTTATGCCTTAAGAGCGCTCGGCGTTGAATTTATCATCGCCGTGTGTTCGGCCGGTAGTTTTAAGGATAATATCAAACCGGGCGAAATATTGATTCCCGATCAGATAATCGACCGCACCAGCGGCCGCATCAGTACTTTCTTTGGTAATGGTATCGTCGCTCATATTCCTTTCGCTGAACCATTCTGTCCGGTTTTAAATAATGTCCTGATTGCGGCTGTCCACGCCGAAGGAGCCGTTGTTCATCCCAAAGGTACCTTTGTTGCCATGGAAGGGCCGGCTTTTTCTACCCGTGCCGAGTCAATACTTTATAAGTCCTGGGGTGCTGATATCATTGGTATGACGGTTCTTCCTGAAGCCAAGCTTGCCCGTGAAGCGGAGATATGCTACTCTGTCATCGGTTGTGTCACTGATTATGACAGCTGGCATGAAGAACGGGATGTCGTTACTGCTAAAACAGTGATAGAAACCCTGAATGAGAATATCAGTTTGGCAAAAAAAATAATCAGGCGGGCGGTTCTACAATTACCTTCGGAACGGCACTGCCTCTGTGCTGATGCTTTAAAAACTGCCTTTATTACTGATCCTGAAATGATTAATCAGGAACAAAAAAGGAAACTCAGTCTTCTCATGGGAAAATATGTACATTGATCCGATTATCTGGTGAGTAGGAACATTTACTTTGTCCGTTATTGAATTTGGCTGCCGGCCTGTTATCATCGGCAGTATGCCGCATAAAAATCCTGAAGATGCCTGTTCGTTGGTCCTCCGCTATCTTAAGGATTTTCCTGCCTGGCCTCAACTTCCCGCCCGCAGTTTCCTGGAAAACATGTATGTTCAATTCAGCGAAGGTTTCCCGGGCATTGTTGTCGAGGATTTGAACGAAAACAAAGAAAATGCCCGAACCCGTTTCTACGTCGATCGCAGTAAACCGCTCGATGACTCCCTGGCATCCTTGTATCAAGCCTATTTAGACCAAAATCTTAACCCTTTCGCCCTCAGGCGCGAATATGCCGCCGGATTACATGCATTTTTAGATTCAGAAATACCGTCTTCCGTCGCGGTAAAAGGGCAAGTTACCGGTCCCATAAGCTGGGGGTTATATGTTGCTGATGCAGCACAGAAACCGCTGATTTACGATGATGTCCTCATCGATGCCGCGGCTAAATTACTGCGTTTAAAAGCTGCCTGGCAGGAACAAGCGCTTCAACGTATCAACAAAAATACCATCATCTTTATTGACGAACCTTACCTGTCATCGGTTGGTTCGGCTTTCGTGTCGATTTCAGATGAGAAAATATTGTCTTTATTGGAAGAAGTCATTGGCGGCATTCAAGGATTAAAAGGTATCCATTGTTGCGGCAATATGGATTGGTCGATCCTGTTTAAAACCAGTGTTGATATCATAAGTTTTGATTCCTACAATTATGCCGATAATTTTACTCTTTATTTGGATGATATTATCCGCTTCTTGAACCGTTCCGGTACTATTGCCTGGGGCATTATCCCTACTATTTCCGGCTCCCTTGCCCGGGAAACAGTCGCCAGCTTAAGAGATCGTCTATTTGAAACCATGGCCGTCGTCAATCGTGGGGGTATTCCTTTCCGCCAGATTATCCGCCAGAGCATCATTACGCCCGGTTGTGGTTTGGCTACCTTAGGCACCGGTGAAGCTGCTGACCATGCCCTGGCCTTGCTTACCAGCCTTTCTGATGAGATCAGGAGAAAATACTACTCCTAAGAACTTTTGCTAAACTGATATTGGCAAGGTAATATTAAGAAGGTTATTATGGATAAAACAATTCGACTGAAGACCCCTGTCGTTCTCTCGCAAAAAACCAGTCCTGAGACGGAACCGGATAACGATCCTTCTGGCAACCAGGATAATACTTCTGGGCCGGGTAAGAATACCTATGCCCTTATCGCTTCCATTATCGGCTTGGTGATTGGTGCTGCGTTAGGTTACTTAATATCCGCCGGTTTGGTTGGTATCTTTATCGTAGTATTATGCACGGTTGGAGGCGCCATCGTAGGCGCGGCTGTCGGCTCGTATCTGGGTAATTACTTTCACAAAGTGAACGTTGAGCGGCACAAGGAGAATAAACACGGTTAATGGATATGCAAACTGATTATCCGGAAATCGTCCAGGTTATGCTCGACCCCGCATTCTATCCGCATCGATCCGGTGAAATTAAGCTTATTCAGACCCAGATGTCATTTGTCTTTTTATGCGGCGACTATGCCTACAAAATAAAAAAACCGGTGAATCTGGGTTATCTCGACTATACTTCCCTCGAAAAAAGGCACTTTTTCTGTCAGAATGAATTAAATCTCAATCGGCGGCTTTGCTCCGAAGCCTATCTTGAAGTTTTACCCATTTCACGAAAAGCCGGCAAAATTTTCCTTGGACAGGATGGCGAAGTCCTGGAATATACCCTGAAAATGCGCCGCTTACCACAGGAAAAAATGCTTAACATGCTCCTTGAAAGCGGCGGGGTGACTGACGATATGATAACCCGGGTCGCATCTAAAATCAGTGAGTTTCATAAAAATACTGCCACCGGTCCGCATATCAACGAATATGGCAACTTAAAAGCGATCGCTTTTAATACCGAGGAAAATTTTAATCAGACCGAAAAGTCCGTCGGTAGAACCATTTCCGAGGCGAAATATCTCAAAATCCGGGATTATACCAGGAAATACCTATCCCATAATGAAAAACTCTTTAACGAGCGGGTTAACCTGGGGAAAATTCGTGATTGTCACGGTGATCTCCACGCCGCCCATATTTGTTTCACCGGCAGTATTTGTATCTATGATTGTATTGAGTTCAATGACCGGTTCCGTTACAGCGATGTCGCTTCAGAAGTCGCCTTCCTATCGATGGACCTCGATCGCTACGGCCGGGCGGACTTATCTTCTACTTTTACCAACCGTTATATTGAATACAGTAGTGATACCGACTTGTTGAAATTGCTGCCTTTTTATAAGTGTTACCGTGCCTATGTCCGGGGAAAAGTAGAGAGTTTTAAACTGGATGATTTGTATATCTCACCACAGGATAAAGCACTGGCCGCATTAAATGCACACGGTTACTTTGACCTTGCCGGGTTTTATATACGGCCACGTCCGGCTCTTCTTATTACCGTCGGCGTTACCGGTACAGGCAAAACTACTCTTGCTGACAGATTGGCCCGTCATACCGGCGCGGTTGTGATTTCTTCCGATATCATCAGGAAACAATCATCCGGTATCCCTTTAACGGAACACCATTTTGATGACTTCGATACTGGTCTCTACTCCAGCCAGAATACACAGAATACCTACGCTGCCATGCTGCAAAAAGCAGCCCTATTTCTCTCCCAGGGCAAAACAGTGATACTCGACGCCACTTTCACCAAACAGGTGTTCAGATCCCAGAGTAAAGACCTGGCTGAGAAATATGATGCTGATTTCTTGCTTGTTGAATGCTTGGCGAATAAAGATGATATCATCGAGCGGCTTGCCCGCAGGGCGAAGACCAACGCTGTTTCCGATGGGCGGCAGGAGATCCTTGAACAACAGCTTACCCGGTTTGAGCCGATCGGCGAAGAAAATGATGTCCATATAGTTATTGATACCTCCCGGCCGTTGGAGGATAATATCAACCAGATAATGGCCAAATTAGGCGAATATTAAAATTCCCTGGTACTTAATAAAATTGTGAGGTATGTTCATGCAACATGGCGACTATGATGTTAAAGATATTTCTCTATCCGGGATGGGGCGTCAACGGATCGAATGGGCTGCCCGTGAGATGCCGGTTGTTAAACTGATTCGCTCCCGGTTTGTCCAGCAAAAACCTTTTAAAGGCATACGTATTTCTGCTTGCTTACATATTACTACTGAAACCGCGAACCTGGCATTAGCCCTTAAAGAAGGCGGTGCTGATTTGGTACTCTGTGCTTCCAATCCATTGAGTACGCAGGACGATGTCGCTGCTGCCCTGGTCGAATATGGCATACCCACTAATGCCATCAAAGCCGAAAACGAAGAGACTTATTATAAACATATTGTAACTGCTCTGAATAACCAGCCGAACCTGACTGTCGATGATGGTGCAGATCTGGTTACCACCTTGCATACTAAACGAAAAGACCTTATCCCAAACGTTCTCGGCGGGACTGAAGAGACCACCACCGGAGTCACCCGGCTCAGGAGTCTGGCCAAGGCCAAACAGCTGAAATATCCGGTTATCGCCGTGAATGATGCCCGGACCAAGTACCTCTTCGATAATCGGTACGGTACCGGGCAAAGTACCATCGATGGTATCACCAGGGCCACTAATGTCCTGTGGGCTGGTAAAAAAGTAGTCGTTTGCGGTTATGGTTGGTGTGGGCATGGTTTGGCAATGCGTGCTAAGGGGTTGGGTTCCCAGGTGATTGTAGTCGAGGTCGATCCCGTCAGGGCATTAGAAGCCGCCATGGACGGTTTCCAGGTATTGCCCTTAAAGGCGGCCGCCAAAATAGGTGACATCTTCATTACCGTCACCGGGGATAAGAACGTGATTGATTTACAGCATATCCATTTACTGAAAGATGGCGCCATCTTAGCCAATAGCGGACACTTCAATGTGGAGATAAATATTCCTGCCCTGGAAAACCTTGCCAGGAGTAAACGTAACATCCGTGGTTATGTTGATGAATATAACCTGAAAGACAGCAGGCGTATTTTCCTCTTGGGCGAAGGCCGGCTTATCAACCTGGCGGCTGCTGAAGGCCATCCTGCCAGTGTCATGGATATGAGTTTTGCCAACCAGGCTCTCTGCCTGGAATATATCGTGAACAATTATCGGGATCTGGACAAAGAAGTATATCCTGTGCCTGAGAACATCGATCAAAGCGTCGCCCGCTTAAAGCTCGAGTCTATGAAGATCAATATAGACCGGTTGACCAGAGAGCAGAAGAAATATTTAACCAGTTGGCAGGAAGGAACTTAAGTTAGGAGAAGCATCTGATGAATATTAATAGTTTTGCTAATTCAGGGAAATATATGTTTACCTCGGAATCCGTCACCGAGGGTCATCCGGATAAAATTTGCGACCAGATAGCCGATAGTATCCTTGATACTATTATGGAAAAAGATCCCTATGGAAGAGTGGCTTGTGAAGTCGCCACTACTACCGGCATGGTTATCGTCCTCGGTGAGATTACCACGCGGTGCTATGTTGATGTCCCGCAAGTAGTTCGTGGAGTCCTATATGATATCGGATATACGCATCCTGAATATGGTTTTGATTATCAATCAGTCGGTGTTCTGACATCCATTAAAGAGCAGTCAAAAGACATCGATATGGGTGTTAGCAAATCCATGGAAGCCAAGGAAAGCACCGGCGTCAGTCATCTGGATGAGGTTGGAGCTGGCGATCAAGGCATGATGGTCGGTTTCGCCTGTAATGAAACTCCGGAGTTGATGCCCTTACCCGTTGCTCTATCACATAAACTATGCTTGCGGTTAGCCCAGGTAAGAAAACAAAAACTGATCCCCTACCTTCGTCCTGATGGGAAATCCCAGGTTACCGTCGAATACAGCCACGGCCAACCTAAACGAATCGATAGCGTCGTGATCGGTGCCCAACATGATGACGGCGTCTCACATAGCCAGATTTATGACGATATCGTAAAGTCGGTTATTATGGAGATCGTACCGGCGGCGTTGATCGATAAAAACACCAAATTTTACGTCAATGCTACCGGGCGTTTTGTTATCGGAGGGCCTGTCTCTGATACTGGCTGTACCGGACGGAAGTTATTGGTCGATACCTATGGCGGTATGGCTCGCCATGGCGGTGGTTCTTTCTCCGGTAAAGACCCCACTAAGGTAGACCGTTCTGCTGCTTATATGGCTCGTTATGTCACCAAGAACCTGGTCGCTGCCGGGTTAGCTGACCGGCTTGAATTACAGGTTGCTTACGTTATCGGGGTTGCGCATCCGCTTTCTATTTCTATCGAATCATTCGGCACCAATAAAGTAAGTGAAGACTTGATTGTAAAGCTGGTCAACAAATATTTTGATTTTCGCCCTGCTGCCATCATCGATAACCTTCAACTTCGCCGCCCAATCTACCGCCAGACCGCTTCTTACGGACACTTTGGCCGTGAAGACCTGGGGCTACCTTGGGAAAAAACGGATAAAGCTGAAATTATCCGTAAAGAAGCGTTTGGCAAGTAACATCCATTTCATGGGGGTGCATCATCAATACTCCAATTAAGTTTGGGACCGATGGCTGGCGCGGGGTTATTGCCGAAGATTTCACCTTCGGCAATGTCCGTGTTTGTGCTCAAGCAACCGCAGAATACCTGGTAAAGTCAGGACTGTCTTCCCGTGGCTTGATCGTTGGATATGATACGCGTTTCGCTTCCGAAGATTTCGCTGCCGCAGTTGCTGAAGTGATTGCCGGTAATGGCATAAAAGTATTCTTATGTAATAAGGCGATGCCGACCCCGGTGATCAGTTATGCTGCCAGGGCTGCTCAAACTGGCGGCGCGGTGATTATCACCGCCAGTCATAACCCTGGTAAATGGAATGGTTTTAAGCTAAAAACCCCAAACGGTACGAGCGCTCCTCCTGAAATCACTTCTCTTATCGAAAACACTATTAGAAACCAGGTCAGTTCGTCTTTTGTCAATTTTATGGCTTTATCGCAAGCCGTTGCACTTAAACAGGTTGAATATGTCGATTATACTGATATTTACGTCCAGCAGTTAAAGCGGCTCGTAGATTTATCCAGTATCCGTGAAAAAGATCTGAAGATTATCGTTGATCCCATGCATGGGGCCGGCGCCGGTTATCTGTCCGGGATCCTCGCAGGCTCTTCTCTGGATGTTACTGAGATCGATGCCGAACGTAACCCCCTTTTTCCCGGTATGGCCCAACCTGAACCAATTGCCCATAACTTGAATAATTTGTCGTCTGCTGTTAAGGATAAGAGGGCAATCGTCGGCTTGGCTACTGACGGAGATGCTGATAGATTCGGGGCGGTTGATGAAAATGGGATTTTCCTAACTACTCTTCAGGTGTATGCCCTCCTGGCTTTCTACTTACTGGAAATCAAAAAAGAACGCGGCACTATTGTCCGTACTATTACCACCACTGCTATGCTTGATCGCCTTGGGCAGATTTATGGTGTCCCCGTTATCGAGACCCCTGTCGGCTTTAAATGGATCGCTGCCGTCATGGAAAAGGAAAATGCTCTTATCGGTGGTGAAGAAAGTGGTGGATACGGTTTTCGTGGGCATGTCATTGAACGCGATGGGATTCTGGCTTCTTTGTATTTTCTTGATTTATTAGTGCAAACTGGTAAAACACCTTCCCAGTTATTGCAGTTGCTTTATAGTAAAGTTGGGCCTCATCATTTTAACCGCCTGGATATTAGATTTAACGAAGCGGAACGCCAACGCATTACAGATCGCGTCGCTAATTATGATCCTGATAAGATCGGCAAGGTCAAAGTATTACGTAGAGATACCTTCGATGGTTTTCGTTATGTCTTAAGTGATACCAGTTGGTTGCTTATACGGTTTTCCGGTACCGAACCTTTACTCCGTATTTATGCCGAGGCTAATTCTATCGATTATGTAAATGATTTACTCAGCTTGGGTCGAAAGGTAACCGGTGTACAATAAATGTAGTTTTGTGCTCATGCACATTGACAGTACGCATATCCTTTGCTATCCTTAAATCTGGAACAATTCATTGGCCCCGTGGTGTAGCGGTTTAACATGCCACCCTGTCACGGTGGAGATCAGGGGTTCAAATCCCCTCGGGGTCGC
>CAZSHH010000042.1:0-24493 GCA_964606525.1 uncultured Dehalococcoidales bacterium
CTGAAATTACAGTGTTATACACACCGGGCCATGTCGATAAACATGTATCTTATCTGGTAAATACCGAAGTAGGAAAATACGCAATCGCCGGTGACGTTTTCTGGTGGGAAAATGAGCAAGAACAAATAACGGATATAAGTTCATTAATCCATCATAAAGACCCGGTCGCAAAAAATGAGGATTTACTGGAAAAAAGCCGGACCAACTTACTCAATGCTGCCGATTTTATTATTCCAGGACATGGCAAGGGGTTTGTCGTATCAAAATAATGATAAAGCACATTCCTAATTGAAGCATCCCGAAAATCAGGGTAAGATGGACTGAACCGAAAGCATAAATAGTCTTATTACATGGGAGGGAATATGGTGACTAAAGAAAGGACTTATAAGTGCCTGAGTCCCATCGGAATCCAGGACCCGGTTGAGTTATTTACCCTGGCACCCCGCCTGGACCGGCTGGAAGGTAAAACTATCATGTTCAATATGCTGGTCCAGGTTGAGCGGGAACTACTCATACCTTTAGAGAAGATGCTCAGGAGTAATTATCCCGAAGTCAATTGGATCTTCAGAGAGTCAGGGCCGCCGATTTCCAGCGAAGAGTTGGGGAAGGCGGATGCCCTGATACAGGGGGTTGCCTTCTGACATGGTGCCATTAAAGGGCAGTTGCCCCACGCAGAGCAGTTCGAAAAAGCGGGGAAACCGGCGGTAGTCATCGTTTTCGAAGACCAGGATGAATGTCTTAAGAACGGGGCCCGGCTGCTTGGTATCCCCCATCTGCGGAGAGTCTATTGTTCACGCATTGGCGATGGGGCCGAAGATGCCGCCCGTATTATCAAACCATTGATGGATGCGCTGGTCAGTCCTTTGTCAGCGCAAGAAAAAGAAGGCGGCCGGTGGGAAGTCCCGGACAAAAGAATCCTGTTCGAGGGTACGCTGGATGAAGCCGAAGCATTTTACGAGCACGCGGAAAGAGTCCCCGTACTGGGAAATGCCTTCATCTCGCTGTATACGGATGGGATGGCGATCAGGATCCCCACTGAGGAGCGGGTACAGGCCATGCTGAAGGGCACCAGCCACAAACCGGATGAAGTGATCACCCTTCAATCCGACCATGCACCGAGAGAAATGGGAGTCGGTGGAAAGAAAGGCACCGCGGTCCGTTTTGAACCGATGAAACGCCGGGCGACCGTAGAAAAAGTGGCGGTCAATGCGGTCATGGCAGGATGCAAACCGGAGTATATGCCGATTTTACTGGCGATTGCGGAAGCGGGTGGCGGGGGAGGTGACGGGCGCGGCAGCCTTGGTTTTTGTGTCAGTGGCCCTATTGCCAAAGAAATAGGGATGAACTGCGATGTTGGGGTACTGGGACCGGGCAACCAGGCCAACCGGAGCATCGGCCGGGCAGCCGAACTCATGTGGTGTAATTTGGGGGGTAATATCCCGAAAGTGACCAGTTGCGGGATCATGGGCAATCCGCTTTTCAATTGTTTCCCGGAAAATAGCGGCGCCCTGCCGCCGGGCTGGAAGGGAGTGAATGAAGAGTATGATTTCAAGAAGGAAGAAAGCGTTATTTACGTATTGGGGATGAGGGGCGGCCCGCCCGGTTCACTTACATTACAGAGTACCGAGTTTGGCCCCGGTAGATACCGGTCATTTCAGAAAAGCAGCAGCGGCGGCATGGCCAGGCGACTTGGCAAAGAAGGGATTCCCGGCCCTCATAACTGGCTGGAATACCAGATACCGTCATTATGGGCGGGCAGAGAAGGCGGATATAATTTCCTAATACTGCCGGAGATGGCACAACATCTATATGAAGCCGGTTTCAAATCAAAGGACGAAGTGTACCAGTGGCTTTATAAGGCCAGTTTTATGCCGCTAAGCGAGTACCGGAAACACTCTTCGCCAGATTTCAGGACAAGCGGCTGGCGGGGGGTTGAAAAAACTTCCGGCAAACTATGGCAAGAACTGCCGGATGACTATATGGTACCGGCCATCGATGATCCCTATGAGAACTGCATCATTGTTACCGGCGGCGGTGAAGAAACTTCGCACTGGGTCAACGGCCGGACGCCCAATGCGGATCCGGTCTATAACATAGATGTATGGCGTTAATATATCAACAAGAAACGGGGTATACCTAAAGTGGAAAGATGGGTATACCCCGGGTTAGTTTGGTTGATATTCGAGTCCAGTAGATTCTCAGGTTAGTTCCGACAGATGATTTTATCTGCCCCGCCGTTAATATAACAGTACTGATATGATTGGAGATGAGCATATCATTTTTTAGGTTTTACTGAGATGCCGACCATAATGGTTACCCCAGCAATGTTGTTCCAAACGGAATGAGGGATTGTTCCTTCCATCAAATAAGATTCATTTTCTTTAATAATGACGATTTCTGAACCTGATATTATTTTTGCCTCTCCCTGTATTACGATGAACAAGTGGCTATGTTCATGGGTATGATTTGTTGCCGGACCGCCGCCCTGTTGGTACAGATAAGCGATACTGCCATCAATAATTTCGCCAACATCATTAAATAGTTTTTTCGCGGAAAAATTCACGTGATTTGGTGGGGTGAGGAAATTATTCATGTGTAAAACCTCCCTCAAATCGCACGACAATCTGTTGACTGCAAACAAGTCGACCGGGTATTTACCGACACACTAAAGTACATGTTAGAACTTAATTACTTTATCACATAGCAGGGATGAAAGCAGCCAAACCGGCATTAAAGGACTTTATCTTTATGGCAGTGTTACTAAACACCGTAAAGTCAGCTGAGCCTGCTAACGTAGCCGGTAGACTAATCAAAAAAATGGTAAAATATACGATAATTTTACTTAATTGTTAGTATCATCTCCATTAACGGTTCAAGCCCGCTTTAGAAAATAACTTGCATAACACTTTGCCTGTGATTTTAAGGCAAAGATGATAGTCCGGGTTTGGAAGGATATATATCTACGAATCCCAGTGAATGCCGCCTGAAGACCGGATGACGTAGATATCCGGAGGCAACAGTATTGAAAAGTAAAGTAAAAACAGTGGAGCTTGCGAGTCAAACCCAGCTGCAGTATGCCGAGCAAGGCGATACTCCTGGTAGGCCGCTGATACTCCTGCACGGTTATGTTGATTCGGGGCGTACCTTCGAGAGGGTGCTGCCTTATATTAACGAGCCCATCCATACATTTGCTCTGACACAACGAGGCCATGGTGATGCGAGCCGACCGGCTGGCGGCTATCGGATCCGTGATTTCGTCGCAGATTTGGCGGCATTTATGGAGAGGCTTGATCTCAAGAAAGCGGTCATCATGGGGGGCTCCAGCGGAGGTATAATCGCCAGAAAATTCGCTATAGATCACCCCGACCGAACACAAGGGCTTATTATGGGCGGCGCGCCCTTCACCCTGCAAGATAAACCGGCCATGTTGGAGCTGTGGAAGTCTACTATATCGAAGTTAAAAGACCCGATCGACCCTCGCTTTGTACGCAGTTTCATGTCGAACCAGATCGCCCGCCCGGTTCCACAAACATTTTTAAAAACCATGTTAAAGGAAAACCTGAAAGTACCGGCAAGAGTATGGAAAGCGACGTTAAAAGGCCTTCTTGAAGACAAATCTTCAGAAGAACTAAACAATATCCGAACTCCAACTCTTATTGTTTGGGGAGACAAAGACGAGATTGTTCCCCGCCGTGACCAGGAAAAGTTGCAGGAGGGGATTTCAGGCTCAAAGTTAATCATTTATTCCGGTGCCGGGCATATGCTTTACTGGGAGGAACCAGCCCGGTTTGCTTCAGACATCGTGACCTTCATGGCAAACCTCCGCCGTTAAAGTCCGGTGTCAAGCGGGAAATATTCATATCCATATAATGCCGCAGCTATTTGGTACTTATTGTTGACAACTGAAAAAACTATTTGATATAAGGTCGAGATTAGTTCTGACAACGAAGGAACATGTAATGCAAACCAGAATCGAAACACTGACAGAGAAAAAATTGATCGGTATCCGCATCAGGATGAGTTTCTCCGACAATCAAACAGCCGCCTTATGGCGCAGTTTCCTGCCGTTAAGAAAAGGGATCAAAGATTTAGCTGGTCCGGAGTTATACTCGGTGGAAATATATCCGGCGGGATTTTTTAACCAGTTCAATCCGCAGACACCATTTGAAAAATGGGCTGCGGTTGAAGTAAAGGACTATGTAACCGTCCCTGATGGTATGGAGACATTGGTATTGCCCGGTGGGCTTTATGCCGTTGTTTTACATCAAGGCGCGGCCAGCGCCTTGATGCTGACGTACCGGGATATTTTACAGAACTGGCTCCCGAACAGTGGCTTTATTCTAGATCACAGGCCTCATTTTGCGGTGATGGGAGAGAAGTATAAAAATGAAAACCCTGATTCGGAAGAAGATATTTGTTTACCCATCAAACCGGTGAAATGAAGGGCAATAACGACCGCCATTCCTTTCAGCATTATTGGGAATATATAAGTTGTTTAAGGCCTATTTCGCCGAACAACTTATTTTCGGGCCATTTTACGCCGGATAAGTTTTTCCAGTTCCGGGATGAAAAACCCCGCAAATAAGCCGATCAAAACATAAGGCCACCATGAGGCCGGGAAGGGCGTGGTCTTAAAGGCGTGATTGAGTGGCGGCAGGTAAACGATGGCGAGGTCGGCGATGACCGTGAAAACAATACCGCCAAGCAGCCATTTATTGGAGAAGGGATTGATGGTAAAGCCGGATTTATGCACAGACCGGGCGGACATGACGTATCCCAGGTGGACCAGGATGGCGCTCATGAAAGCGGCGGTTTGTGCCTGGTTAACCAGGACATCCTCATTAGATATGGCGAAATGCCCGAATACCCAGTAGATGGCAAAAGCGGTTCCAGCCATGACTAATGAGACCAGGCCGACCCGCGTAAAAAACAAACTGTTGGCCAATTTAGCGTTGGGGTTGCGGGGCGGCAGTTCCAGGAGGCCTTTCTCTTTTGGTTCCATCATGAGCGGCATGGTGAGGAAAACAGAGTCGAACAGGTTGATCCATAATATCTGTATCGGTTCCAGGGGCAGCCGGATGCCGAATAATTCGACGAAGGGCGCTGCCAGGATGGCGGCCATGATGAGGAGAGCCTGGCCGCCGTTGGTGGGCAGGGTATAGAGGATGGCTTTTTCCAGGTTATTCCAGGCATGGCGTCCTTCTTCGACAGCAGCGACGATACTGGTAAAATTATCATCGGTGAGGACCATGGAAGCAGCCTCTTTACTGACCTCGGTGCCGGTAATACCCATGGCGATACCGATATCGGCGGCCCGTAAGGCCGGGGCATCATTGACGCCGTCCCCGGTCATAGCTACGATATGCCCTCTTTTTTGCAGCTGCAAGGCAACACGCAACTTATGTTCCGGAGCGACCCGGGCGTAGACCGAAACTTCAGCTACCTTCTGGTAGAGGTCATCGTCATTCATGCGGGACAATTCTTCCCCTGTAATAACAACCTCTTTTTCCGAAGCGATGATCCCCAATTGCAGGGCGATCGCTTTAGCTGTTTTGGCATGGTCACCGGTGATCATGACCGTCCGAATACCGGCAGCTTTACATTTACGAATAGCCTCGATCACCTCCAACCGCGGCGGATCGATCATTCCCTGCAAGCCGAGAAAAACCAGGTCACGGGTGTCCTTCGTTTCGATCATCTGCTGGTTGGAAGGGACATCCTTGCGGGCAACCGCGATTACCCGCAGCCCTTTCCCGGCCATTTCTTCCACTTTTGCCAGGATATTCGGGGCATTAATATTTATTGTCCCCATGGCGGCTATCTGGGCCGAACACATCTTGAGCACAACTTCGGGCGAACCCTTAAAGTACAACTGGTTTTCCTTTTCCCCGGTATGCAGCGTAGCCATGTACATGCGGTCAGATTCGAAGGGGATCTCATCCAGTTTTTCCGGTTTCCGGGTGATACCAACCTTAGCGGCGGCTACGACGAGAGCGCCTTCGGTAGGGTCGCCGATTATCTCATGGGCGCCGTCTTTTTGCGCCAACGAAGCATTACTGCAGTAGAAGCCGCCTTTCAGGCATTCGGTTAACGGCGGGTCGGTAAGGACATCGATGGTCTGTCCGGAGAGGGTAAATTCTCCCTCCGGCTGGTAACCAGCCCCACTGACAGAATATTCATGGCCGCCGGCGAAGATACTGACCACCGTCATTTCGTTTTTGGTGAGTGTTCCGGTCTTGTCGGAACAGATCACAGTGGTACCACCCAGGGTTTCGGCGGCCGGCAGCAGGCGTATCAAAGCATTTCTTTTGGCCATAGCCGAGGCAGATAATGCGAGGATGGATGTTACCAGCATGGGCAGCATTTCCGGTACCGCGGCCACGATCAGAGCGATAGTGGCGAGAAAGCTGTAGGAAAAACTGAAACCGACAAGATATCCCAACAGCAGATTCAGGCCGCCCAGGATAAAGATGGCGATCATCAGGGTCCTGGTAAACTGGGCAATCTTTCGCTGGAGGGGAGTGGTACTCTTACGGGTGCTTTTCACCAATTTAGCAATCTTGCCGAATTCAGTATTTTCTCCGGTGCCCACGACGATGCCGCGCGCCGAACCGCGGGTCACGAAAGTCCCGCTGAAAGCCATACAAAGCTGGTCTCCGGGTGATAAATCGGGTTTAGCGATGGGGAGGATGTTTTTCTCCACCGGAACCGACTCGCCGGTAAGAGCAGCTTCATCGACGGCGATCTCTTTAGTGACAATGAGGCGCAAGTCAGCGGGAATACGGTCGCCGCTGTTCAGGACGACGATATCGCCGGGAACCAACTCCCGGGTAGGAATGATCTTCTGAACATCGTCCCGGATCACCAAACATTCCCGGACGATCATATGTTTTAAAGCTTCTAAAGCCGATTCAGTTTTGCCTTCCTGGAAAAAACCCAACAGTACATTCAGAATGACCACACCCAGGATGACCAGGGTATCGGGCAGCATATGCTCGCCCCGCAAAGTGAGGACGCCGGTAATCAGGGCCGCAGCGAGTAAGATATAGACCATAGGGCTGTTGAACTGGCGCAGTAAACGCTTAAAGACGCTGGGCCGCTGCGTGGGTAATTCATTCCAGCCGTATTTTGCCAGCCGTGCTTGAGCTTCACTTGAGGATAAGCCGCGAGTTTGTATCTCCAGCCGGGATAAAATCTCTTCGGTTGTTAGTTGATACCACCGCTTATTATTAAGCATATCAGCCACATCCCGGTAAAAATTTCCGTATAATTGGAGCTTGCAGTTACCCGTGGTTTCCTGTAAATATAAGAACTGATAGCAATTGAGCTAACAAAGAGAACCGACTATCCTGACTTTAATGGCCGGCGGAAGTCCAGGATAATGATGCCGATCAACATAGTCAGAAAAACAGATTGCTACTCTTTTAAAATACCAGAGACATCCCCGGTTTGACAACTCTCCGGCGGCGGTAGACCAGACACAATAAAACAGGGAGGACGGGAATGCCATATGAATACGAGATAAATACCTTAGCCAAAGAAGAATCCTGGCGGTTGTTCCGGATCATAGGGGAATTTGTGGAAGGGTTTGATTCCCTGGCTGATGTTAGCCCGGCAGTCACGATCTACGGTTCCGCCAGGCTCAGTCCGGCAAATGACCTTTATGCCCAGACGGAGGATATCGCTTTCCGCATCGGGCAGTTGGGATTTTCGGTCATCACCGGGGGCGGCCCGGGAGTGATGGAAGCTGCCAATAAAGGGGCCAGGAAAGCGGGTGTTAAATCAGTGGGGCTGAATATCGTCCTTCCAGAAGAACAGGTAAGTAATCATTATGTTACCAGGACAATTACTTTCAACCATTTCTTTACCCGGAAAGTGATGCTGGTAAAGTATGCCACGGCTTTCATTATTATGCCGGGAGGGATGGGGACGCTGGATGAATTGACTGAAGTAATAACCCTGATGCAAACCGGGAAGATCCTGCCTTTCCCTGTGATTCTATATAACAGTGAATTCTGGGGCGGATTGATAGACTGGATGAGGAAAGTGGTCTTAGCGAGGCAATTCGTATCAGAAAGCGATTTTAACCTGTTAAGGGTATGTGACAATCCCCAGGAAACAATCGACATAATTCAAAAATGGTATATCAAGCATGAAATTTCCGGCAAGAAATTATTTCTTAATTAGAAAATACCGGTGTTACGAGTAAATGAAGGTTGAGCAGCGATGGCAAATGTACTGGCAGTAAATTGCGGGAGTTCCAGCCTCAAGTTCCAGCTCATTGATTTTGAGGGGCTTAACGGCAAAGCCGGAGGAGAACACGTAACCGCCAAAGGTATCGTGGACCGAATCGGCAGCCGGAGTATGGTAACAATTTCCTCCACCGCATATGGGAACCTGGAAACACAGGATTTAATCCCAGACCATGGAGCCGCACTGCGTGTTGTCTGCAGTTGGCTGGAGAATAAAGGGTTACTACGAGCCGGCAGTTTACATGCTGTCGGCCACCGCATCGTACATGGTGGAGATATTTTCACAACCCCGGTATTGATCGACAACGAGACGATCGAAAAAATCGATGCCATCAGTTACCTGGCGCCTTTACACAATGAACATGCCCTGAAAGCGGTCAAAGCTGCCAGGGAGATGCTGGGGCCGGGGTTGCCGCAAGCAGCCATGTGAAAATCAATACGGTGGGAGGGATTGCCGAGGGGGGATACCTGGGTTTTGCCGAGCTGCAGTATGTCCACCAACCGCTGACGGGAGAAAGATCGGTCGTCTTCCTGAGTGACGGGGCTTTCGAAGAACAGCGCGGCAGCGATTGGGCGCCCCGCTGGTGGCGGGCCCAGGACTGCAGGCTGGTGATGCCGATAATGATCAAAAACGGCCGCCGTATCGACTAGCGGATAACAATATCCCAACAAGGTGAAGGTTCGGAACAATGGTTCAGCGATCATTTGAAACTGAACGGCTTCGACCCGGTGGTATTTAACGGCAGGGATCCGGCCGCTTTTATCTGGGCCATCCTGGAGATATGGAATGGCGGCTGGAAACTATATCCAGGGCGGTAGAAACCGGGAAGAAAAGATACCCGGTTTCCTTGCCTTATGGGATAGCAGTAGCACCGAAAGGAGCCGGGTTTTACGGTGAAGGGACGAACCTGGCACATAAATTACCCCTAATGGGAAATCCATACTACGATTCTGAATCCGCCCGGCACTTTAACCAGGGGGCATGGAAACTATGGGTGCAGCTACCGGAACTCCGGGCAAGCACCGGGAAAATATACAACCGGAAAAGTAGCCGGCCAAGAGAGCGAGACCATGCGTTGGCGAAGCGCCAGGTGAAGCTGGAGAAGATCCCGGAACTGATAATCCGCCCGGTAGCGGAAAACCGCCGGGAGCGCAAGACATGGACCAGGTTTTCGCCGATGCAGGCGGTAGATGCGATGTTCCTGGCTGCAGTACAAGCCAATCCCCACCTCCGCCCGCGCATCGGTAATCCGGATGAAATGCGTTCCAACCGTATGATCAAGACACTGGAAAGCCTGAAGTTCCGGGTGACGGACCCCGAACCGGGCATTCCGGAAGACCTGCATGGGGCAGTAATCACCGCGTTAAATGAAAAAGCGGTGGCTTCTGCGGCTGTCGCTAACAAGGGCGGCATCAACCTGATACATACTTATGAAGCTTTTGGCATGAAGATGTTCGGGGTGATGCGGCAGGAGGTGATATTTGCCGACCACAGTAAAGAAGCTGGAAAAGCTCCGGGTTGGCTTGCGGTGCCGCTGGTATTGACGTCACATACCTGGGAGAATTCGAAGAACGAGCGGTCGCACCAGGACCCATCGATAGCCGAAGCGATGCTTGGAGAACCAAACGATATATCGAGGGTATTATTTATACCGGATTTCAATACTGCAGCCGCAGCCATGCAGCAAATATATCAAAACCACGGCCAGATCTGGACCATGGTCGTGCCCAAGATGGATACCATCCCGGACCTTTTCACGATAGCAGAAGCGGAATTACTCCTGGAAAACGGGGCGATACGTCTGGATTGTGCTGGATTTATGCCGGAGTAACCTGAGGTAATCCTCACGGCCGTGGGGGCCTACCAGTTGGAACAGGTACTGATGGCGTCCATACGCTTGAAGGAGCGGCAGATACGGCATGCGGTAGTCTATATGCTGGAACCGGGGCGGTTCCGCAGCCCCCGCAGCAAAGGCGAACGAGGACAGTTGGCACCACCGGAGGTAATCCAATCTTTATCTCCGGAGACGGTGCCGGCCCGCGTCTTCGTGTGCCATACCCATCCGGAGCCGTTATTAGGCACCTTGCAGCCGCTGAATACCGGGAGTCGCCGTACCGCAGGCCTGGGATTCATCAATCATGGTGGAACGATCAGTGTGAACGGGCTCTTGTTCCTGAATAAGTGCTCCTGGGGACATATTACCGATACCGTATCTGGATTGTTGGGCCGGGCGCGATATGAGCTTTTAACGCGCGAGGAAATATCAGCCCTCGACGGTAAAACAAATCCGGAAACGGTGATAATATAGGCTGGTTGACTCCCGGGAACCGGTTGTTATTTCGCTTCCGGCATCATTTAGAGAAGTGGAAGAAACAGGAAACAGCTATTCCGGAATTATTGCTAAGTTTGTCCCGGGGCGGAAATGCCACTTCCAGAAGCCTGGGGCTGGGTGATTCTAGCCTTGATCTCGGGGGATAATACTGCCGTGACCAGGGCTTCCGCTTCCGGTCCCAGTATCCGGGCGGCTCCCCAGGCGCCCTGAGCAGCCTGGAAAGCTGCCTCCTCCTCTTCGAGGTTTAGCGAGCGGGCAGTATCACGGGCACCGGCGATCGCCTCTTTCGCCGCGGCCGCCAGGTCAACCCTGGTTTCTTTAGCACCCTGGATGATGCCATAAGCGGCACCACGAATGGCGTCATAGGGGCTGACATGAGCTTTATCGAGAGCGGAAACGATACCGACGAGCGCTGGCGCAGCTACCGTTTCGATAGTGTCCGGGGTTTCATCGATAGCATGCAGTGCCCCGCGCGCGGCTTGCCGGGCTACTTCAGTATCATGTTCCAAAGGAACGATATCGATACCTAAAAATTTACCCAGGCCGTTTTGAATATCCTGGGCGATGCGCGCTACCGTGCGGCCGCTGCGGAGGACCGCCAGGGTAATTGTTTTTGCCGTATCGGCGATCTGATAAGCGGTTACGCCGATAGCGACGTCAATACCGGGAACCCGGTTCAGGATACCCACCGGCAGCATATCGATAAAGTCCGAGCCGGGAACAGCGCTGACTGATTGCAGCGCCGCCCGGGTCTGCGACCTGAGTTCACTAAGCACCTGGTTACGGTCGGCGGCGCCTTCTTCACGTAAAGCCGCTAAAGTATTCAGCGTGGCCAAGCCGATGATAAAAGTAATGACGAAAAGAAAATCGAATTCGGCGAGGTGGATGACGCCCAGATTAAGCACCCTTTCGGGATCAGCCCAGGTGATGTCCAGCGACAACTCACGTGTGCTGAAGAAAAGGGCCAGAAACCCCCCCAGCAGCGGACCGATACCGGCACCCAGGTTCGTAGCCAGGGACGCCCCGGCCAGATATGAAGCTGATTGTGCCTGGGGAGCGAGTTTAAAACCGATGGTGCTGATGGTCAAGCTGACACCGGCGGCGGCGATGCCGGCGAAGATATGCAGGGCGACCAGTAAGGGGATGGTGAGGAAATGCCTTTCGGGCATCATGGTGAAAGTCCAGACAAAAATAACCAGCAAATAGAGGGAAGCACAGAGCGATAAAACGGCTTTACTGCCGAACTTATCTGCCAGGGGCCCCCAGACTCGTAAGAAGAGGATATTGAAGATCTGACTGAGGACGTTCAAACCGATAACAGCGGAAAGAGGCAGGCCGACGCGCTGCAGCATATAAACGGCGAAAAAAGGGACGGCCATATTCAGGGCGAAACTCCAGGTAAAGAGGAATTTCATCAATTGCCGGAAATTATGGTCATAGAAAGGGGTAGTAACCGTTTTCCACAAAGATGATTTTTCGCCCATCGACCGCTGCATTTCCGGTTCCGGCATCCGCGACATAAAAAAAGGACTGGCCATACCGAGAAAGAGGGCACCGAACAGCAAGGCAAAAGTATAACCCAGAACTGCATTATCTTCGGTAACCTGACCCCGCCAGTAATCGACAAAAAAAGCGGCACCGAGGCCGAAGACGGCGGCGGCAGCGGTAGCAAAAGCCAATCTCCGGGAGAAGAACCGCCCCAGGATCTGCTGCGGTACCAGGTCCCGTATCCAGCTGTTCCAACTGCAGTTCGTGACAGCACTGAAGATGCCGCGGACGGCCATCAGCCCCAGGAGCAGGGAAACAGCGGCGGCACCCGGCACTTTGATAATAAAAGGGATCAGGGCAATGGGAAACCATAACAGTTGGGCAACAGTCCAGGCCATGACGGCGATCAGTTTTCTTTTGCGCAGGCGCTCGACCAGCAGGATCGCCGGTACCTGGAGCGGCTGCATGAGGAAAGGAATGGCGGCCAGGATACCGATCTGAAAGTTATTCGCCCCCAAAGCCAGGGCGAAAGATGCCAGTAAACCGCTGGAGGTGATGCTGATGAAACCATTGGAAACCATTCCTTCCAGCGTCATCAGGCGGAGGCCGCGGGATAATTCGTTTTCAGAGATAGTGGGTTTAGGTAAGAAGGACTTAGCAAAACGCATATTAGTTATTGTATCATTTATACCATTTAGCGGCTGCTGAATATTATTTACTGCCAATATAACTATTATCAGGAGTTGTCCCATTCATTTGTAATTAGCCTATGGGTAGAAAACTGGCCAAAACAATCGGAGCATTGAAGCGTTTCATCACGGGAAAACGAACCCGGTGGATACTCCCGGGATTTGCTGCGTTGGTGGTATTGGGGAGTATAGCATTTTATCTGTTCGTCCGTCCGGCGGTTTTACCACAAGCGACTATATATTTCCTGGACGATATCGGACTGCCCACAATCGGCCAAAAGGTACTGGTATTTGCGCCACATCCCGATGATGAGATGATCAGAGCCGGTGGTTACATCGCAGCATCGATACGTAACGGGGCCAATGTAAAAATCATTCTGATCACCGATGGCAGTAAAAGGGTAAATAATAATACATACATACGTTACATGGAATTTAAAAAAGCCACGGCGATCTTGGGGGTTTCTGAAGATGACCTGGTATTTCTGGATTTTACCGATGGGAGGCTGCGGAGCCAGGCAAATAAAGTACTCTATAACAGGATAAACGAACAGATCGAATTATTTGATCCTGATATCGTAATCTCGCCGGACGTTAGAGATGAACATCCGGACCATGCCGTTACCGGTGAAGTGATCCATCAGATCATGGAAGAAGAAGGATTCAGCAGGACCTGGTATCAATACCTGGTGCATTATGATTATTTCTTTCCTCAACCGCGCAAATTTGATCCGTCATTATACCTGCTGCCGCCGATAAAGCTGATCGATTTCGATAAGAGCTGGCACCGGTTCATGTTAACACAGCCGATTCAGGACCTGAAACTGGAAGCGATCTATACTTATAAAAGCCAGCTTAGGGATCCCACAATGAGATCGCTGTTATTATCATCCATCCGTCAGAATGAGCTATTTGCCGTACCGGAAAAACCGGAAGATAGCGAATAAACAGCAGGCATACCGGAGCGGTACCGCCCGGAAAAACGACTTATTTACTTATCCCGATTTTTTCAGTTCCTAGGCTTCCTCGTGTTGTTTGCCGTCGGTGAACTCCATAGGCCATTCATTGGGGCCGAAGCGGGCATCGATAAAGATGAGGGGCTTGCCGACGCGCTTGATGCGCAGCGGCTCGTGGGTCATGCCCTTGGGGATATAGGCGTAGAAGGGATAATTTATCTGCCGCCACTCGCCGTCAAGGAAGAATTCGACATCGGCATCGAATTCCACAAAATTCTTGGCGCCGAAAAGGAAGATCCACTGGTCGCGGTCGGGGTGGATGTGGGTGGCGATGCCGATCTGGTCTTCCGGCTGGTCGATATAAGCGAAGCCTAATATCATCTGGGAGCCGGGGATGTCCTTCTCGCCCAGGGCGGTGATCATGGGCATGGTGATACTTTTATGCATGGATTGCCACGGTTTCAGTTCGATGATATTGGATTCATGCCGGACATTCTTGAGCTGTTTCATGCCTGCCATACGCTGAGTCCTCCTTGGCTTTCTTTTTCAGACCGATATTACCGCAACCCCGGAAGATAGTAAAGCCTTCGGCCTTGACAGTAAGCGAAACCTGGAGGGAGTAGTAAAAAACAGCATTGACGCAGAAAATCGTTATTCTTTTAAAACTTGATTCAGCGGCTGCGGCAGCTCAAATATTGGTTGATACTGAAGTGAAAATTGACCGTGATTGGAGTTACCACGGCTGCCGTTCATCTGTAATAGCGGCTGAATAACACATTTTTATTAGTAATGGGCTAAATCAGGCCGCGTTTCACAGCTTCATTGACCGCCTGCGGGCGGTCTTCAACACCGAGTTTGTCAAAGATGATCCCGATAATTCTCTTTACGGTAGAAACACTTAAAAATAATGATTCCTTGATTTCATTGGTATTCTTACCTTCGGCAACCAAACGGAGGACACATTTTTCCCGGTCGGTAAGTACCAAGTCATTCATACTCCGCTTGAGTTTCACGAATTCCTTCAATATCCCCTTGGTAATAGACGGGGCGATGGGGCACAAACCTTTAAAAACCTGGTGTATCGCCATCGTGAAATCGCGTATTTCGCTGCTTTTAGTCATGTACCCGGAAGCTCCGGCTTCGATCGCCGCATCAACCAGGTTGTCGCCGATACTCATAACCAGGATCTTGGCTTCAGGGACCCTGGCTTTGAACTCACGGGTAGCCCGGATACCTTCGCTCCCCTGGGTATCGATATCCAGGACAACGACATCCGGTTGAATTAAGTGAGCCCGTTGGATGGCTTCATCTAGATTTTTGGTAACTCCCACAACTTCCAGGTTATCGTCATCTTGCAATATACGGTGTAAACCTTCCAGTACCAACACGTGGCTTCCCATTAATAGCACCTTGACTTTATTACCATTTGCCATCGTCTCACCTCGATCAGTTCAACCGGAATTTAGTACTCTACTTTAGTTAACTCAACTACACTAAATGTATCAAGTGACTAATAAGTAACAATAGTAAAAGAATGGTGAAATGACGTAAATAGTGATTTAGTTTATAAACCATCAGAAAAACATGGTCGAAGCATAGTACAGAAGTTTAATCTGCCAGACAGACTATAATATATTAATATATACAGAAGGGATGTTGGTGGTGGTAAAGCCTATGCTATTACAGCGAAAAAATCAGTACACTGCCGGGTTAATTTGAACTATTCGGTCAAACTAAATTGGACTATAGTGCCTTGATAATTCGATAACGCTGTTTCACAATGATTACAGCTGAAAGTTATTTTAAGTCGATGGAGAAGGAGCAACAGCTTTAGTACTTAAGAATGATTCGCCTACGATATGAAACTAGTGATAATCCCAAAATACAGGATGACAATAATGACTACCGGTAAAAATCCGAAAGAAAAAGACAGATTAGTGGCACAAAAGTATATTTCGGTAAACCACATGGCATCTTATTGTATGGTGACCAGATCTACCATAAGCCGCTGGATTCATGAAGAAAAAATCCCGGCTTTCCGGCTGCCCGGCGGACATTTCCGGGTAACGGTACATGATTTTAAAAGGTTTCTGGAAAAATACGGTATGCCCGTAAGCGACGAACTTGAGGAGTAATTTTCTTCAACGTCATGGACCGGCAATTCCTGCTCCCGGATTTTTCGCTACACCATCTTCTCTATTCAGTCGTCAACCGGATAATGGTCAAAATCCGGGCAATACATATTCTCCCGGGTGAACAACAGACTGAGCAAATATGACAGGAATCCGGTATCTGTTTTAATTACAGGCAGCTGTAAAAAGGTCTCATTTTACTTCACTAATACTTCCGGTAATGTTTCCTGGTGGTGGGGAGCAGTGTAAGAAGGATGATTATGGCTCCGTAGACGGCGATGACGGGCTGGAGGAAGCTGATCAAGCCCAGGAGAAGTGTTTCCACGGCTATCCAGATCAGCATGATAACTCCGGCCGTCCAGGAAGCAGTCCAGGCCCAACGGATTGTTTTAAAAGGGTTGAGTACATCCGGCCAAGCCCAGGGCGGCTGCCGGAGGAGGCTGTAGCCGGTGAAAATCGGAAAAACACCGACGAAAAGGAATAGTATCAAACCCGGAATCAGGTAATTAGAAAATAGCGTACCGGCAAGAATCTCCGCAGACATCTGAAGGAGACGTCCATCAGGGGCTGAAAACAGCATGGCCCCGCTGATCACGGCGCCGACCCCGATAAAGAAAAGCAGGGCGATGAGTACCCATACCGGCAGGGGGTGAGACCAGGTCGACTCTTGCATCTGTAATTTCCTGTATACCAGAATTCAATAAATGCCATAGAAGATGACGGCAGGCATCATAAACAAGAATAGTTTACGGGATTCCCGGTGAATTCTGCAACGGTCCTTATAAAATAAGCACTTTCATTAAGGACTATGATATAACACCCTGGGTTACTTTGCCTGTGATTAATACCGGTAAATCATGTAGTATATTCATACTGCGATAAAGTATCTCCAGGGAGGGTAACGATGAAGGGACAGTTTACCTATTTGTTCTCGCCGATAAAAATCGGTATTAAGACCGTGAAAAACCGCGTCGTGTTTCCAGCCCACGGCGTGCCGTCACTACCGTTTATGGATGATGGTGCCGATGGCACAGGTTTTATTGCCTACCAGGAAGCCCGGGCCAGGGGCGGCTGCGGGATGATCATCGTCGGCAACCTTGGTTGTTATGACCGGCCGATCCGCCTCGGAGCCACGCCGACATACCCTCCGGCACCGGGAATCCTGGTCCCGAAACTCCACAAATTAGCCGATGCCGTGCACAAGTACGATACCCTCTGCCTGATTCAGTTATACATATTTGGCGAGGCCTTTTTGTCGATTCCTTCCAATGGGACTCTCGGTTATACCGGGAGGGCGGCACAGATGGAGAGTGCCGCCGAATGGCAAAATATGGACAGGGGAGAACTGGAAAGAAACGTAGAATTATTTGCTGAATACGCTAAATTATGCCGGCAGGGAGGTGTCGACGGCATCGAGGTGCATGCCTGTCACGGCGACCTGGTCCAGCAATCATGGAGTAAATGGTCGAACCAGCGTACTGATAAGTGGGGCGAACCGATGTATTTTTCCCGGGAAATCCTTGCTGCGATACGTTCCGCCGTAGGCAAAGACTTTATTGTCAGCATCAGGATATCTGCGGATGATCTAAGTGAGAACGGTATGAAGATCGATGATATGGCCAGGGTCGCCAGGGCACTGGCAGAGACGGGGAATATCGATTTACTGGGGGTCAGCCTGGGGTGTGAAGGGACATCTAATGCCTATACCATCGGCTCCATGTATGTCCCTGCCGGGTCTCTCAGCATCCCATTAGCCTCGCGTATCAAAGACGCAGTAGGGCCGGTTCCGGTCTTAGCCACCGGCCGTATCAATATGCCGCAGATGGCAAACGAAGCAGTAGCCGCGGGCTATACCGACCTGGTCGGCCTGGTGCGGGGCCAGATTTGCGATCCGGAATTTGCTAATAAAGCTCGTGAAGGCAAAACCGAGGATATCCGCCTGTGTATCGGGTGCAACCAGGGGTGCTGGGAATCGGAAGCGGAAGCCACCTGCCTGCAGAATGCCGTGGCAAATAAAGAATCCACCAAATATGCCGTGATCAAACCGGCACAGGTTAAGAAGAAGGTGCTGGTTATTGGGGCGGGGCCTGGGGGGATGGAAGCGGCGCGGGTAGCTGCACTTAGAGGCCATCGAGTTACTGTCTATGAAAAACAAGATAAGCCGGGAGGACAGATCAACACGCTTTGTAAAGCTCCGGGTCGTGCGGAATTCTACCAGGTAATACGATACCTGACAACACAAATGGAAAAACTACATGTCGATGTCAGGCTCAATATCGAAGCTACTGCGGAGATGATAACCGCAGAAAACCCCAATGTGGTGATCATCGCCGCCGGAGCCGTCCCGTTCATCCTGCCGGTACCGGGCAGCGACCGTAGTAATGTGGCTGCTCCGTCACAAATCCTCGACGGAAAAGTCGAAGCCGGGGATACAGTTTTGATCTATGAATCCACCGGGATGCAGGAAGGCCCGACAACCGCCGACTACCTGGCGGAGAAAGGTAAGCATGTCGAAATCCTGACCCATTTCCCGACTATCTGTGCCCATTGGGGATTGAAATCACTGGGCAACGGGACCCATATTCCGGTGATCTGGGAACGTTTAAAAAAGAACCATGTTAAAGTAACACCGTATACCACTGTCAAAGAAATCAGGGGGAAACAGGTAGTCCTGACCGATGTCTTATCCGGAGAAGAAAGCACCGTCAAAGGAATCGATACGGTTGTCATGGCGACGGGCTACCGCCCGGAAAACCGGTTATACCAGGCTCTTAAAGGCCGCGTCAAGGAGTTGTATGCCATAGGTGATTGTAAACTACCCCGGCGGTCTTTAGACGCTATTCATGAGGGATATATGACAGCCTTTAATATCTAGTGCTGAAATACCAGAGATAGTGCGAGGGAATGAAAAAGTGGTGGGTTTTATTCCCACCACTTTGTTCTCAGGTATCCTTTATTCTAAACTACAATATCTCGCATCATTTGCTTACCGTGCCGGCTGTTACAACTGTTTTATAGCATTGTCGAAGATGGCGATATTTTCTGGCGAATCGGGGAGTTTTTCCGCGTCCTGCCGGGACATCTTTACCAGCATGGCCAGCTTGACTAACGATGGTATTCCCCCCTTCTGTTTTGCTTTATCGTAGTACGATACCAGTACAGTTCCCATATTAGTTCTTACCGCCAGCTTTTTGATTTTCCTCTTCGAGTAATACCATGACAGCGGCTACGGCAGACCGGATACTATCACTTAATTCTCTAATTTCATCCTTTGTCGTACATAGCGGAACGTAGATATTAGGATCTCCCTGAGATAGTTTCTTAGCAACCCTGGTCAGTTTGGTTAAAGGTGAGGTGATGCTTCTGGCGAAAAAGAAACCGACGACTACTACTACCACGATGGTAATGATTGTCAAGATGATGATGGTGTTCTGGGTACTTAGACCTTCCGTAGAAGCTTTGATCCGGGCCAGGGTATCATCCATCGCCTGGTTGATCTTGGTTTCGGTATTAAGGGCTGGAGCATTGAATTCATCAATATACGTAGTAGCTGCCAGATTCATGACTACGTTATCGGAGGTCATCGCATTAATAGGGAGTATATACATGTATTTTTGCTTGATCGAACCGTCGGCTTCAGCAAAATCATAATAACCGGAGATGGTTTTACCGCCTTCACTGCCCCTGATAAGAGCCCAAAAGGTGGGAGTCTTTTCTGCCAGTGTGTGTAAGTCAAGGTTCATAATATGGTCGCTGTAATGGAACCTATCTATCGAGGTCGCAGAATCCCAGGCGGTGGTGTAACCGGTAGCCCCGACGGTCTGCGTCGCTATTGAGAAGAAAAACGGGTCCGCCTGGAGCATCTCGACCGTCATCTCAGGATTTTCTCTAATATATATTTCCATCTGTTTGGCAACATCGATAGCTTTCTGTTTAATGATCGCTTCACCCAGGCTGTTTAGTGCCGCCGTGCTGTCGGCGATGGCTTCTTTTCCCATGGTTTCGGCGTCTTTGGCGACACTCATACTTAAATCTTTAGAGTCTTGCACTGCCAGGTACCCCAGGATCCCCAATGGTACCACAGTAACAACTAATAGCAGGATAAGTAATTTCGGTAGTATTTTCATCTAACTTCCTCTTTAATATTCCTTGATCTTTTTACAGCTGTTGTGTTTTTTACTAGCTAGTCTTGTTGTCTGATATTATCGAGTATACGAATTATACGTACTAGCGCAATAGTCTCAATAATCGCAGTCCGGAAGGATAATAATAATGAACCATTAGGATATTGTGTGTTCAAATTAAGACGAATAGGGGAGTAAAGATGAACAAATATCAGGCTAATGCCGCCGACAAAACGCTGCCTTTGAGATTGCTTCGCAAAGGCAGCCGTCACTATTTGTAGAAGGGCCAATAATCTGGCTCAATGCAATAACCGGTAATGGGTAAAAAAGACCGTTGCTGCCTTAACCGGGCGGCATGATCTTATCCGGACTAATACCTTCCGTATCTTGCGGCGGAATCGACCATGGCTTTCATGTTCTCCGGCCTGGCATCGAAGATGCCGCCGCCGTTAGCCAGGATGAACCCCCCGCCTTTGCCGCAAACCTTGATAACCTTTTTACAATACTCTTCGACATCCTGGGGGGAACCGACCTGTAAGAGAGAAAGCGGCACATTACCCATCAGGCAAACACGGTCGCCGAGGATTTCCTTAGCCCGGAAGATGTCGGTACTTTCCAGGAAGATCAACAGCCGTCCTTTGGGAAAATCAGTAAAATATTCAAGCTGCTTGTCCCGCCGCCCTTCAAAAAACATCCAGACGATGTCATACCCAAGATCAAGAGTGGCGTTGATGGCTCGCTTCCAGTACGGCCAGACAAATTCCTCAAATTGCCGGGGAGACATGAATTCATCGGAAACACGGTGGGGTTCGGCGGAACTGCCGATCGCCAGTTTACCCGCTTTTTTCACGGCCGGAACAGCTGTAGCAATGCGGTACTCAACGAACTTATTCAGGGCCGCCTTAAGCTTTTCCGGCTGGCGGAACATATCCATGACCACACCTTGAAAAGTACGAAAATTGTTGCTGAAATGCGAGAAAGGCGGCTGGACACCGCCCAACGAGAGGGGTATTTCCGGGAAGCCGAGGGAAGCCATGGCGGTATTGATTTGCCCCATCTCGCGTTCCCATTTTTGGGCCGCCTGCCCGGCTTTCTTCATTGCCCGGGCCAAACCGGTGAATTCAGTAGAGGCAAACAGTGTGCTTATAATCGCCATGTTAGACCCCAGGTTCATCAGGGGCGGGAGCTTGGCCAATGGCTGTAGAGTACTATAGGCACGCGGCAGCCAGACCCGGACGATAAAATCAGAGGGGTCCGCCAGGAACAGGTCGTATTCATCCGCTTTCATGAATTCCTGCTCGGCCACCTGGTTGGGGATATCAGGAGGTAGATTACCGCCCGGCCAACGAGTGAACATGGTCCCGGTGGCTTCCAGAGCCGCCCCGGACTCACGGTTAGCCACTGCCCAGCCGTCTGGTTCCAGTTCGGCGAACATTTTTTTGAAGGCAGCCCGCCAGGCTGCGGCATCATAATAGGCAGCGGAATAGGGGAGTCCGGCATAACGGCAGGCTAATAAAGGAACATCCCAGAATACTACCGGCACCCGGTCCGGCACTTTCAACTGCATGGCGTCATAAATTCTTTTTTCTCTTTCCTGAAATAGAGCGGCGGCTGGTTTACCGTGTTTCTTTTCAATCTGTTCCTGCAGCTCTTTTTCGGCGGTGCTTAGTTTTACGCGGGGACTTATTGTCGTCATTTTAAACTCACTTTACGGTGTAACTTGCCCGGCTATCGGGTTGTTCACAGCGAAGCGGCGCTTCATGGGCGGTACCTATTCTACATCCGTCACCACTTCCAGGCAAAAACACCTTCTCCGCATCAGGATAAATAAAAGAAGGAGAGGTAATAAACCTCCCCTTCTTATTCACGGTTGATGATGTGATGCTGGGACTAATAACCCAGAGAAGATTTAAGGTTGCTGTCGATCCAGGGATAACGAATGTATCCGTAGGGGTTATCGAAACCGACGTTAGACTCGCCTAGCCAGCCTTTTAGCCACGGCTGGAACAGCTTGTAAGCATTAGGCGACGGTAGCCAGATGCCTGGAGACTGAGCCACGATGAAGGGATATATATCGTGGAGGATTTTCTGCCATCTCGCATCATCCCGGCCTAAATATAACTGGATTTGCCGGTAGGCTTCATTAGTGGTCTCGCTTTCAAAGAAAGCAACATTATCCGAGTTGTTGATCATGACTTCATTCATATCGTAGGGGAAGCCGCGTGAAGTCGACTCTTTGAAAACCATTTGTTCATAGGTGCGGCCGCGCGCGACGCTGTTATAGACCCCGGTTTCCAGCTGCTTGATCTGCAGGATTACGCCTACTTTCGCCCAATCCGCGGCGATCAGGGACACGAAGTCGGCATCGCTCTCCGTACAAACAACATTGGTTGCGAAACCATCGGGATAACCGGCTTCGGACAGGAGTTGTTTCGCTTTATCAGGATTGTAGACGAACAAATCTTGAACATCCTGCGGCATTTCTGCCAGGGGGGTGGTCAAAGAAGCATAAGTGGCATTGTTGGGATAGATCGGTGAGAACAGGTCGGCATGGCCCTGGTAATAGTGGTCGACGATATCCTGTTTATTGATCGCCATATTCAGAGCCTGACGGACCTTGATATCCTTAAAGGGCAGGTCTGCTTTATCCATTCTGCCCCAGATAGCAGGGTGTGAACCGGAGGTTTCGATATATTGGGTATTGGGATTAGTCGAAGTAATGGCCTTATAGTCGTCGTAGGTCAAGCCGCCGCTCATGTTAGTGATAATGTCGATTTTCCCGGTGCGGAAGGCCGACTGCTGTGTGGACGAGTCGGTGATGATCAATTCTTTATAAACGGAAGGATAAGGCAGCTGATTTGCGGGATGTAAGGGGTCCATCAGCCAGTAGCTTTCATTCCGCTGGTAGGTTAAGGAAGCCCCCGAGACAAAATCAGTCAGGATGTACGGGCCGGTACCGACCGAGTTTTTCCAGTCTTTCATGTCGCCGTATTTGGTAACAACCTCGGGTGGAATGATGCGGCACTGCTCTGCCGTAGTCAACCAGACCAGGCCGAAGGCCTGGGAAGGCACCTTACACTCGACCGTATATTTGTCCAGCGCTTTGATGGAAACCAGGCGCTGCTCCGGAGGATACAGGATATTGATCAAACTGGAAGGGGTCTCCCAGGTGCGTGTCTGGCTGAAGACAACATCTTCTGCGGTAACTTCCCGGCCGTTGACCAGCCGGCTGGCTTCGCTGTCCAGGTTGACGGCATAATGCACGCCGTGCCGCAGATGGAAGACGACCGTAGTGTCATCTACTAAATCCCAGCTTTCAGCCAGACATCCGGTCAGGACATCCGTACGGCCGACATAACCGGTATACCAATCGATATCATTGGTACCCGCCGGGCCTTTCAGCCAGTCGCCCATCAGCAACTCTTCATTGGTAACTTTGAGACTGGTACAGAAAAATTCAAAGGTGTAGGCCTCATCGAATCCCATGGGATCCGAACCTGCCACCGTAGTGATGGTGCCGCCGTACTGCGGCGCATCACTGCCGGTCGTGGTGACGGGTGGTTTGGAGGTGGTGGGGGCGGTTGTTTGGTCTCCCGTGGTGGTAGTGTTAGAAGGGTTGTTGCAGGATGCCAGGAGCATGACTATCGAGACAATACATAACAAGACCAGACGAAGCGATTTCATACTGAATTGTCATTCCTCACTTTCATATGTTGTCGTTAAAAACAGGTTCTTTATAATGTGTTCGCTCAGGTAACTCCCCGGTAATTCCGAAACTTATGTTCTTCTTTAATTGATGAAACCCCTGAAATCTATCCCCGTCCTGTAGATTTGCGGGATCCACCTGGTTCGACCTCCTTTCCGAATGCTGGCACATGATTCCATCCCGGATTGTGTTACCAGGATATTCATTTTCAGCTACAAAACAGGAGCAGGGCATAATAACCCCGCCCGTGCGGTATGTCATGGGAAAAATATAAGATACATTGTGGATACATGTGCCATTTCAGTTCGGTTTTTAGGTAAAATCACAGCACACTGTAATGGACGTAATTGTAGCACGAAGAACAAATTACGTCAATATCGATATCCAACACGATATCCTATACGATATTGATATACCGGGGTAATGGTGTTAGAATTGCGCCATGCTATTATCCTCATCCTCTCGCCCACCGGCGAAACCAGGGACGGTGATACAGGAAGAGCCGGGTGATGGAGCTCAACAGAACGAAAGGCTCTGGCGCTTGCTGGATAACACGCGCTTTGCGATTTCCCGGCTGCGCGAGATCGAGCTTAACAAGTTCGGTTTGACCATCGAACAATCCTCGATCCTGAAGATTCTCAACTCCCTGGGCGGTTCCTCAAACCTGGGCGAACTCGAGTACCTCACATTGCGACAACCCCACTCTCTATCCACTCTGGTTAGCCGCATGAAACGGTTGAAAATGGTGAGTAAAAAACGTACTGCGCATGAAAAACGTTACTCCATTTATATCACTTCGCAAGGACAGGCTTT
>CAZSHH010000043.1:0-3973 GCA_964606525.1 uncultured Dehalococcoidales bacterium
TTATCAATACCAAATATATTACCACTACCGTTGCGGCACAGTTGATACAAAAAGCTGCCGAAGAAAAAAACCCATGGAATTAACCGCTGGATAATGCCCGGGACTCGATCCGCCGTGAGAACGCCGTCTCTCTGCCTGGTCGGTACTTAATTTTCATTGAAGCCTTATTGTTTTTACGTCTATACTATTAGTATCATGTGAGGTAATTAATGCCCGATTTTGAATTGGTAGCCGATTATACGATGACCGGTGATCAGCCTCAAGCTGTCGACCAACTGGTGGTTGGATTGAATAAAGGATACAAATACCAGACGCTGCTTGGTGTGACCGGAAGTGGGAAAACTTTTACCATGGCTAATGTCATTACACGTGTTCAGCGGCCTACCTTGGTTATCAGTCATAACAAAACCCTGGCCGCTCAGCTTTATAGTGAATTTAAGGAATTTTTCCCGCAAAATGCTGTCGAATATTTTGTCAGTTATTATGATTATTACCAGCCGGAAGCCTATCTACCGCAAACTGATACCTATATCGAAAAGGATGCCGATATTAACGATGAGATCGATAAGCTGCGCCATGCGGCCACCAGGGCATTATTCGAACGGCGGGATGTAATCATCGTGGCTTCAGTTTCATGTATCTATGGCCTTGGCTCTCCGGAGGAGTATAACAAATTTGTCCTCGAACTCAAGCGGGGCGTGACCTACAACCGGTCCCGGATATTACACCGTCTCGTTGATATGCAATATGAACGTAATGATATTGATTTTTCACGAGGCAAATTCCGTGTCCGGGGAGATACTCTGGAGATACAGCCGGCTTATGATGAACTGGCCATTAGAGTGGAATTCTTTGGTGACGATATTGAGAGGATCGTGGAAATCGATCCCTTGACCGGGGAAATCGTTGCCCAGCTTGATACTATTTCCATCTACCCGGCCAAGCACTTCGTTACTTCGGCGGATAAGCTTGACCGTGCCATCGAATCGATTCGGCAGGAATTACAGGTTAGATTGGATGAATTGAAGAAACAGGGAAAAGTACTAGAAGCCGCGCGACTGGAGTCCCGTACTAACTATGACCTGGAAATGCTGCGTGAAGCCGGGTATTGCTCCGGAGTCGAGAATTATTCGCGTCACCTTTCAGAAAGAACCCCGGGGAGTCCGCCGTGGACTTTGCTGGATTATTTCCCCGATGACTTCCTCCTTTTTATCGATGAATCGCATATGTCGATACCGCAAATAAATGGCATGTATGGGGGAGACCGTTCGCGTAAACAAACCCTGATCGATTTCGGATTTCGTTTACCTTCAGCCCTGGATAACCGCCCTCTCAATTTCGATGAGTTTGATGCGCGGGTGAAACAAACGGTTTATGTATCCGCCACCCCTGGCCCCCGGGAGCAGAAAGTTAGCCAGCAAACGGTAGAACAACTGGTACGCCCTACCGGTTTGCTGGAACCCACGATAGAAATTAAACCAACCAAAGGCCAGGTTGATGACTTGATGGATGAGATCAAGAAAAGAGTTGACCGGGGCGAACGCTGCCTGGTGACAACATTAACAAAGCGTATGGCCGAAGAGTTGGCGGATTACCTGGTAGAAATGGGGATCAAGACACATTACTTGCATTCAGAGGTAGTTACCCTGGAAAGAATTGAGATACTGCGCGATTTACGTCTGGGAGTGTATGATGTAGTTGTGGGTATCAATTTGTTACGCGAAGGCCTGGATCTACCGGAAGTATCATTAGTGGCGATACTTGATGCCGATAAGGAAGGTTATTTGAGATCGGAGGGTGCCTTGATCCAGACCATGGGGCGAGCCGCCCGGCATGTCGACGGCCACGTTATCATGTATGCCGATAAAATAACCGCGTCCATGGAAAGGGCGATTCGAGAAACACAGCGCCGGCGTAAAATACAGGAGGACTTTAATAAAGAACATAACATCACACCACAGGGGATCCGCAAAGCGATCAAAGACATTACCGAACGGGTAAAAGTAGTAGCCGAGAACCGTTCCCAGTATGAAGCTGCGGCCATACCGATGCTTATGGAAGACATTGCCCGGCTGATCAAAGACCTGGAATCACAGATGAAAGCAGCTGCCAAGAACCTCGAGTTCGAAAGAGCTGCCCTGCTGCGCGACCGCATCGTAGAATTACGGCGTTCGATGGATGAGTCGCAGCTCCCGTTTGTCCCGGCCGCACCCTCACTGGCGAATAAAGAAATAATTAAATCTAACCTGGATAAGTTTTATAAGACGTCAAAAGTAATAACGAGGAAACATTAAGATGAGCGAGAAAGAAAAAGAAGAAGTCACGACACGCCAGGAGCGCCGTGAGCAGCGCCTCGAGAAGAAAAAGGAAAAGATGCCCCAGCACGGACGGGGAGTGGGGCGGGTTTACAAAGAAGCCATATTAAAGCGCGTCGATCAACTTCGAGATGAAAAGGAAAAGAGGAAACGCTTAGAAGAGAAGAAGACCGAATAAAGTTATCGTAAATGTAAATTCCGGATTCCCGGTGTCATTGTTTCTTTATCCTGGTGCTGGTATATCGTTGGTATAACAGGGGAGATATTGTTTAAAGAAGAGCAGGTTTTTTGAATGACCCGTAAATATCTTTTTGTATTGGGGTATCATCATGAGTAAACCAGGGATAAAACTCACCACCATTCTCATGTTCATATTCATGACATTTTGTTTGTTAATCCCGCAAAAGGCAATTGCTCAGGAAAAAAATGCCTTATCTCTGATGATACTCAATGCGGGATATCATCTCGAAATAAAAGCGGGGCAGGATAATCATTTCTCCCTGGAAGTCCGGAATGTCGGCACTACTACGATGGACAATATCAGGTTGTCGTCTGATATGGTTGGCGGCTGGGAAATCGATTTTATCCCTGTTGAAATCCCTTCGCTGAGTCCGGGTAGTGTTCAGATCATTGATATAAACATCAAACCTTCCTCAAATTTGACCGGTAAGGTTCATTACATCAGGATCTTTGCTGTTTCAGGGGCATTCCAAACGATGCAAAGCTATGAGGTAGAAGTACAAACGGCTCCGGTTTGGCGGTGGATCGTTATTGCCATTGCTATTATCGTAATTGCTTTATTTGTATTAATTTTTCTCAAGATAGGCAGACGGTGACCGTTGATTTAGCCACGCATATAGAATTCAGCTAAAACAACCTGTCCTTACCGACTAAGAGAAATGGTGTGCCGCTGCTGGTGTCAGGTAGAGTGGTCAATTTCTGTAAAACAAATATCCGTTGCTTAACTAGTCTTCCAGTTCCTCTTCGTCTACCGGAGGGTCGTCTTCTGTTTTCCCATAGCCTGGTTTTTCAGGCCCATAACCTTCCTGCTGTAATTTCTCTGCGATGTTGGCTGCCCGGTTGTACCCCACCCGTAGCTTGCGCTGCAGGTATGACACGGAATACTGGGGATGTTCGGCGGCGATAACCCGGGCTTCTTCCATGAGGGGGTCTTCTGTTGGCGCTGGTTTAAGTGAACCACCGGTAGAAAGCGCAGTGCTCTTGCCGGCAGCAGGCGCAGTCGACGTATCGATTTTTAAAGATGAGGTTTCCTTGCGTTGATTTCCCCAGAAATAAACCAGCCGCTCAATTTCCGTATCGGAGACGTAGCATCCCTGTAAGCGCTTGGGTTTTGAGGCTTCCTGGGGCATATAGAGCATGTCTCCTTTCCCCAACAGTTTTTCGGCGCCGGCGCCATCAAGAATCGTTCTTGAATCTACTTGAGAACTAACGGCAAAGCTGATTCGTGTTGGGAAATTTGCTTTGATCAAGCCGGTAATAACATCGACCGACGGCCGCTGGGTGGCGACTACCAGGTGAATACCAACAGCTCGGGCTAACTGGGCTAACCGACACAGGATGCGTTCCACTTCGTCCCCTGACTGCATCATTAAGTCCGCCAATTCGTCAATGATAATGACGATATGCGGCATTTTTTT
>CAZSHH010000043.1:3983-23741 GCA_964606525.1 uncultured Dehalococcoidales bacterium
ATAACCAGTACCAGGTATGGCATCTTCTGATCACCCTGCCGCGTCTTGTTAAAACCATCGATACTACGGGCGGCCGCTGACTGCAGTTTTTGGTATCTCCGGTCCATTTCCTGGGCGAGCCAGCGCAGAGACTCCACTGCTTTCTCTGCTTCGACGATCACCGGTGCCGCCAGGTGCGGAATACTATTATAAGAAGTCAATTCCACTCTTTTAGGATCGATCAAAACAAAACGTAAGTCATAAGGGGTATTATCCATTAGTAAAGAACAAATAATCGTATTCAAACAAACGGTTTTACCGCTTCCGGTAGCTCCTGCAATCAACAGGTGAGGCATTCGGGCGAGGTCGCCTGTGATGGCTTCCCCGCCGGCTCCTTTACCAAGGGCCAGGGCTAATTTGGTTTTACTGACGGTTTTTTGGTATACATTAGTCTCAATAACACCCCGCAGGGTAACGCTGGTAGATATGGTATTTGGCACTTCAATGCCGACTAACGACTGGCCGGGTATCGGGGATTCAATACGAATTGTGGGTGCCGCCAGCGCTAGGGCTAAATCATTGGCGAGCGAATTGATCCGTTCGACTTTCACCCGGGTCTTGGAAATTTCCTCCTGGCGTACCCGGGTATGGCCATCCCGGTCTTTCTCTTTAAATTCCCTCATTTTTCGGTCCCATCCGGGTTCGATGCCGAATTGGGTTACCGTAGGGCCAGTATTGATCTGAACTACCTTGGCTTCAACTCCGTAGCTCTCCAGAGCTTCTTCGATCATTTTCGCCCGGCGGTTATTATCTGATTGGTTGAAGACAACCTCCGGCGATTTTTCCAGAATATCTATCGGTGGCAATTTCCAGCCATCAACCTGTACAGTAGTTGGCGATTCGCCGTATTTTTTCCAGACTTCCTGGGCTACTTCTTTTAAATCTTCCCGTGTCGGTATTTCTGCGGTGGCAGCGGCTGTCTCAGCTTTTACCTGGTCTGGGATTTTAGTCGGTTCGTTCTTTATTACGGGGCGGGGCGGTTTTGACGGGTTGACATCAGGGATCGTCTCTACCGGTTCATCCATCTTTAGTTTTGGTTGGGCCACCGAACGGGCGGAGTGCCATTTTTGGGTTTGTGAAACCATCCCGGTAGCGGCCCGGCGGGTTAATCTCCAGGAAGCAAAGGGCGCCAATAAGACGATCCCAATTAAGGCAATACCGAGCACTCGCAGCCCGCCGACGATACTCTTGCTGCTGATGATAGCCAAACCAACACTGCCGCCTAAATCGAAGAAAGCAAGGATGCCCCAGGCCGCGGTAAGGAAAAAGACTACCGCGAGCCAGTAGCGCCAACCATACCATAATGCTGAAAGCCGGTGGCGAACAGCCAGTATCACGATTGTCAGTACCAGTAACAGGGCAATTATCAATCCCCAACCGAAGATGCTGGTAATATTATCTACTGTATTATTGACCCATAAGGTAATGTTATCCCATTGCCAGATCGCTACCCCGGCCACCGCGGCAATGATGGTGATGAACAATCCGGGCGGGATGAGGAAAAAGCGAATGACTTTAAGACAGAAAATAATGAATCTCAACCAGAAAGGCCGGGTATTATTAACAGCTTGCCTGGAATATTTCCTTGCCATATCTAGTACCTCTTGATATATAACTATACACTGACCATGACAGGCAAGATCATCGGCCGGCGGTGCGTTTTTTCATAATAGTACTTATAAAGGGCATCTCTAACCTTGGTACTGACAAAGCCCCAATCAGCAGTTTGTTCACTGCCGTGGTTGACTACTTTAGCGACCAGGTCGCGGCTGGCTTCAATCATATCTTTGGAATCTTCAATATCAACAAAGCCGCGTGAGGTGATATCGGGGCGGCCGACTAATTTGCCATTTTGTCGGTTCACGGCAATTACTACCATAACGATGCCGTCTTTAGAAAGTGTTTTCCGGTCTCTCAATATGACACTATCAATATCTCCCACACTGAGTCCATCAACGTAAACATGACTGGCGGAGACTTTGCCGTTCTTTTTCCCGCCTTGTTGATTGAGCTCAAGGACATCGCCGTCTTCCAGGATAAAGATATTCTCCGGGGAAATGCCAACCGATTCTGCTAATTTAGCGTGCATCGATAGATGGCGGTATTCACCGTGTATCGGTACAAAAAACTTCGGTTTCGTTAGATTCAGGATCAGTTTCAGTTCCTCCTGGCTGGCATGGCCGTGAACGTGGACGCGGGCTATTCTGTCATACAGGACAACAGCACCCTGTCTGAAAAGGCTGTTGATGGTACGGTCGATAAGCGCTTCATTACCTGGTATCGGTGTCGCAGATATAACGACCGTATCGCCTTCCATCACATGGAGTTGCCGGTGGTCCTGGTTGGCCATACGTACCAGCGCAGAGGTTGGTTCTCCCTGGGTTCCCGTGGTGATGATCACCATCTGTTCAGGAGGTAAATTATAAAGTTCATCCAGACGGGCTAAAGTCCCTTCTGGCGGCTTCAGATATCCAAATTCCCTGGCCATTCTTACGGTTTCAGTCATGGAATGCCCGATGACAAAAACTTTCCTCTCGTGTTTCGCCGCAACATCCATGATTTGTTGTATTCGTGATACCAGGGAGGAGAAGGTGGCAATAATGACCCTTCCTTTAGCATCGCTCACGATCCTGTCGATGGCTTCGCCGACTACTCTTTCCGAGGGTGTATAGCCGGGTAGTTCAGCGTATGTGGAATCGGACAGCAGTAAGAAAACGCCTTCTCCGGCCAGTTGTGCTAGTTTCGAAAGATCGGTCGGTTGACAGCCAACCGGTGTGTAGTCCAATTTGAAATCACTGGTATGAACGATTGTGCCGATGGGTGTCCTGATGATCAATCCGACCGAGTCCGGAATACTGTGGCAAACCGGGAAAAATTCGATATTGAATTTACCTAGTGAGAATGAACCGCCAGGTGGAATCACCCTGATATCCGCTTCCGCCAATGTCCGGCGTTCCCTGAGTTTGACCGAAATCAACCCCTCTGTGAGTTTGGTACAGTAAACCGGGACGCTTAACTGCGGTAAAATATAAGGAAGGGCACCGATATGGTCTTCATGGCCATGAGTAATTACGATGCCGCGAACCTTGTCCTTCCTTTCTAATAGATAGGTTATATCAGGAATCACCAGGTCGATGCCGAGCATTTCTTCTTCCGGGAACATCAAGCCGGCATCGATGATGATGATATCTTCTTCATATTCCAGGACCAGCATGTTTTTACCGACTTCGCTGTGGCCGCCTAAAGGTATGATTTTTATCTTTGATTTTGGCATCTTCTTTATTCAAAATAGATTAAGCTGTTTAGGCTCCGGATTATTTTCAGGTTTGGTCTCAAGCTGCTTCCGTTCTTTTTCCAGTTCCTCCAGTAAGGGGCGTATCTTGAGTATGTCAGCTTCAATTTCCTGCCGTAAACTCTGTTGGTGCAGGGCCGCCGCCGGATGATACATGGCAAAGCAGATGAAACCATCTTTCTTTATATAGTTGCCATGTATTTTACTGATACTTTTACCCGGGAAAAACATCTCCATGGAGTGGCGTCCCAGGGTAACAATAATAGCAGGTTTAATTACCGTTATCTGCCTATCAAGCCAGGGTCGGCAGCCGGCGATCTCTCCCGGTAAAGGGTCCCGGTTATTAGGCGGGCGGTGTTTAACCATGTTCGTAATATAAACCTGCTCCCTCTTTAGTCTGATTGATGCCAGTAAACTGTCCAGCAGCTGTCCTGCGGCACCAACAAAAGGACGTCCCTGCTGATCTTCATGAAATCCCGGCCCTTCACCAATAAACATGATCCTGGCATTCTCAGGGCCTTCACCGGGAACTGCTCTGGTGGCGGTCTTGCTGAGGATGCAGCGTTGACAGGTAGCAATTTCTTTATAGAGGTCAGTAAGGCTAGACATATACGGAGTCACATAATCGGGTATTACAATTCGCAGGTATAATATCACTTGGCATGTTTGAAGTCAATTTCAGGCCGAGCCTGCTCTGACCGTCCCGGGCAAATGAAAAAATACCCGGGCCTGAAATAGTACTCATTACTACTTTTTTGGTTGACGTATAGTACCGCCTTGGTATGGGCAACACATTCTTTTATGATGCTTAGTATCGTTAACCACCCTCTCCAATGTATAATCATCGATTGTGCCATGCATATGAGATTTCAATTGATCATATTCTGTTAAGGTTGACATAACATAACAGGTTAATATTTGTGAAAATGAACCGAGAAATACCAGGACAGACACCTGTAAAGCCCCTTCCTTTCGGTGGCAAACGCCCGTTTTATGGATGGGTGATCGTGGGTGTTGGTCTCGTCACGCAATTTTTCCAGGGCGTAACTAACCAGGGTTTCTCCAGTTACCTGCCGTTTTTACAGGCGAAGTTCGGCTGGTCTAAGGCGGTAATGGCCGCCCCGCGGGCGGTCTCCCAGGTCGATAATTCGATCTTAGGCCCGGTCGAAGGTTACCTGGTAGATAAGTTCGGGCCCCGGGTGATCGCCACCATCGGCATATTTTTCATGGGCCTGGGCTTGATCCTGTTTGGATTGACCAATTCCCTATGGTTGTATTTTACGGCTAATATCATCATCGATATCGGAACCGGATTTGAGGGACTGTTGATCATGTCGGTAGCAGTGAACAACTGGTTCCGCCGTAAACGGACCCTGGCCCAGGCGATTATGCTGCTGGGATTTTCTATGGCCGGCCTGGTCGGTGTTCCCGCGCTTGGCCTGGTGCAAACGAATATCAACTGGCAGTCGGCGGCCATCGGCTCCGGCCTCATTATCTGGCTTATTGGCTTCCCGTGTGCCCAGTTGTTGCGGACCAATCCTGAACCTTATGGCTTATTTCCTGATGGGGCTGCATCGACTGCTCCTCAGTTTGCCAATAAAGCATCAAGGTATTCACCATCGGAGTATGATTTTACCTTGCGGGAAGCGGTACGAACGCCGACCTTCTGGTTCCTTGCGATTGGTTGGGCCCTGGGTGGGATGGCAATGGGGGTTGCCCAAACACATCTATTTTTACATCTTGAAGCTGCCCAGGGCGGCGTCGGCCTGACGCATGCCACGGCCACCATGGTCTGGAGTGTCGCCAGCTTTTCCAACATCCCCTGCAGGCTGCTTGGGGGGATATTAGGTGATCGGTTCCCCAAAAATATCCTCCTGGGGGTTTCCTCGATTTTCATGGCCGTCTCCGTTTATATTTTAGCTGTGGCGAATGATATCAAAATGGCCATGGCTTTTGCTGTGATTTATGGTATTGGCTGGGGGATCCGCACACCGGTGATGAATGCCATCCAGGCTGATTACTTCGGCCGGCGCTCCCTTGGAAAAATAATCGGTTGGCTGCAATCACTGAGCCTGCCCGTCACCATAGCTGCCCCGATTATTGTCGGATACGTGGCAGATGTCCAGGATACTTACCGGGTAGCTTTTTCAGTGACAGCGTTGATCAGTTTGATTGGCTCAGCGGCGATTTTCATGGCAACACAGCCGCGGCCGCCGTCTGCCAAAACGACAAGCACTGCTCCACTTGCACATCAATAAGTTCATCCCTGGTTTTGTGGAATCCCGGCATCATATTTGTCCCGAACTTTGTTTTTTGTTAGAATAAGCGCTTATGGCGTAAATTAGCCAGAATATCGAAATTTTAGGAGACATAGAATTCATGACAATCAGGCGTAACGAAGTTGCCGTGAAAGAACCGGCAAAAGAGCCCGTTCTGGGCAACCCCGCTGCAGTAGGATTGGGTGCATTCGGGGCGACGACCTTATTACTCCAATTTGTAAATCTTGGTTGGGCTGGTTCCGGAGTAGTGATGTGGATGGCTTTCTTCTTCGGTGGTATGGCTCAAATAATTGCCGGTTTACAGGAGTTTAAGACAGGTAACAATTTTGGGTATGCTGCTTTTACTACATACGGTGCCTTTTGGCTCGCACTAGGCGGTATTTTCCTTTCCAAGGGCCTTGGTTTATTTAACATTACCACAACTGATATCGGTTGGTTCCTTGTTGTCTTTACCTTACTCACATTCATCTACCTTATGGGTGCGATAAGACAACATTCTGCATTAGCCGTTATTTTCCTTACTTTACTCATTGGTTTTATAATGCTCGACCTCGGCCATCTTGGTGCTGGCGATGTCTGGAACAAAATTGCCGCCTGGGAACTGATCATCTGTGCTGCCTCTGCCTGGTATCTGATGGCTCATGTCATCTTGACTCCCCTTAAGGTCAATGTCCCGGTTGGTAAACCCTGGGTTAAATAGTCCCTGTCCGTTAGTTAAAACAAGGGCCTCTATTGGTGAAATAGAGGCCCTCTATTATTGGTGTTTTCGTCAACCCGGCGGTTTATTCCACCAACATGCCGTCACTCATACGGTGGGTAACAGTGGCGAATTTAGTAGCTGATATATCATGGGTGACCACGATGACCCCGACGGTCTCGCTTTCGACCACCTGCCTGAGTAAATTCAGTATCGTTGTGCCGGTGGTTGTGTCCAACTCTCCGGTCGGTTCATCAGCCATGAGGAGACTGGGTCGGTGAGAGATTGCCCGGGCAATGGCTACCCGCTGCCGCTCTCCCCCTGATAGTTCGTAAGGGCGGTGGCCGGAGCGCCGGTCCAGGCCAACCATTTTAAGGCATTCCAGCACCCGTTTATCACGTTCGTACCGTGTCCAACCGGCGATTCTTAAAGGTAGTTCTACATTTTCATAGGCGGATAACAAAGGTAGTAAGCCGAAGGATTGGAAAACAAATCCGATTTTTCGTCTCCGCAACTCGACTAGCTCCCGGTCATCAAGCTGGTTGGTATCCTGGCTTTCTATAAAGACACTCCCGCTTGAAGGACGGTCGAGTCCGGCTAATAAGTTGAGCAGCGTGGTTTTTCCCGAACCAGACCTGCCGGTGATCATCATCATTTGTCCGGGATATACATCGAGCGTTACCTCCCGTACCGCCTGTATCCGGCTGCTGCCGAATGTGAAAACCCGGGAGACTTGCCTGGCTGAGACCAGTGATGATGCGTTCACGGGTTATTCTCCTTGCGGTTTTGTTCGGGAACAATCATGATATGGTCTCCGGCCAATTCGACTTTCACCCTCTCTTTGAGACTTAATTTCCGCATGTAATCATTGGGGAGCTGCAGCCGCCCCGCCCGGTCCACCACCACATATTCATCAAGCATCTCCGTTGGTTCTGGGGGAGGTTGATATGTAGGTACCCGGATCGCTTCCAGGCTGGACCGGCCGTCACGAATGGTAATAACACGATCGACCTTCTGGGTGATGCTTAAGTCATGGGTTACGATAATGATCGTGATACCGTAACGTTCATTAAGGTTATGGAAAGCGTCAAGAATGGTACTGGCGGTCTGGCTGTCCAATTCCCCGGTTGGTTCGTCAGCCAGTAGCAGGGGGGGATTATGAGACATCGCTACGGCAATCGCCACCCGCTGCTGTTCTCCCCCGGAAAGGCGGTCGGGTTTATGATGGGCACGGTCGGCGAGTCCGATCGCGGTTAAAAGTTCCAGCGCCCGGTAGTGGCGCTTGGCAGGGGACCATCCTAATAATTGAAGTGGTAATTCAACGTTTTGCAGGGCAGTTAAATATGGAATCAGGTTACGTCCGCCTTGCTGCCAGACAAATCCCACGTCTTTCCGCCGGTAAGCGACCAGATCTCGTGCTGATACGTCCAGTAAATCCCGTTTGCCGACAATTACTTTTCCTGCCGACGGTGTTTCCAGCCCCCCGAGGATATTGAGCAGAGTCGATTTTCCACTGCCGCTGGCACCGATGATCGCCATTAATTCGCCTCTGCGCACCTTTAGATCGAGGCCGCGCAAGGCAACGACTTCAAGATCGGCGATCTTGTAAATCTTAAACAGGTCTTCGCAAACTATATAGTTGTCACCATTAAGTTCAATCATGGCTATTCTTCACCCATTCTCAAAGCCCGGTGTAATGCAACTCTGGAGAAGAAAAGGACGACCAGCGACATCGTGACGATAAAAGCGATGGTTAAAATGATATAAGCAATACTGATGGTGGACCAATCTGTGACAATGGCAAAGGGAGGTATTACCGTCTCCCCTTTTTCAGTGAGTTGGAGGAACGGCATCATGATCCTGCTCAGGCGGCTGCCCAGTAGTGTCCCGATACCCATGCCCAGTCCGATGACTAATACCTGCTCAAGGCTGACCAGGCTGATGATCTGTTTCCAGGAAAAACCTAGAGTCCGCAGTACTGCGAATTCCAGGTGGCGGCTGCGGGCGGCCAGGTAAGCATATACAATAAAGCCTAGACCACTGACCAGGACTACCCCGACAAACGATATCAACAAAATACCGGCCCAGCCGGCAGCAACTAATGGGTCTGATTTTTGTTCTTCAAGTAAGGCTTGCCTGTCGTAAAAGTTATCAGCCCGGTATCCCCCGGTCTTCAAAGTTGCGATTGCTTGCGCTCTTTCCTTAGTGTCATTAACCAGGCTCAGCCATACCTCATTGGGATAAATACGGTTATTATTACCCAAACCTGCATAGGCCAACCGGTCATAATTCATGATCAGGAAAGGCTTTACTTCCGGGTATAAAGTTGGGAAATATTCAACTTTCGCCTTGATTTCAGTAGGAACGAACTGTCCGGGAATCCGGATCGTTAACCAGTCGCCGACATTAACGCCGACCGCATCGAGGAATGATTGACTGGCGACGGCGGCAAGGGGGCGGTCATCATAATAAGGGAAAATACCCTGGAATGTATTTCTTCCGTTCCAGGTATACCTGGCAGCGTATTCACCGCTGTGAACCACAGTTCGCTGTTTGGCCAGGGTTTCTGAGCTTGTTGCTTGATTGACGGCACTGCCCTGTGCTTCGGACCGGGAAGTCCATTCACTGATATCATCAAAATCCTCGATTATCTCCGGCTCTGCGGGAGGCGGCCCCCGGACTTGCAGGTCATCAAGATAGACCCCCTGCAGCCCGGACAATCCGGTTGCCGACAGGTAAATACAATGAAGCCTGATAGGGAACGTCGGCAGTTGATCGAGGGAATCATAGAGCTCTGCTTCGAGGAACTGCCATTCGCTGTATTGCGGCGACCCGAGAGTGATGTCATGATAAACCCCGCGGCCATCCTCGATCCGGGCGATCAGTGTTAGTTTGGCACTATCGGAAGTACGTGCCGGAAAGGCATATTGTGAACTGGTGGCGTATACCGGTGAAACCCAGATACCGATGGCTTCGATCCCGTCCGGAAGCAGGATCCCTGATTTTTCTATCTTATCATTATCCAGTATCGTCATCAGATCCGGGACGGATAATTCGGAAAAATCATCACGGTACCAGACTAATTCGCCGAGCGTAGAAGGATCCACGGCCAGGATGTTGGCGTCTGTCTGGGTGAACGTGCCTACCGTCGCCGAGGTCCGGTAAGCGGTACTGAAGCTTTCGACCCCGGATACCTTGGAGTATTGATTGATCAGGTCTTGTTTCCCTTTACCGTAGGCGGTCAATTTTTCCAGTCTTACTTCGCTGCCGGTTAAATAATCTACCCGCTCATTATAGCTGCGGTTAAGTGTCCCCAGGAAGCTGGCGGAAAACATGCCGACACTGGCGGCCATCATCAGCAGGAGTATCAGCCGGCTGTAATGGATGGGATTTCGGGCCATGTCCCGGAGCGTAAGAGTAATCACGGAACTGGTGATATACCGGCTTAGTTTGGAAGCCAGATTAACCAGTATCGGGAAAAGACGGAGGAAAACGATGGCGACTGCCAGCATGAATAACAAAGGTGTGATCAACATCAGCGGGTCAACACCGAGGTCGCCAAACATCTTCTGGGTTAATAGGCTACCCCGAGATCGTAATTCATAATACAAGCCTCCGCCGGCAACCAGAAAAATAATGTCGAGATAAAACCGCTGCCAGATCGGGGCGCGTGGGGGTCGGGCGATCATCTGGCGGTGATGCAGGATACTGCGCCGGGAAGCTTGAATAGCGGGAATCATGAAGGCCAGCAGGCACAGGCTGGCAGCTACCCCTGCCAGGATGAAAACCATGGGCGAGAACCGGATCGGCAGCAGCCCTCCTCCAGTCAGGGGTATGAAAGGTCCGGTTTTCCCCAGTAAACCAAATATAAAGGCACCTAGCAGAGGCCCGACTACCCCGCCAAAGGCACTGATAATGACTCCTTCGATCAGGAAGATCCCGAATATCTGGAAAGTGCTGGCTCCCCGGCTGCGTAATAATGCGATTTCCCCGGTCTGTTGCTCGATAACCATACTGGCAACCGTGGCGATATAATAAAAGATGATCGCTGCTATCTGGAAAACCAGCAGATACAGAGGAACCTGGGTATATAGTTGTTTTTTCAGATATTCAATTATCGTGGTATCCAGGCTGGTGAAAACGGTCCCGTTGATGACCTGGGTAGTAATACCTGAATCAACCACATCGATCAATTGCGCAATATGCCTGGCATTGGTTGAATCGATGCGCTCTGTATCGGTGTAGAAGTACCAGTGATAACTGATCCGTGTTTTTGGCGATAACGGCCCGATGACCCCGAAAACGGTCTCCTGGGTCACAAACAACGGGACGATGACATTTTCATCAGAAGGAACATCAAAAACTTTTTTGTTAAGGAACCAGAATTCGTCATCGATATCCAGCGGTTCGATCAGGCCTACCAGATGAATGTATATAGTTGTCGGATCAAGCCCGCTGCCTTCTTTATAAAAGATGATCCGGTCACCCACTCTCGCATGAAGTAATTCCGCTGTTTTGGGGCTGATCATGCCTTCGATTTCGATGTCCGGATGGGTCAGGTCTTCCGGCATCAACGTACCGTTTGCGGCCGCAGAAGCACTTTGTAGCGCTATCAGCTGTTGAGCAGTGGGGACTGCGCCGCTGTATTTGGGAAACCGGCCTTCGACAAGTCTTACGTGTTTTTCGAGGTTGGTATATGCCTGGAAGTAACCGGTGGGCCGGCTGGAATCCGTCGGAATAGTCTCGCCGGCGATCATTGCATTGAAGTCCTGGCTCAGGATGAAAGACTCTTCCTGGCGGATCAGGTTGCCGATATACGCATCAACCTGTTGTTTGACAAATGCACTCGTGCTGTTAAACTCATCGCGGTCGATCGGATTGTTGGAGGAATACACGTCGATGTCCAGCATTGGTGCTGGTTGTTGATCTAGCGTATGCCTGAGGCCAAGATCATTCAGGGCATTCGAATAGAGGGGGGTACTGGCTAAAATCGCTACCGCTACCACTACCCCGATAACGATACTGGAAAGCAGTTTCCAGTGAGCCTGGGTTCGTTTTATTACCAGTTGTAAGGCATTAAATAATTGTATCATCTAGCGGTAAACCGTAACTCCAATTTCAATAAGATCCGGGATATAGGATTCTATTGATAACGTGTTCAAGGGGTTCCAACGGAGGTCAATGATGTCTCCGGAAGAAATACCGGCGTTTTCTAACAAAGACGAAACATCGGATATCTGGTTGTATTGCAGGTCTATCCGGGCCATCAAGGGTATCGATTTTAAGGCAGTGATATCGGTAATTGCATTGCCGGCCAGATACAGCGTATTCAACCTGGTTAGGTAACTGAGGTCTGAAATATCTTTAATATTGTTATATGATAGATCAATCCCGGCAAGGTTTGGAATGAATTTGAGCGGAGAGACGTCTGTAACGAGATTACTTTTCAGCCAGATCCAATTCAGCCGGGTTAAGCGGGCCAAGGCCGTGATATTGGATACCTGGTTATTCTCCAACCATAATTTGGTCAGGCTTGTCAATTGGACCAGGGGTTCAATCGAACTGATTCGGTTATTGTTCAAGGAAAGCGACGAGAGGTGTTTCAATGATCCCAACGGTATGATACTGGTGATATCATTAGCGTCGAGTGACAGCGTTGTCAGATTGCCGAGGGGAGATAATGGCACAAGATTAGAAATGTTGTTGTTCGATAAACTCAACATTACCAGGTTGGTGCAGTTCTGTATCCCGCTGAGATCCGAGATACCCAATCCGCTGGCTGAAAGTGAAGTCAGTCCTTTCACATCGGAAACATAGAGCAGCCCTTCTGGTTTACTGATCGCTTTTCTCACGGCTGCTTCCAGGGCCGGGTCTTTGAATTCAGCCAGGGTGGTATCGATTTCCTTTGATATCCAGACCACGGTAATTCCCTTGGCTGTTAATTGGGGCAGGGAATCTTCGATCGCGCTTACCGTCAGGGGATTATCTCTTAAATCGACCAGGTCGTTTTGGCCGAGTCCACTATTTTCGAGTAGTGGGCTAATGCCGGACAGTATATTTCCGTGGATATCTAGACGGGAGAGGCCGTTAAGTGTCCCGAGATGGCTGATATCTGAGATATGATTACAAGCCAGGGATAAATCAGTTAGGCTGGCCAGTACTGCCATATCGGATATATCCTGGATGTCGTTGTTCTCGAGAGAAAGAGTGGCTAAATTGGACAAAGCGGATAGGGCGGATATGTCTTGAATGTTGTTGAAATCAAGGTAAAGCCGGTTAAGCGAGGTAAGGGTAGCCAGCGTTGTGATATCGGTTATCTGGTTGTTCTTTAGCGCAAGGCTAACTAATTTTTGCAGAGTACCGATCACTTTAATATCTGAGAGGGAGTTGTCATTGGCCGACAAGTATTCTAATTCGTAAAGCGGCTCTATCAAAGAGAGATCGCTGATGCCGGTACGGTCAAGCGATAAACTGGTCAAATTTTCCATGGTCGATAAAGGAGTGAGATCGTTAATCAGGTTGCCGTTAAGAGAACATGTCGTTAATTGCCGCAGTGTTGCCAGGGCGCTGATGTCAGAAATACGGTTCTCATCTAAGGCCAGGTAACGCAGGTTGATCAATGCAGATACCGGGGATAGGTCGGTTATTTGATTTGTACTAAGGTTAAGGCTGATGAGATTACTTGCGTATTCCAATCCGGAAAGACTGGCAATCCCGTAGCTTTGCGCATCCAGGACTCTTAGTCTGGACATGTCTGTGTTAGTAATTGCTCCGGTTACCACCCCGGTTGCTGCCCTTAATGCAAATAGCAGGCCGGTATCCGGGATCAAGACTGCAAATTTCTCAACCTCGCTTTCATTCCAGCTGATATTGATGCCCCTTTCCATCAGCTTTGGGATATGAATATCGACTGCTTCTGAGCTAAGCGGGTTTCCTGTCAGGTTGACCGAATCATTTTTCCCCAACCCTCGGTTCAGGACCAGCGGGTTGATATTACCCACCCGGTTATTACTGAGGTCCAGGTAAGATAGGGTGATCAGTGAACCCAGCGAGGTTATATCTTCGACATAATTGTTACTTAATGTGAATCTGTTCAGGCTTGCCAGTGTATTCAATGGCGTTACGTTATTGATCTGATTCCCTGACAACATGAGAGTATTCAACTTATTCAGTGAAGTTAAGGGCGAGATATCGCTGATACGGTTATTTTCCAGGGAAAGGTTAACCATCATGTTAAGCGAAGTCAATGAGTTAATGGAGCTGATTTTATTATTGTTTGCCGATAGATACCGGAGTTCCTTGCACTTTTCCAGAACGTTTATGTCGCTGATCTCATTGTCATTAACCGATAATGATGTCAAAGCTGTCAAGGCGGCCAGTGGGGTGATATCACTGATATCGTTGTCATTCAGTGAAAGCTCCAGCAACCCGGTGCACCCTTCGATGCCGCTCAGGTCGGATATCTCCGCGGAATCGATGATCAGTGATTCGATATCTTCCAGGAGTGATACATATATCGTTCCTTCCGGTTTGTTGAGTGCTGTCCGGACGGCTTTTTCTATATTTTCGTCAGCAAAAGTGGCGATCGTTGACGAAGCTGCCGCGGTAGACCAATTGACCGTTATACCGCTGCGCTGCAGCTTCGGAATATATGATGTCGTTGAAGCATTATCCAGGGGATTATTCTTCAAATTGATGGTTGTCTTGTTGGTTAATCCGGCATTTAACAACGGTACGACACTCTCGATCTGGTTGCTGTTGAATTCCAGTTTTGTCAGATAAGAAAGCGCACTAATATCAGGGATGAGGCTAACCCGGTTATTGTTTAAACTTGCTGATTCCAGGTGGCTTAGATTACCCAGCGGGGAAGCATCAATGATATTGTTGTTTTGCAGAGAAAGGAACACCAGGTTATCCAGTGTTGAAATCGGCGTGATATCGGTGATCTCGTTATCGTCCAGGCGTAGTGAAGTCAGGAGAAGCAAGTCGGCGAGAGGGGAAATGTCCACGATATTATTCTCACTCAGGTCTACCTGTTGTAAGTTCGTGCAATATTCCAGGCCGGATATATCGGTTATTTCCCGGTTGACCGCAGATATGGACTCGAGTTTCGCACAGTCTGACACAAATAAAGTACCTTCCGGTTTATCGACGGCATTTCGGATCATGGCTTCCATATTCGGGTCGAAGAAATAAACCGGCATCGTTTCATCGGGTTGCGTGGTCCAATGGATGTTGACTTTCCGTGCCTTCAATTGTGCCACATAAGTATCCAGGGACGCGGCATTCAGGGGATTATCCCTGATGTCAATGGTATCGCCGTCGGCCAGGCCTTTATTCATGATCAGGGCGCGGATATCGGCAATACGGTTCTTTCCCAATCCGAGATAAGCCAGTTTTTCCAGGTTCATCAGCGGGGAGACATCAAAAACCTGGTTGTTCTCCACGGATAGGGAAACCAGCTCGGGTAAAGCAGAGACGGGTGTCAGTTGGAATATCTTATTATCTTGCAGCCATAGTTTATTCAGATTTGTCATCGAGATCAGGGGTTTTAAGTTATAAATTTGATTATGCGATAGATTCAACCGTAGTAAACCGGTTAATTTACTGAGTTGCGTAATATCGGTGATCCTGTTGGAATCAAGAGATAAGTTGGTTAAGTTCGTTAACAGTGATAATGGCCGTAAGTCGGCAACCTGGTTGTTATATAAGTCCAGGCTGTTCAATTTATACATGGAAGATAAGGGTTGAATATTGGAAATGTGATTCCCGCTTAGTGATAATTCCGATAAGTTCGTTAAACTGCTGACCGGAGAGATATCGGTCAATTGGTTGAGATCAAGTTCGAGGCTGCTCAACTGATACAGCGAACTGAGTGATGATATATTGGTGATCCCGTTGTTGTTCAGGCGCAGGGTGGTCAACTTCGGGAGTGAGGTTAAAAAGTTGATATTGGTGATCCGGTTGCTGTTGATCGATAGTATCCGCAGATTTTGCAGGTTTGCTAGTTCGCTGACATCATTTAACTGATTACTCGATAAGGATAGATCCTCCAGTAGTGTCAGCGCTGATAAAGCGGAAACGTCTGATATCGTATTACCGTCAAGTGATAAATTGGCCATGGCTTGCATCGTGTTCAAAGGGGAGATATCCGTCAGCCGGTTGCTGGCGAGGTTCAGCCTAATCACCCTCTGTAATCCCGCAAGCGGCGTGATATTGTCGATCCGGTTGCAGGATAATCCCAGTGAGGTGAGTTTTGTAAGTGCCGCTAAGGCAGATATATCCTGTATTTGATTGCTGTCCAGGCTGAGTTGTTCCAGCGAAACCAGTGAGGCCATGGGTGCAATATCGGTTATTTGATTTCCACTTAATACCAGGTTTTCCAGATTGACTAAGGCAGAGATCGGTTTGATGTTTGTAATATTGTTGCTCGCCAGATTGAGTGATTTGAGCCCCGTACAGTATTCGATCCCTGCCAGTGATTGGATTTTTTTACCGGGTGCGTTAAACATTGTTAGTGATACCAGGTCATCCGGATAGAGATCACCCATTGTTTTCGAAATCGCCTTTCGTAAAGCTGATTCGAGATTCTTATCGGTGAACGACAGGGGCTGTTTATCCTGGGCTGGTGTCTTCCATTCGACGATAACAGACCTGTTTTTAAGTTGCGGCATGTAAACTTCGAGGGATTTACTGTTCAGGGGATTTCCTACCAGGTTTATCGAATGTCCTTCCGTCAGCGAGCCGTTAATGACCAGGGGACTGATATCGGATATCTTGTTATCCTGCAGCCATAACCAGGTTAAGTTGGGGAGGGATGCCAGTGATGAGACGTCGGTAATGTTATTGCCTGATAAACCCAATTGGTTCAGGTTAACCATTGAGCTAACGACAGAAATATCTGTGATCTGGTTATTTCCCAGTCCCAGCTGCGTTAATCCCGGCAAGTTGAACAGGACCGATATATCAGATATTTTGTTACTGGACAGCGATAACTCACTTAGATTCTGTAAATTGGAGATGACAGTCATATCTGAGATCGTATTATTCGATAATTCAAGCCTGGTAAGTTGATTCAGCGCTGTCAGTGATGAAATATCCGCAATGAGGTTGTTCGACAGCGATAACTCACTAAGGCTGGTCATATCCGATAAAGGCTGAAGGTCACTAACCTGGTTTCCGTCCATCGTCAGTTTTTTTAAAGAATGTAGCGTAGATATTGGTTTGATGTCGGTTATCTTGTTCCAGTCCAGGTATAATTCAGATAACTCAACCAGGTTGGCCAGCGGGGATATGTCGGCAATATCATTACCGCTGAGGTCGATCACCCGCAGCTTATGACAATATTCCAGCCCCGAAAGATCACTGATTTTTTTTTGTGATGCCTGTAAAACAATGATGCCTGCAAGATCGTCCGGAGTGAGTATCCCTTCTATTTTATTCGCCGCCGAACGTAATGATGATTCGAGGTTATTATCGGGAAAGGCGATGCTGCTTGTGCCCGGTTTTCCTGTCTTGTCTTTATTCGCATTATTTTCCGGGGTATGGCTGCACGCCGTAACCAATAGGGCCAGTATCAATAGAATACAGGAAATAATAACCGGTAGGGAAAACGGTATCCGGTAAGATGTGCCCCGCTTTAGCATTCTGATAGGTGCCCCTCCATAAGGAATAATTCAGGGTGTACTATACCCAACCACCCTTTATCCTGATGGTGTGCTAATACTAGCACGAAAAAAGAAGATGTGCTAGTAGTAAAATAGTATACTAATGAATGTACTTATCTGAATATATACCGGAATACTATAGCATATTTACTTGTATAAAATATATATATCAGTTAATGTAACATTAAAGTAATGACGGTTTACTTTTTCATACACTATGAGAAAAAGTGTATTTGTAGATGCAGCGACGGCTTACGGCGGTGAAATGGGGCAGTTGCGGAAGAATTTCTGCATCGGCTTCATTACTCAAAAAAAAGGATCATTTCAACGTATTGAGGATGAGATATTTGCTCAGGTAGCCCGCCGTGGAGAAACGATTACCTGCCGTAAGGGTTGCCCGGTCTGCTGCGTTGCTTATATCGAAGCTAATATCCAGGAATGTGAAGCTATTGCGTTTTATTTGTATGAATCCCCGATGCTGCTGGACTCGTTTATTACCCGGTACCAAAAGTGGCGCCGCCGTATGCGCCGCATTAACAGTTCCTTTGCCCGGTGTGAGGCCATTTTGCACCGGGTTCCTGGATATCAAATTACCGGGGAAGATCAGGCAGTATTACTCGGAGTCCTCAAAAATTACCAGCAGCAGACTATTCCCTGTTCTTTCCTGGAGGGCGGGGCTTGCACGATCCATGAGGTCCGGCCTTATGTTTGTGCCAATCATTTTGTGACTACCCCGGCCGCATGGTGCCGGGTGGCCAACCGGGATGGTCCTGTTTCCCCCAACCGGGCTGAGATTTACATGACCAATATTGATGAGCTCTATGATACTACTTTCTATGTACGCCAACTGGAAAAACCGGTGGTAGGTTTCATGCCTGCGATGGTGTACCGGATATTGACGGAGGGGGCTGGGTATATCGAAAAATTGACGCATTGGGATGGAGCCGAGAGTTAACTTTCGATACCCGGCTGGAAAGCCTGTTCATGCTGTATCAATTATTGAAGATGGAGTGATATGATGAAGTATGATTTTGACCGTGTGATCAGCCGCACCGGAAGCGATTCGGCGAAATGGAACCTGAAATCTCTCTACGGCGATGAGGACGTGATTCCCATGTGGGTGGCGGATATGGATTTTCCTATTGCCCGGCCGATTACCGAAGCGTTAAGAAAGCGGACCGAACATGAATTTTATGGCTACAGCTATACCCGTACTTCACTGCTTGAAGCTGTCGTTTCCCGGATGCAAAAAAAATACAGCTGGAAGATCGATCCGGAGTGGGTAGTTTTCACCCCCGGCGTCATCCCCGCTTTAAATGTGGCCATCCGTGCGTTTACACATCCTGGAGATGAAGTAATACTGCAAGACCCGGTGTATCATCCTTTCTGGTCGACCGTCGAACAAAACGGCTGCCGGAACGTGGCAAACCCGATGCTGCTCAACCACGGCCGTTATCAATTTAACCTGGATGACTTGGAAAAGAAATTTTCCGGTCGGGAAGGCATGCGCAGTGCTTCCCGGATAAAGATGATGATACTATGCAATCCACATAACCCGGTCGGCCGGGTCTGGACCACGCAGGAACTTACCGCCGTCGGTAAAACCATCATCGATCATGACGCGGTCATGATTTCAGATGAAATCCATTGTGAACTGCTGTATAAAGGCCAGCAGCACGTGCCCTTCGCTTCCATCTCCCGTGAGTTCGAACAGAATTCGGTCGTCTGCCAGGGTGACAGCAAAACCTTTAACTTGGCGGGAGTACCTGCCTCGACCATAATAATTCCCAACGCCAAACTGCGGCATGCCTTTAACAACACCCGCTCCGGGATCTTGCCCCAACCGGACATCTTTGGTATGGTAGCTCTCGAAGCAGCATACCGGGAAGGGGATGAATGGTTGGCCCAGGTGCTCGATTACCTGCAGCACAACCTGGATTTCACGCTGGCCTTTTTTAAAGAAAGAATTCCTCGGTTGACTGTTATCAAGCCGGAAGGAACTTACCTGGTTTGGCTCGATTGCCGAAAATTAGGCCTGGATAATATGGCGTTGCGTGCTTTCTTCCGGGAGAAAGCCAGGGTCGGTTTTGATGACGGCTATATTTTCGGCCCATCCGGGGCTGGTTTCCAGCGTATGAATATCGCCTGCCCGCGGGCCCTCCTCGAGGAAGCCCTGAAGAGGATCGAATCCGCCGTGAATAATCTTTAAGCCCGGGAATGATATGTGGTGAACCTTACCTGTTTATTGAGGTATAGTAATATAAACTTTACATAACTATATTCTTTTCGTCTTCAGTTCCTGGGCTAACTGCAGATAACGGATGATCTCGGCACGGCTGAGTAGTCCGGCGCACTGGTTGCCGGAGACCACCAGTAATTGGTTCAGGTCATGTTTCCCCAGCAGGGCCATCGCCTGGTTGAGGTCATCTTCCGGGGTAACTGTATACAGTGGCTGCCGGGTCATCACGTCTTGTACCATGGTGATGCCCCATTTTTCCTGGGGCAATCCCTTGATATCGCTTATGGTAATAATGCCCAGGGTTTGATTGTCTTCACAAACCGGGACCGCCCGGTTGTAGCGGCGGTTGAATACGCCCTGGACCAGTTCTTCGACGGTCGAATGTGGCGAAATCGTTTCCTGGGTCAGCTGCATTACGTCTTTAACCTTGACCCCACTTAGCCGTTCTTTCAGGGTAACATCCTGGCGGGTAGAATCGGCGGCGCTGCTTAAGAACCAACCGATGATGATGAACCATATTCCGGTAATCAGGTTCCCGCCGAAGA
>CAZSHH010000044.1:0-23523 GCA_964606525.1 uncultured Dehalococcoidales bacterium
TTGGTATCGAGTCGTTGACATTATTCAAAGCGGAGGTTAAAATCAACCGCAATGAGTCTTTTCGGTTCGTCGGGCATTAGAAGAATAGCTGACCGCAGCCTGCTTGAAATAGTTTTTAAGACGGGTATCGCATTGGGCAATAAGTATAAGGATATCATCATTGCCAGAGATACCCGAACCTCGGGTAACGCTGTAAAATATGCACTAATCTCCGGTATGCTTTCAAGCGGGGTCACATGCCGTGATGCCGGTATCGTACCCACACCAACTCTAGCCAAAGCTGTTGGAGAGTCGCAAATCGGAGTCATGATAACCGCTTCTCACAATCCACCGGAATATAACGGCATAAAGATATTCAACCCCGACGGTTCCAGTTTCGACAGCAGCCAGCAAATTGAGTTAGAACATTTAATCAACGAAGCCAAACCAGTTTCACCATGGAATGAAATGCAGACCGACTATATGTTTTTTCCCGGAGCTGTTGAAAATCACATTAGACATATCATAAGGGACTTCCCTGATATAAAAAAAAGCAGAGTTATCGTAGATTGTGGATGCGGCGCCGCATCTGTAATCACTCCTGATATGCTGAGATACCTGGGATGTGAAACAATTACCATAAATAGTCATCCCAGCGGTTTTTTCCCCCATAATATCGAACCAACCGAGACAAATCTCAAAGATCTCATTCAGATATGCCGTCAGATGGAAACAGTAGGGATCGCCCATGATGGAGATGCCGACCGCATGATGGCAATCGACGAGAAAGGCAGGTTCATCACCGGAGATACCCTACTAATCCTATTAGCAAAGCAAATGCATGCCCGAAAGATAGTGACGACGGTAGATGCCTCCATGGCAGTTGAAGACGCCGGATTTACGACCGTCAGAACAAAAGTCGGCGATACATTTGTATCAGAAGAACTCCGGAAAGGGGGCGAGTTTGGCGGTGAACCATCAGGAGCCTGGATATTCCCGCAAAGTTCCTTATGCCCAGATGGCATATATGCGGCAGCAGCATTTGTCTCATTAGCATCTCAAACGAAAATATCTACACTCGTTGACAACATACCACAATATCCGGTAGTCAGGGGAAGCATCCCGAACAGCGGCATCGCTTTTCCGGACATCATGCGGTCATTATCCACTTTAGGAGCCGTGAAAACAGACGATAGTGACGGTTTCAAGTTAATATTTAATGATAGCTGGCTGTTATGCCGAGCTTCAGGGACAGAACCTAAGATCCGTATTACAACCGAAGCAAGAAACGAGACCCGGGCACGCCAGCTTTATGAAAGTGCCCTGGAAACCATTCGCAATATGAGTAAAACAAAAAGGTAGAGATAATGAAGGCAATCATTCTCGCCGCAGGTGAAGGCAGCCGTATGCGGCCTTTGACATATACGAGACCGAAAGTGATGCTGCCGATCGCCAATAAGCCAATATTGGAACACCTGATCATCGAAGCTCACGCAGCGGGAATAAATGACTTTGTCTTAGTCGTGGGATACCATGATGAACAAGTACGGTCATATTTCGAAGACGGCAATAAATGGTCCGTTCATATTTCCTACGCCAACCAGCGGCGCCAACTAGGCACAGCAGACGCGGTTAGAATGGTTCAATACATGATTGATGGCAATTTTCTCCTGATGAATGGCGATAGCATTGTCGACCGCAAGGATATTGCCACTTTAGCTTCAGCTACCCAACCTACAATCGGTGTCATCAAGGTTAAAGATCCAACCGGGTTGGGCATGATCGAATTGAAGCAAGGTCAGGTAGTAAAGATCCACGAGAAAGTGGCGAACCCTCCATCTGACTTGGCAAATACCGGGCTGTATTTATTTACCCCGGATATTTTTTCAGCGATATCCAAAACACCGACCTCGCCTCGAGGCGAATATGAGATTACAGCGTCTTTGCAGATATTGATCGATGAGGGGCGACCAGTAACCTGTTATACAGTCAGCCGCTGGCTTGACCTCAGTTACCCCTGGCATCTGCTATCAGCCAATGAAGCATTATTGTCCAGTATGGACAGTTCTAATTCCGGGATAATTGAAAAAAATGTAACCTTGAATGGCAATGTTTCAGTAGGGACTCGTTCACACATCCGGTCCGGATCATATATTGAAGGGCCAGTGATAATCGGTGAAGATTGTGATATCGGACCAAATTGTTTTATCAGGCCTTTTACCAGTATCGGAGATCATTGTCATGTCGGAGCTGCTGTAGAGATCAAGAATTCCATCATAATGAAAGGGGCAAAAGTCCCTCATCTCAACTACGTTGGAGACAGCATTATCGGTGAAGGATGTAATCTGGGTGCCGGTACAAAAATAGCAAATCTCAGATTTGACGAACAAGAAATTACCATTGGCGGAAACCGTACCGGCAGGCGCAAGTTTGGCGCCGTATTGGGAGATCAAGTAAAAACCGGTATCAATGCTTCGATCAATACAGGTACTATGATCGGTAATCATACATTTATCGGACCGGGAGCCGTAGTCAGCGGTATTGTCAGCCCGGAATCAAAGGTATATTAGGTGGGAAGATGAAACAGGCAGTAATCTTGGCAGCAGGCGAAGGACAAAGATTAAGGCCATTTACGGTAACCAGACCTAAGGTGATGTTAAGCATCGCCGGTAAACCCATACTTCAGTATGTGATCGATGCTTTATCACACAATGGTATTCGTGACATCATCATGGTAGTTGGTTACCGTAAAGAGATGATATACGACTATTTTGGCAACGGCGAGAGATCCGGCGTCAAATTAACCTACGTACATCAGGAACGGCAACTTGGGACTGCTCATGCACTGAAGCTTACTCAAGCCATAACCAACGATAGATTTCTGGTCATAAACGGAGACAACCTCATCGATAGTGATATCATCGGCGATCTGATATCTACCGCTTCTCCAGCCATCCTTTTGAAAGAAGTAACAGATATCGGCCATTACGGGGTTGTAGAAGTCAGGGATAACAATGTGATGGGTATTACTGAAAAAACGTCTGAAGGCCGGAATGACCTGGTAAATACCGGAGCATATGTTTTTACTAAAGATGTCTTCGACCTGATTGGAGACAAACTAGACATACCCGATGTAGTTAATGAGATGATTACGCGAGGATACACTTTCCATGCCCAAAAAACCCGGGGGACATGGCTTGATGTAGTTTTTCCATGGGATATCATCAGGTTAAACGGCTCAATCATCAACCGGATTCCAGCCAAGATGGGGGGTATTATTGAAACCGGGGCTATCATAAAGGGAAAGGTATCAATCGGTAAAGACTCTATTATCAAATCGAACTGTTATATCACCGGACCGGTCGTAATCGGAGAAAATTGTGTGATCGGGCCGAATGTCTGTATATTACCTTCAACCAGCATTGGTGACAATGTAGCTATCTCACCTTTTACAGTAGTGGAAGACAGCGTTATCGGCGACGATGTTATCATCGGATCGAGTTCGATCATTGAAAATAGTGTAATCGATAAAGGGAGTATATTGGGCAGCCATTTTAACGCCTGTAAGGCTGAGTCAGAAATAAAAATCGAAGAAGCATACCATAAAGTTAAAGTCGGAGCTATGATTGGCATCGGTTGTACCCTAGGCAGTAATACTCTGGCTGAACCAGGCGTTATTCTAGGGAACTACAGCCATGTTCATGCCATGAAGGCTTTCCGGGGTAAGATTGAAGACAGGTCAAAGGTATATTAAGAATGTGTGGAATTGTTGGTTATACAGGTAAACAACAGGCATTACCAATTATATTTAATTGTTTAAAAAAACTGGAGTATCGAGGTTACGATTCCTGTGGGGTAGCGGTTATTACAGACAAAGTTGATGTTTTTAAAGACATGGTCCGGGTTGAGGCTCTCAGGAAAAACGCCCCTGTCTTCAATGGAAATACAGGCATAGGACATACTCGTTGGGCAACTCACGGTCCACCGTCAATGATAAATGCCCACCCCCACCTTGATTGTTCTACAAAAATTGCAGTAGTTCATAATGGCGTCATAGCCAATTACCAGGAACTAAAAAATAAACTGATCACCGAAGGACATATCTTTTTGTCCGAAACCGATACTGAAGTATTACCGCATCTGATCGAAAAATACTATAAAGGAGACTTGTTTAAAGCTGTAAAAGAAGCTTTAAATAAAATAGAAGGTTCTTACGCTCTCATTGCCGCAATCGCAGGTCAAAAACAAGTAATAGTGGCGAAGAAAGACAGTCCCCTGATAATTGGCCTCGGCGACCAAGGGAATTTCATAGCTTCTGATGCTCCAGCTTTACTGGACTACACAAACCGGGTTATTTACCTGGATGACGGAGATCTGGCAGCGGTAACGGATCAAGAAATAAACATCTATAATGATGGGAAAAAAGTTAACCGTGAAGAACAGAAGATTCTTTGGGGAGTTGAAGAAGCGCAAAAAGGCGGCTACGAACACTACATGTTGAAAGAGATCCGGGAACAGCCGCGTGTTATCCGGACTACCCTGACAGAATACTATCGCAATTCCGACACGATACGTGGACTCTCACAATTAAGGGACAACGGACAAAGCTCGATGTTAATGCTGGCTTGCGGGACATCATACCACGCTTCTCTTGTAGGCAAGTACATAATTGAAGAGTTGTTAGGTATACCAGTACGGGCAGAATTAGCTTCAGAATTTAATTATTACAGTCATCCTTTAGCGAAAACTCTGGCAATTGCCATTACCCAATCCGGAGAAACTGCCGATACTGTCAAGGCTATGAAGAAAGTCAAGGAAATCGGGTGTCCTGTTCTGGCTATCACCAATGTGGTAGGCAGTTCAGCCACCCGGGCAGCTAATCAAACGATATATACACGCGCTGGTCCGGAAATCAGTGTTGCGGCTACCAAAAGTTTTGTCGCACAAATAATGTCATTATACTGGTTAGCGATTGTCTATTCGAAAGCAGACAATGCTCGTTTGTCACAACTGCGTTCAGAACTACGGCAACTTCCGACGAAAGTACAACACATACTCGACGAAGAATCGCCGATCATCGATTATGCGAAAACCTTAGCTAAGTATGAGAACGCCTTCTTTATCGGCCGGGGCATCAACTATCCCATAGCACTCGAAGGTGCTTTAAAACTGAAGGAGATATCATATATTCATGCCGAAGGCGCCGCAGCCGGTGAAACAAAACACGGGCCATTAGCTTTATTCAGCAACCAAACCCCGGTAATCGCATTGATCACTCGAGATAAAACTCATGACGCCATGCTTACCAGCATCAAGGAAATCAAAGCCCGGGGAGCACCGGTTATCGCTGTCGCGGAAGCAGGGGATGATGCAGTTAATAATTTTGCCGATTCAACTATAAATGTCCCTTCTACTGACCCCTTATTCTCTCCGATAATGAATGTTGTGATATTGCAGTTACTTGCTTATTACACGGCAAAAAACCGCGGCTGTCCCATAGACTTTCCCCGCAACCTGGCCAAGAGTGTAACAGTAGAATAAACCGTTATACCAAACCGGGAGCAATAACCGTTTTTGCCAATGAGCGGCGGTTGGTAATCTTTATTCTTTCCTGGCAGAGTGCTGCAATTTCGAGCCTGATTATTGACTAATCGGAAAATCCCACGATATACTTTTAATGGGTAAGCAATGAATATTCGACAAAGCTGAGTGCTTTCCCCAAGAGTATCAGCTTTAATATTTTCGGCAGGTAGGATTTGAAGCTGGCGATCAGTGGCAAAGGCGGTGTTGGGAAAACCCTGCTGGCGGCATTGCTAGCCAATACTTTTGCTGAATCGGGCTACCCCGTCATTGCTATAGATGCCGACCCTGATGCCAATCTAGCAGCTACTCTGGGTTTTCCTGATCCTTTAAAAATCACCCCGGTTTCCGAAATGAAAGAGCTAATCGAGGAAAGAACTGGAGTCCGAACTGACCAATCTACGCCTTACCTTACCCTTAATCCCAAGGTTGACGATATCCCGGACAAATTTGCACCGCGGATAGGTAATATCCGTCTGATGAGAATGGGCAGTATAAAAAAAGGTGGTACCGGCTGTTATTGTGCCGAGAATGCTTTACTAAAAACATTAATGGCCCATCTTCTCCTGGCCCGGAATGACATCTTGATCCTGGACATGGAAGCTGGGATTGAACATCTCACCCGGGGTACCGCGGATGCGGTGGATAGACTGATCATAGTAGTGGAACCCGGGAGAAGGAGCCTGGAAACCGCCTTGCATATTAAACAACTAGCCCAGGATATCGGGGTAAAAAATATCTCGGCCGTGGGCAATAAAGTCCGGAATGAAGCCGATATCGTATTCCTGAGATCGAACTTACCCGGTTTCGAGTTTTTAGGATTTATACCATATGACAAGGCCATTGGCGATGCTGATCAAGAAGACCATTCTGTAGTAAATGCCAGTACTAACGTAGCTAAAGTTGTCAATGAGATTTATCGGTCTCTGACTACGACAGCCGGAGTAATCGATATATAGTAAAATCAAACTTAATCAGGAGGATACCCCCATGCCCTATGATGTCTCGAAAATGGCGGACTGGCAAGTCGCCGAAGAAGCAGAGAAAAACATGCCATCTCCCGATGAATGGAGACAAAAACTCGGTTTACAGAAGGACGAGATCCTAGCCTATGGAAAAGTAGCGAAACTGGATTTCCTGAAAATCATGGAAAGGCTCCAGAATAAACCGGATGGGAAATATGTTGAAGTAACTGCGGTTACTCCCACACCACTTGGTGAAGGTAAAACTACGACAACCATGGGTTTAATCGAAGGCCTTGGAAAACAGGGAGAAAATGTCGGCGGTGCAATCCGGCAACCTGCCGGTGGGCCTACGATGAATATTAAAGGGACTGCAGCTGGCGGAGGTAATGCCCTCTTGATTCCTCATACGGAACTTTCGCTGGGTTTGACCGGAGACATCAATGATATTGTTAATGCCCATAACCTGGCCATGGTGGCGCTGACGGCCAGGATGCAGCATGAACGTAACTATACCGATGCCACCCTGGAGAAACTTAGCCATATGCGCCGATTGGACATCGACCCCTTGAAGATAGAAATGGGATGGGTTATTGAATTCTGTGCACAGAGCCTACGTAATATAGTTATCGGCCTAGGCAGCCAAAAGACCGACGGGTTCCTGATGCAGTCAAAATTTGCCATTTCCGTAAGTTCAGAACTGATGGCTATCCTGTCTATCGTGAAAGACCTGGCTGACCTACGGCAGCGACTTGGTGATATCACAGTCGCCTATGATAAGCGAGGAAAACCGGTTACCACTTCCGACCTTGAGGTTGCCGGAGCAATGGCAGCATGGATGAGAAATACCATTAATCCCACGCTGTGCTCTACCGCTGAATATCAACCCTGCATGGTCCATGCCGGCCCCTTCGCCAACATTGCTATCGGCCAATCATCGATTATCGCCGACCGCATCGGCTTGAAGATGTTTGATTATCACGTTACCGAAAGCGGTTTTGCTGCAGATATCGGTTTCGAAAAATTCTGGAATGTGAAATGCCGTTACAGCGGACTCAAACCCAACGTTTCGGTACTGGTTGCTACAGTACGATCTTTAAAGATGCACGGCGGCGGCCCCAAAGTCACCCCCGGCGTACCTCTGCCGGAAGAATACCGCAAAGCCGCCCCTGAACTGGTGGAAAAAGGCTGTGCAAATCTTGTCCATCATATCGGTATTATCAGGGCAGCAGGTATCAACCCGGTCGTCTGTATAAATATGTTCCCCACAGATACAAAAGAAGAACTCGACATCGTGAGAAAAGCGGCGGAAGCTGCCGGAGCCCGTTGTGCCGTTTCGACCCATTATGCCGAGGGTGGTGCCGGAGCCCAGGAACTGGTCGCTGCCGTAAAAGAAGCATGTAATGAAAAGAACGATTTTCAGTTCCTGTACCCGAAAGAAATGAAATTAAGAGAACGCGTCGAAAAAATCACGAAGACGGTTTACGGCGGCGCCGGGGTATCCTGGACTGCCGATGCTGAAGCCAAAGCCAAGGCTTTTGAAGCTGATCCCAAATATGACGATTATGCGACCATGATGGTCAAAACCCATCTTTCGCTTTCGCACAACCCCAATCTGAAAGGTGTCCCGAAGGGGTGGACACTGCCGATCCGCGATGTCTTGATCTATTCCGGAGCCAAGTTCCTGTGCCCGGTAGCCGGGGATATTTCCATGTTGCCGGCCACCAGTTCCAACCCAGCCTTCCGGAAAGTAGATGTTGATGTAAAGACAGGTAAAGTCAAGGGCCTCCATGACGTCGATTAACTGTAACATTTACCTGCTTCATGACATGAAACAGGGGTAGAAGATATATAGTAAAAACTGAGGCAAATGGCGAAAGGTTCGATCGGTACCAAATACAAGATACACTTCGAGCCAGGCAACATTGATGTTGACGTGGAGCAGGGCGGCAATCTACTTGATGCCGCCCTGCTCGCGGGTGTTAAACTGAATGCATCCTGCGGCGGGACCGGTTCGTGCGGCAACTGTAAAATCATCATAAAAAAAGGAACTGTGGAATCGACACGAACCGACAAAGTAACAGAGGCACAATACCAACAGGGGATTCGCCAGGCCTGCCAGACGAGAGCGTTCAGTGATCTACGAGTTATCGTTCCGGTTGAGTCCCAATTACCAAAACACCCTATCATTCATAAAAGAAAACAAACTGCACCGGTTTCCCGGGACTCCGCTGCATATGTAACTGACAGGCAATTTCACCCCCCGTTTCAAAAAAGGTATCTGGAATTAGTTCCCCCTACCCTGCAAGACAACACCAGCGACCTGTCACGGTTGAAGAAAAGACTGCTGCAAGAACCCGGACTCAAGCAAATATTCATAGATTTTGAGTCAGTTAAAGGACTACCCCAGATCCTACGCCAGCAGGACTGGAAAGTCACAGTAACCACCCTGGAATTACCAGATGATCCGGGAATCACACCTGCCAGCCAGATCCAACTTGTGCAAACAGAACCTGGCGATACGAGAGAACGTAATTTTGCCCTGGCCATCGATGTCGGCACCACCACGGTTAAAGCCCAGTTACTCGACCTCTACCGGGGGAAAGTGATTTCTGAATATACGGAATACAACGGGCAGGCGATTTTCGGGGCGGATGTAATTACACGGATCGCTTACTATACAAAGCCGGGGGGTTCAAAAAGAATACAATCAGCAGTGGTAAACACCATCAATAACATCATCCGGTGTTTATCAATCGCTAATAAAGTAAAACCGGTAGAGATAGGTTATATCAGCCTGGCAGGTAATACCGTAATGGTCCAGTTATTAATGGGTATTGAACCGAAGTATATCCGGCTATCACCCTATGTTCCGGCAGCTTCATCTCTACCACCGGTCAAAGCTGCCTCGTTGGGTATAAGAGTTGCAAATCATGCTTTGATATCTACACTGCCCACAGTAGCCAGTTATATTGGGGGAGACATTACTGCCGGGGTGGTCGCGGCCGGAATGGATAAAACAGGGCGCCTCACCCTCTATATGGATATCGGGACCAATGGACAAATCGTTATCGGTAATTCCGAGTGGATGGCTTCGGCAGCCTGTTCCGCCGGGCCGGCTTTCGAAGGTGGGGAAATCAAACATGGTATGATAGCAGTAGAAGGAGCAATTGAAAAGTGTACTATTAATCCGGCTAATCTGGAGCCTGAAATCAGCACAATTAACGACCAAAAACCACGCGGCATCTGCGGTTCCGGACTAATCAATATTGTCGCAGGGCTGCTGGAAACGGGGATTATCGAAAGGAACGGACATTTCCATACGGATATCAAGTCGCGGCGTGTCCGGCATAGTATTGACGGTTATGAATATGTGCTGGCTTATGCTGGAGAAACACAGACCGGAAAAGATATAGTCATCACTGAAATCGATATCGCCAACCTGATACGGGCAAAAGCAGCGATGTACGCCGGACTAATGACACTGGTAAAAAGTGTCGGTTTCAAGACTGGCGATATTCAGGAAATCCTGATCGCCGGAGCGTTCGGCAGTTTTATCGACATCAAACAGGCAATCATGATCGGACTGCTGCCGGATCTACCACCAAGCCGGTTTCGTTTTATCGGTAACGGTTCTTTAACAGGAGCCAGGTTGGCCGCCTTCTCTATCGATTTCATGAAACGGGCAAAGAAAGCGGCAAGGATGATGACGAACCTGGAATTGAGTGAGAACGGGGACTTTATGAATAATTACATGGCCGCCCTATTCCTACCACATACTCATATCGAGTATTTTCCTTCAGTAATATCACGCCTACCAGAAGGAAATACCCGGGGTGTAAGGAGATATTAGTTGAATTTTTCTATTGCGGTTGCCGGGAAAGGCGGCACAGGGAAGACCACGGTAGCGGCACTAATCCTCAGGTACCTGAAAAATAACCTGCTCACACCGGTCCTGGCGGTCGATGCCGATCCCAATGCCAACCTTGGAGAAAGCCTGGGGTTGAAGGTTGGCTTAACAGTAGGCTCGATGATAGCACAATTCAACGAAGAGAAAATCAGCCTGCCGCCAGGAATGACGAAAGAAGCTTACCTGGAGGTCAGGCTTAATGAAACACTGGCCGAAAGTAAAGGTTTTGACCTGCTGACCATGGGGCGGGGCCAGGGAGCCGAGTGTTATTGTTATCCCAATTTGATATTAAGGAAATTCATCAGTTCACTGGTCAGCAATTACCCTTATATGGTGATGGATAATGAAGCAGGCATGGAACACTTGAGCCGTAAGACAACAGACAATATCAATACATTAATATTAGTCTCGAATTATACCGTAAAAGGACTGCGGGCAGTGGTAAAAATCAGGGAACTCGTTAATGAATTGAAATTGTCTATCGGACAGCAGCTTGTCTTGCTTACTTCCGTACCAGCACAACCGGAAGAGGTGATGATCGAAGAGATGAGACGACTTGAGATAATACCGGCGGCTTTCTTACCTTTTGACAGATTGATCCAGCAATATGATTATGAACGGAAGCCTCTTCTCGACTTGCCGGACGAAGCGGTCTCAGTAACAGCAATCAATAAACTGGTCACAGATTTATTAAGAAGATAAACGAGAAAAAAGGAGTTATAACATGACAGCGGAAATTATTGACGGACGGAAAATTGCCGCCGAGGTCCGGGATGACCTGAAGCAACGGATCGGCCGTTTACAGTCTAAAGGAGTCTCGCCTAAATTGGCCACCATCCTTGTCGGCGATGACCCGGCCTCAATTTCTTATCTCAAGGGCATCACCCGCACCTGCGGGGACGTGGGGGTAATTCCTGAAGATGTCCGGCTTCCCGCGGATGTTACTCAGACCGGTCTTCTAGCAAAAATAGCCGATTTAAACGCCAATACGGCAGTTCATGGTATCCTGTTATTCCTGCCCCTCCCCAAACACCTGAATTCATTGGAAGCGGAAAGCGCCATTTCTCCAGATAAGGATGTTGACGGGACAAATCCGATCAGCACCGGCAAGCTTATCCTGGGTGAAGATACCTTTTTCCCCTCTACTCCTTACGGCGTTCAGGAACTATTAGTCCGCAGTGGTAATAATCCGGAAGGGAAGCACGTGGTCATCGTCGGCCGCAGTAATATCGTCGGTAAGCCATTAACCGGGATACTCATCCAAAAAGGTAAAGGCGCCAATGCCACGGTGACGGTATGCCATACCGGCACCAAAGACCTGGCCTCATTTACCAGACAAGCCGATATTCTGGTGGCAGCCATGGGCAAAGCCAAGGCTATTACCGCAGATATGGTCGGCAGTCAAACCGTAGTGATCGATGTTGGAGTAAACTTCATACTCGATCCTACTACCGGTAAAAACAAGCAGATAGGCGACGTAGACTTTGAAGCGGTCAAGGAAACTGCCAGGGCAATAACCCCGGTACCTGGCGGCACCGGAGCGGTAACCTCAATGATGTTGATGGCAAATACAGTCAAAGCTGCAGAAAAGGTAAACTAATAACAAAATAAGACTTGGGGAGAACAAAATGACTGCCAAATTACTGGATGGGCGAAAGATATCTGCCGAGATCCGGGAAGAGCTAAAAAAAGAGACGGCTGAATTAGCACAACGGGGCATCGTACCCGGCCTGGCAGGAATACTGGTCGGCGAAGACCCGGGTTCAGTGACATATGTAGGGCTGAAAAGCAAGGCTTGCGAGGAAGTCGGCATTCATGAAATGATGTGCCGCCTACCCGAAAACGTAACCGAAAAAGATTTACTGGCGAATATCGACCGGCTGAACAAAGATAAAGCTGTTCATGGTATATTTATACAACTTCCCATGCCAAAGTACCTTTCGGAGGAAAAAGCTCTAGCAGCCATCATACCGGAAAAAGATGTCGACGGTTTCCAGGCGGTAAACGTAGGCCGGGCATGGTTAGGACAAAAAGCCTTTGTCCCTGCGGTAGCGATTGCAATCCAGGAAATGCTGGTGAGAAGCGGATACCGGCTCGAAGGAAAAGAAGTCGTTATCGTAAATGTAGATAATATGGTCGGCAAACCACTTGCATCGATTTTATCCCAGGATAATAATAAAGGCAGAGCAAATGTGACCCTGGTTTATCCTAAAATCGCCAACCTGGCGGAGTATACCAGGCGGGCGGACATTCTGGTAGTCTCGGTCAATAAACCGAAATTCATCACCGGCGACATGATAAAGCCAGGAGCAGTCCTGGTAGATTTTGGGGGCACTTTTGTTGAAGACCCCGTAACTAAGAAAAGAAAAACCGTAGGGGATATCGATTTCGAAAGTGTTAAAGAGAAAGCGGAAGCAGTCACCCCGGTACCGGGCGGCGTCGGCCCGATGCTGGTAACCATGTTGATGTACAGCACGGTCGACTCAGCTAAAGCATCATCTTGAAAACCACTTGGGAGGGTTAACTTGGGACATACCGTTGAGAAGAAGAACTCACCCGGCCGGCCTGAAGTAGAAGTACTCGGAGAGACTTTCGAACCGGGCCAACCGGAAGGTGAGGAGATGGGGAGGTGGCGTCAAAAGCTTTCATCCCGCGCCGAAAAACTGAGATATCTCGAAACCGCCGAACGTTATTGGTACGGCCATGAATGGTATGGAAGCGAAAAGCGGAAGAAACCAGCATAAATAACAGGAGAAATGATTATGGCAGTTCAAATCCCCCGGACAGCCTACAACGGGAAGATAAAGCAGGTGAGTCTCGGCAACGTTCCTCATAATGTGACCGTGGGAGGTGAAACCAGTTATCCCTTCTACCTTTTTGAGGGGCAAATGCCGCATCCGCCCCGGATTGCCATGGAAGTTTGGGATTACTCCCCGGAAGACTGGCCGGAAGCGGCAAAACAACCGTTTGCAGAAGTAACCGGAGATCCTGTTATATGGGCACAAAAATGCATCCACGATTACCAGGCGGAAATGATATGCCTGCAGCTTATCAGCACCGACCCTAATGGACTCAACCGTACCGCCGAAGAAGCAGCCCAGGTTGTCAAAAGAGTTGCCGAAGCCGTCGATATCCCCTTGATCGTGTGGGGGACGGCTAATCACGATAAAGATACCGAAGTTCTCAAGTTAGTTGCAGAAATATGCCAGGGAAAACGGCTGATCCTAGGCCCAGTCGAAGAAGGGGACCATAAGAAGATCGGGGCGGCAGCCTTGGCATACGGGCACACCGTCATTGCTTCATCACCAATCGATATCAATCTAGCCAAGCAGCTTAATATATTATTAAGCAATCTTGGTGTGCCAGACCAGCAGTTGATCATCGACCCGACGGTCAGCGGCATCGGTTACGGTATCGAATATTGCTACTCGGTAATGGAACGCATCCGCATGGCCGGATTGGTCCAACAAGATGAGAAACTGCAATTTCCTATTATCTGCAATATTGCCAAAGAAGCCTGGAAAACCAGGGAAGCAAAAATTCCAGCCAGCGAAGAACCGGTAATGGGCGATGCCGCCAGGCGAGGTATTTTAATGGAAGCGATGTCGGCGATGTGCCTGCTGCTGGCCGGAGCCGATATCATGATCATGAGACATCCTGAAGCCATCAGATTGATCCGTGAGATGATTTCTGACCTGAGAGCCGACCTGAAAACAGAATAGGGGGGTTACGGGACATATGGCCGCAGAAAAACAGGCGAAAAGCATCGATAAAGCGACCCTGGAAATGCTGGCCAAAGCCAGCGAAGAAGGGATTTCCACCGCCTTCAACCGTGCCGAGCAAATGAAACCGTGTCCGATCGGGGCTGACGGCAGCTGCTGTAAAAACTGTGCCATGGGCCCCTGCCGGATACCACTGGCCAAAGGTAAAGACGAAACCCCCGAAGAGCATGCGAAAAGAGTAGGTGTTTGCGGGGCTAACGCGGAAACCATCGCCGCCCGCAACTTCGTACGTATGATCGCCGCCGGGGCAGCAGCCCACAGCGACCACGGCCGGAGAGTAGTAGAAACGTTCAAGTTAATGGCCGAAGGAAAGACAAAAGACTTCCACATCATCGACGAACAGAAATTGTTGAAGCTGGCACTGGATTTCGGCGTCAAAATTGCGGACCGCACCAACCAGGAAATCGCTCTCGATATTGCACTTATATGTGAGGCTGAATTCGGCAAACAGAGTGGTGAGTTATTGTTTACACGGTTGGCTCCGGTTAAAAGGCAGGAAATATGGCGTAAATACGGCGTGATGCCGCGGGGTATCGACCGCGAAGTAGTTGAGTTGATGCACCGGACACATATGGGGGTCGACCAGGACTATCAAAACCTGATGCTGCAAGGGACGCGTACCGCCCTGGCCGACGGGTGGGGCGGCAGCATGATCGCCACGGAAATCCAGGACTGCATGTTCGGAACCCCGACGCCGACACTAAGTGAGATAAATTTTGGGGTATTTAAAGAGGAGATGGTCAACCTGGTTATCCACGGCCACGAGCCAGCGCTGGCCGAAATGCTGGCCGCGTCCAGCCAGGACCCGGAACTGGTGGCCTATGCAAAAGCGAAAGGAGCCCAGGGCATCAACCTGGCAGGGATGTGCTGCACAGCCAACGAGATCATGATGCGCCACGGCATACCGATCGGCGGAAATTACCTGCAGCAGGAACTAGCCATCGTCACCGGTGTCATCGAAGCAATGGTGGTAGACGTACAATGCATCATGCAGGGACTCCAGGAAGTCGCCCGCTGTTATCACACACGGTTGATTAACACAGATGCCCGTTCCCGGATCACCGGAGCGGCCTGGCTGCCTTTCGATGAATATCATCCTAGAGAATCGGCAAAAGCCATCATTAAGGCCGCTATCGATAACTTCCCTAACCGCATGAAGCATAAAGTCCGCATCCCTGAAGTAAAAACCTCACTGATTGCCGGATTTTCGCACGAGACCATCAACTACATGCTGGGCGGGCTTTTCCGGGCTTCCTACCGTCCCCTTAATGACAACATTATCAACGGGCGTATCCGGGGGCTGGCGGGGGTGGTTGGCTGCAACAATGCCCGGACGACACACGACAGCGATCACATCATGATGATTAAAGAATTACTAAAGAACGACGTCCTGGTGCTCTCCACCGGCTGTGCGGCGATGGCCGCCGCCAAGGCCGGACTGATGGTACCTGAAGCCGCGCGAGAATTCTGTGGGCCAGGACTGGCCGAGGTCTGCGAAACTGTAGGTATACCGCCGGTTTTACATATGGGCGCTTGTGTCGACAACAGCCGCATCCTGATTGCCGCGACGGCAGTGGTTAAGGACGGTGGACTGGGCGATGACATCAGCGACCTCCCAGCAGCCGGGGCAGCGCCGGAATGGATGAGTGAGAAAGCCATTGCCATCGGCCAGTATTTTGTCTCATCCGGTGTCTATACAGTATTCGGGACTACTTTCCCGACCGCCGGCAGTAAGGAATTCTCCGACTACCTGTTCCAGGGGATGGAAGAGTTATACGGCGGCAAATGGGCATTTGAACCGGACCCGGTGAAAGCTGCGGAGTTAATGATCGCCCATATCGACCGGAAACGTAAGGCACTTGGTATCGATAAAGCACGGGAAAGGGTGCTTTATGATATGGCCATGAGAAGGGAACTTGAAAAAGAATAACTCCGGGATTAGAGAGCAGAGGCTGAAGAAATGTCGAAGATAATAGCATCGGCGGCCATTCGCGGAGCCCATAAAGTTGTGGACAATGCTGAAAAGAAGTGGCGGGCAGCCATGGAGAAGTGGGGTACCGGCGAGCCGGTAGGTTTCCCCAATACTGCTTACTACCTGCCGATTATCTACGGCATGCTGGGCTTGAAAGTAGAAAAACTCGGTGATATGGAAGCAATACTGAAAAAATGCCGGGCTATTTTACCTCCCCCGGTCAGGGAAACGCACCACTTACCGTATCTCGGACCGGCCCTTGACGCCGGGATGGCGACCCTTTTTGCCGAAGAGCTCAGCGAGGCGATACGCTATCTGGAACAGCCCGGATTTTACACCCGGTCGGAAGACCCGGCTGATGATAATATCTGGCTGGGGGCAGCGGACGATGTAATTTTACGGAAACGGGGCATCGAGTTCGTTGACGGCACCGCTCCCGGTTTTGCTGCCATATTAGGAGCGGCACCGAACAAAGAGATCGCCGCCCGGATCGCCAGCGAACTGCAACAGAAAAATCTATATGTCTTTATGGCAGCCGAATATAACGGGCAGCGCTTTGCGGAACAACTCGTCGAAGCTGGGGTCCAGATCGGCTGGCCGACCCGACTGGTGTCTTTCGGACCGGATGTCTCAGCAACCGTATTTGCCCTCGGTTTTGCGACCCGCGCAGCACTGTCGTTCGGCGGCATCGAACCAGGCAACTACCGCAACGTCTTAATCTATAATAAAGACCGTGTTTTTGCTTTTGCCCTACCCATGGGCTATGTCACCGATGAATGGTATGCCAATGCAGCCGGGGCAATCAATTTCGGTTTTCCGGTGATCGCCGATACTCCCATCCCGGAAATACTACCTACCGGCATCTGTACTTACGAACACGTCGTCTCCGATATTCCCCATGAAAACCTGGTAGCCAAAGCGATTGAAGTCCGCGGCTTGAAAGTGAATGTCAGTGAAATACCCATACCAGTTGCTTTCGGAGCAGCCTTTGAAGGCGAACGCGTCAGAGGAGAAGACATCTATCTCGAATGCGGCGGCGGCCGGACGAAAATGGTGGAATGGGTTACCAGTAAACGTATGGATGAAACCGAAGACGGACATGTCGAGGTCATCGGACCGGATATCAAGGACGTGCCGCCGGGAACCAGATTACCATTAGCAATCGCCGTCGAGGTTGCAGGACGGGATATGCAGGAAGATTACGAACCGATCCTGGAACGGCAGATCCACCACCTGATCAACTATATCCAGGGAGTAATGCATATCGGACAACGCGACATCGCCTGGCTGCGGGTAAGCAAACAAGCAGTGGAAAAGGGTTTCCTGCTGCAGCATATCGGCACCGTATTACATGCCAAACTGCACCAGGACTTCGGCCGCATCTTCGACAAGATGCAAATCAAGCTCTATACCCGGGAAGATGATGTTAAAAATACCGTGGAGAAAGCACGCTCGGTGTATCATACCCGGGATATCCGAATCGAAGGCATGACCGACGAGGGTGTAGAGACCTACTATTCCTGCACATTATGCCAGTCGTTTGCGCCCAGCCACGTCTGTATGATCAGCCCGGAACGCACCGGCCTGTGTGGTTCTTACAACTGGATGGACTGTAAAGCTTCATTCGAAATCAACCCCACCGGGCCCAACCAGCCGGTTGTTAAAGGAGCAATTCTCGATGCAAAATACGGACAATGGCAGGGGGTCAACGAATTTGTTTTTAAAGCTTCCCGCGGTAAGATCGACCACTATAATTTTTACAGCATCGTTAACGACCCCATGACTACCTGTGGCTGCTGTGAATGCATCGCTGCCATACTACCTTTGTGCAACGGCATCATGACTGTCAACCGGGAGTATACCGGTGATACGCCCTGCGGCATGAAATTTACCACCCTGGCAGGAACCATCGGCGGCGGTTTAAGTACGCCCGGATTTGTCGGCCATGGTAAATACAATATTACCCAGCGCAAATATCTCCTGGGCGACGGCGGGCTGTTACGTATGGTCTGGATGCCGAAAAGCCTGAAAGAAGAGATCGGGGAACGACTTAAAGCACGGGCAGCAGAGATGGGTGTACCTAACTTCCTGGAAATGATTGCCGATGAAACTACCGGGACTTCGGAAGAAGCCATTTTACCGTTCCTGCAGGAAAAAAGCCATCCAGCCTTGACCATGCCGCCATTACTGGGTTAGGCTATTTCATCAGATTACCTGTTTTCAACTGAAAAAGGGAAGGAGTACCTGGAAATGCCACTTACCGGAATTGAGATATTCAAACTGCTTCCAAAAACAAACTGCGGGGAATGTGGAGTGCCGACTTGCCTGGCCTTTGCTATGAACCTGGCGGCAGGAAAGGCAGAATTGGCGAGATGCACAAAATTATCTGAAGAATCCAAAGCCAAACTCCAGGAAGCATCGGCTCCTCCCATCAGGCCGGTAACAATCGGTACCGGAAACCGGGTCTTCAAGACCGGCGGAGAGACAGTCATGTTCCGCCATGAGAAGCGGTTCGAAAACCCCACCGGCATCGCCGTTCTGGTCAAGGATACGATGGCTCTACCGGAGATCGACGGCAGGTTAGAACGGTTGAATACGCTGGTATATGAGCGGGTCGGCCTCAAGCTGAAAGCCGACCTGGTGGCAGTGAAAGAAGAGTCAAATGATACCGCCCGTTTTGCTGAAACGGTTACCCGCGTAAAATCAGCCACTGATGCCGGGATAATCTTGATCAGTTTTAATCCCGACGTTATGGCCACTGGATTGAAAGTATGTGCCGACAGAAAACCGCTGGTTTATGGAGTTACTAAAGAAAACGTGGAAAAAATGGCAACCCTGGCGAAGGCTAACAGCTGTCCCGTAGGGATAAAAACTGTCAGCCTGGATGAAGCCGCCGACCTAACAGCAAAACTAAATCAGCTGGGAATCAATGATATCGTCATTGATTCCGGAGCACGGACCGTACGAAAGGCTTTTGAAGAACAGGTGATGATACGCAGCACCGCCCTGGTCAAGAAGTTCCGGCCGCTGGGTTTTCCGACGATCACTTTTCCGGCGGAAATGACCGATAGCCCGATGAAAGAAGCGGTCATCGCCTCGATGCTGGTAGCCAAATACAGCGGCATCGTAGTACTCTCTGACCTCCAGGGAGAAAGCCTGTTTCCCCTCCTGGTCGAAAGGTTAAACCTTTTTACCGACCCACAGCGTCCCCTGGCCACCACTCCCGGCATCTATGAAATAGGGGGACCGGATAAGAACGCACCGGTGCTGATCACCAGTAATTTTTCACTTACATATTTCATCGTTTCGGGAGAGATTGAAAACAGCAGGATCCCCGCCTGGCTCATGGTAATGGACACGGAAGGATTATCAGTAATGACCGCGTGGGCGGCCGGTAAATTTGTGGCGGACAATATCGGTTCCTTCGTGAAGAAAAGCGGTATTACCGAGAAAGTAACACACCGGAAGCTGGTCATTCCTGGTTACGCGGCAATCGAAGCCGGCGCCCTGGAAGAAGAACTCCCCGGGTGGCAGATACTGGTCGGACCCCGTGACGGCGCGCATATCCCGGCATACTTAAAGACCTGGCAACCGTAAGGAGGACATGATGATCTTAATCGGAGAAAATATCAATATCATGTCAAAAACCGTAGGCACCGCTATCCGGGAACGGAATCCCCAACCGGTGCAGGAACTGGCCGCGGCGGCGGACAAAACAGGCGTCGATTACCTGGACCTGAATATCGGGCCTGCCCGCAAGAATGGGGATGAGTTGATGCGGTGGATGGTGGAGACGGTACAAGCGGTAACCAGTAAACCCTTCTCGCTGGATACCACCAATCCGGCAGCGATGGAAGCTGGCCTGCAAGCCAGTAAAAACAGAGCCCTGATCAATTCGATATCACTACAACCGGACAGGCTGGAATTCGGTCTACCGCTGGTAAACAAATATGACGCCGATATGATCGGGCTGCTCTGGGGCATAGACGGCATGCCGCGGGATGCCAACGAACGCTGCGCCATGGCAGTTGACCTAGTATATAAAGCCAACCAGGCAGGCATACCCAATGAACGCATCTGGATAGACCCGATTGCGACTCCGATTTCAGTAGAAATCAACCAGGTGAAAGCTTGCGTAGAATTCATGACCATGTTAAGCGAGATTTGCCCAGGATGTAAAAGCACCGTCGGGCTGTCCAATATTTCCAACGGCACCCCGGACCATTTGCGCCCGATGCTCAACCGCACCTATCTGATCATGCTCATGAGGAATGGACTTTATTCAGCGATCGCCGATGCTTTTGATGCCGAACTGATCAAAATAGCACAAGGACAACGTCCCGATATCGTCGACCTGGTGCACCGGGTAATGGACGGAGAAGATTTTGATATGGCATCTTTGACCCGGGAACAAGCCCATTACGTGAAAACGGTGAATGTCTTGACCGGGAAGACCCTTTATTCCCATTCATGGCTGGAAATATAACGGCTAGCAGCCGGGATTACTACATGACTAATTCAAGGGAAGCAGGGGAGGAGGAAAAGCTTCCTTTTTTGTTCTCAACGAATTCGTAACAAATATAAAATGATGGGGAAAAGTAAATTTTCACCGCCTCACGAAAGAGGCTATAACCAGGCATACGAGCTTTCGTATGAAATGGCGTGCAACCGTCTGAAGAGTAATTCCGATATCATGGCACAGTGCCGTCGGGCCGGGGCAGGATTTGTTACCAGGTCCGGCAAGAACAAAATCCAGATTGAGTACCTGGGCCGTACCTTTTTTATAACCATGCCCGGCGTCGGCTTGTCCCAGGCCGATACTGAAGAAGCGGTGCCAATACTCGACCGCCTGCTGATATTACATTACTTTATTACGGCCAGCGGAGCGCCACCCACCAAACAGCTGATCAACTTCAGGGAACTACCCTCGGGGCAGATTTATTATCCCACCTTCTATAAACGTACCATCAGCCCAATCATTGAAAAGTTCAAAAAAAAGCCAGAAAAACTGGTCATCGCGGCTGAAAAATTGGGTGGTTATAAGAGTAATTACGGCGATGTATCGGTGGAGATTCCGGCTTTTCCTGATGTCAAGATCAATATCGTTTTCTGGAAAGGTGATGCCGAACTATCTCCGGAAGTAAATATCCTGTTCGACGCCAATATTTCCGGATATTTACCCACGGAAGATATCACCGTCCTGTGTGAGACAATTGCGTGGAAAATGGTCAAGTCACAAGGTTAACTACATGAATGTGACGGCGATCGTGTTATGCGGGGGGAAGGAACGGCGCTTCGGCAGCAGTAAAGCAGATGCCGTGGTAGGCGGGAAACGGATCATCGACCGCATCACGGAACGGTTAAAACCCCTCGCCAACCAGATACTTATAGTCACCTCACTCGAAAAAAAAGACCTTCCTATAACAAATCAAGCTCAAATAGTCGTCGACAAATACCCGGGGAGAGGCCCTTTGGGTGGGGTATATACGGGACTGCTGGCGTCTGAAAACAAATATTCGATCGTGGTCGGCTGCGATAATCCTTTTATCAACAACCGGCTGCTGCAATATATGGTCAGCCTGACAGATAATTATGATGCAGTGATTCCCCGCCTGGGGAAAGATATGATCGAAGCCCTGCACTCGATCTACAGCAAGTCGTGCCTCCCGGTGATGCAGCAAGCACTGGAAGAAAACCGGCTTTCGATATATAAGATAATCGACCATCTGAATGTCAGGTATGTACATCGCGATGAATACCAGGCGATCGATCCCCGAATGTTGTCATTCTTCAACATCAATTTCCCAGACGACCTGACCAGAGCCAACCGCATCGCCCTGACCGAAGACACTAGCGGTTTCTTACACGGAAGTAATAACCTACCACCTCCGACAGCACCCGCAGTGCCTTAGCCGGCGTACTAAAGGCGGGAATGCCGCGGCTGGTCATCACCGCCATACCAGAACGGGCGAAGGTCAAATAACCGGGGACAATGAAAACCGGCTTGCCGGTACTATCTCGCAATTCAGACAGCTGTTGGGCAAACTTCTCATCGAATTTCTGGTAATCCAGCATCACCGCGCTGTCAGTTTCCGACAGCATTACCCGACCACAGCCGGTAAAAAGAGCACCCGGATTATCGGCCGGCCCCCAGACGATATCTACCGGATTGCGCGGGGCGGCAAAGGGGGGGATTTTCCCGGTTAAGATATCAATCAATTTCTGCTGCGATGCTTCGGTTAAAGTCGGGATTTCCAAACCGCAAGCCTCGGCGGTATCCCCTGCTGCTACCGCTCCACCCCCAGACTCACACAACACCGCCACCCTGTTGCCTTGAGGGGCAACCGGACAGCTGAAACCGGCCATCATATCCATCAATTCATCCAGGTCACGCACCACCACCATCCCGGCCTGTTTTGCCAGGGCATCGAAGACCACGTGGTTGCCGGCCAGAGAACCCGTGTGGGAGGAAGCAGAACGGGCGCCGACATGAGAACGTCCCGCTTTCCAGGCAATCACCGGTTTATTCCTGATAGTATCCTGTACGGTGCGGAGAAAATCCCGTCCCTTTTTTAGACCTTCAGCATAAAAAGCGATAGCGTGGGTATCGGTATCATCCGCCAGGTACGCCATGATGTCTTCGATCGTCAGGTCACTCTGGTTGCCGATGCTGAGGATCTTACTGAAGCGGATGCCCCGTTCTTTCCCCAATACCACCACATTCTCTGTCACCCAACCACTCTGCCCGATGAAAGCAATATGGCCGGGTTCACCGATGCCGAAGTTATAGACGATGGTATTAATTTTGGATTCCGGTACGCATAAACCCATACAATTTGGGCCGATAATACGTGTGCCGCCCGTCGCGGCAGCCCGCAGCATTTCCTTTTCCATCTGCCGGCCTTCTTCTCCCAGTTCGGAAAAACCGGCACTGTGCACGATGGCAAATTTGACCCGCTTGCGGGCACAGTCGGCGATGACTGCCGGAGCGGTACGCCCGGGCACGGTCAAGATCGCCAGGTCGATTTCACCAGGGACCTCCTGAATACTGCGGTAACTCTTAATTCCCTGGATCTCTCCTCCATTGGGATTAACGGGACATAATGTTCCTTGATATCCGGTATCGATTAGCCCCTTCAGAAAACGGCCCCCGGCTTTACCGGTATCGTTGGAAGCACCGATGATTGCTAACGAAGACGGTTTGAACAGGCGGTCCATGTTTATCGCATTAGCCAATAGAATGCCTCGCTTTCTATTTCGAAACAATATTACCCCATTATAATGGATTGAACCGCGGCCATCTATTTAACATAAAATGAGTGATGGAGATTAAGCGCA
>CAZSHH010000045.1:0-14903 GCA_964606525.1 uncultured Dehalococcoidales bacterium
AATTCCAACCACAGCCTGTCCTTTATCACCGTTTTTGGTACATCTTCCGGGCTTTAACCTGATTCTTATATCGCCGGAACTACCCTGCGGTGTGCATCATTACGATATAAATTACATCGCCGTCTTTTACCGGATCGTTTATCTGATTTGGAAAAGTACTCTCCAGGTTAACAAAAATATCGAGGTAGTTTGCCAGTTCCCCATCTTCACGGTATAACCATTTTTTTACTTTTGGGTATTTAGCTACGAGTTGGTCCAGACATTCTCTAATAGTATTCCCTTCCACATCGACAACCATGTGGTCGTCTGTGAGATGGAGTAGGAAAAACTGGCAATCGATTTTTACTTTCACTCGATATACTCGATAAGTACCCGCCGGGATTTCCGGCGGGTACTGCGATACATCAATACTACGTTGGTTTTAGACGGCCAGTTTTAGTTCTGCGGCCGCGTCATCGAGTTTGAGTTCTTTTAACTTGGCTTTCGTAGGAATGCCTTCAGGTGTCCAGCCGCGTATCTGGTAATACTCTTTCAAAACCGTATCCCAGGGCACGATCTTGTTGCGGTAAATACCTACGGTTCCGGGTTCATAAGCAGCTTTATCCTGGAAGCGGTCGGCTTTTACATCCCAGCCCTTGTTACGGTAGTTAAACAGGCGTTCCAGCGTGATGGTCCGTTCCCCGACTTTCATGAGTTCGTCATAGGTAACGTCCCAGCCGGTAATCTTGCTCAGGATTTCAGCGTAGGCGGTAGGGCCGAAACCGATCATCATGAACTGGGTGGCGGCACCGAACATGCATGTTACCAGGTCATTGAACAGGCCGACAAAATTTTCCGTCCAGATGTTGAATAATGCTTTACCTGCGGTCCCCCGTATCCAGTTGACATCAGTTACCGGCGGGTCGCCGAAGATCTTCTTCTTCAGGTCCATGGGCATATCCAGCAGTTCCATACACCGGGCATACAGTTGTGTATTGGTCATACCGAGATATTGGGGATAGGTGTCCCGGTTTTCGGGCAGGAAGGCCAGTTCCCAAACGTTATGTACCCGCAGCCAGTCACCGCCGCGTGGGTTGGTCAGGGCTCCGAAAGACCACATCAAGGCTTGTAGTTTGGAGTCGCGTTGAATCGAGGGTTTATCTTTAACGGTTTGCGGCATCATTGCTTCTGCTTCCGGACCTAAAGCCCTGGCCATCTTGGCTACACCATCTGCCAGCAGATTACCAAATTTACCCTGCCGGTGAGCTACCTTCCTGGCAACTTCCCAGACTAATTCCGGATCAGCTCGCCGCATTACCAGGCCGTCGGTTGTTTCTGTCGTCAGTATACCTTTCATATACAGGTCAACCGCATACGAGAAAGCCATGGAGAAAGAAGCCGGGTCCAGCCCTAATTCCTGGGTTAATCGCTCGTAATAGACCCAGTCATCGAAGTTTTCAAAACCCAGGTTGCGCAAGCTGGTCGTGATGTATGTCATATGGCCGCCAAGCTGCCTTAATCCGTTATACTTACCCCCTTTAAGCTGCAGCCAGTGGTAACATGGGGCATGGCAGTTCAAGCAGCCGGCATTATTATAGTGAGGTACATCTGCAGCATTTCGGTTCACACCCAGATTATGTCCTGTCATTGGCCATTGCGCAGTGACGGTCATATCCGTGGTCCCGCCCTCTTCTTTCCAAATTTTCAGGGTGGGTTCTTCTTCCACAAATTTCTTAACCGCCCGGTAAGAGGCATCGATAAGCCCTTTCGGGTCGTGGATGGGAATTTCGCCGGTACCGCGTACCGCAATGGCCTTCAGGTTCTTGGAACCCATTACGGTACCGCCTCCGGACCGTCCCGGACAGGAAGTCCCGTCACCGCACGGCGGTGAATATAACACCAGGTTTTCGGCTGCCGGGGCTATCGTTAGTACCCGGACTTCACCGTCAAACCGTTCACCACAGGCTTCACGTACCGCCTTGGTGGTTTCCCCTGTTTCTTTCCCCCATATTTTAGTGGCATCATGGAAGGTAATTTCATCGTCATCGATAAAAATGTAACTTGGTTTGGCGGCTTTCCCGCGAATTATCAGTACATCGTATCCGGCGTATTTCATTGTCGCCGGGAAATACCAGCCGAATGAGCCGGAAGAAAACCCGGTTGTTTCCGGGCTGACACAACCCAGCATCGCCCGCCCGGCCTGAGGAGCGGCAGTTCCCGTCCATGGGCCGCCGGCAATAACGATTTCATTTTCCGGGCTTAACGGATCGATTGCCCTGGTGATATCTTTCCATAAGACTTTGGCAATAAACCCATCGCCGCCGATCCATAATCTGGGATCGATGTTATATTCCTTAAAAAACCGGTCGGTTGGCACGACCCTGGCTTCAGGTTTAGTTAAGTCTATATAAGCTACTTTTCCTGCGTATCCTCTAGGCACCGACATTAGTTTTCACCTCACCTTCCGGAGAACGTTGTGCTTCGATCAATTTTTTCGACAGGGCATTGATTTTAGGAGCGTTCGCAACGTCTTTGGGTAAAAATTTAATGGCTTCCTGAGGACAAAGTTTGACACATTGGGGGTCACCGTCACATAACTCGCACTTGAATACTTTGTGCCGATTGGTATCATACCTCATGGCACCGAAGGGACAAACCGCCATACACATGCGGCAGCCGATGCATCGGTCATAATTTATGACCATTGCGTTGGTTTTTGGATTACGATCGATAGCATGAGCTGGACAGAATTCCTGGCAGCGTGGTTTGTCGCACTGCTGGCATATCATGGGCTGAAATATCAGTTCATCGATTTCATCCATACGCGTGATTGCATGCCCTTCGTGCCTGACGATTTGTAAACGTGCTTTACTGAAACTGGTAGAACCGAAGTTGTAGGTGGAACAGGTAGTCATACAACGCATGCACCCGGTGCATATCGTTGCATCATGAACTAGAGCTTTTTCTTTGTTCTCCAACCGTCTCTCCTTTGGTCATGACTAGCTGTTACTATCAGGTAAGGAGTCTCCAGAAGGGTAACCTGTGTCTCAGCAGTTCATCATGAAAATTATGTAAGCGGCTTTGTGTCGCCGCTTGTTACCTTTTTTATAATATGAATCATCATTCATTTTTAGTTTAACACTATGTAAAATTACAGTCAAAATAATTGTGTCCGGTTAGTCTTGTATACCATCGATTATTGTTTTCAAGCTTAAAAACCCAGTCACGAATTATTCTGATGGTGCCTTGACTTCCCGGCGGCATAGCTTCCCTTACTGCCTGAATAATATCATAAACCTTAGTAAAATAATAATCAAACTTGCCTTATATCCTGTGAAATAATGAATATTCATTCATTAAACCTTTTATATGACCATTAAAAAGTTAAATTTATTAGCTTCCGCCGCACAAAACCTGAACACTATTGATATCATACATGATATTGTTCAATAATGCTAATGATTGCAGTTGTGAATCCTGTTAATGAGCGCTACAATTATCGGTAAAATACGGGAGGGTTACGATGGCAAAAGTATTGATTGTTTACTCTTCGCAATCCGGGAATACCGAGATTATGGCAAAAGCAGTCGCTGAGGGGGTAAAAGCGGCCGGAGCTGCTGTAGTCCTGAAGAAAGCCGTTGACGCCAATGCCGACGATTTGATGTCCTGTGATGTGATTGCTATTGGCACGCCGAACTACTTTGGTTATATGTCCGGCCTGGTGAAAGATTTCTTCGACCGTGCCTGGATCATCGTTCGTGAGAAAGTCGCCGATAAACCTTATTGTACTTTCGGCAGTAAGGGCGGCGGCGGCGCCCAGGCTCTTGAGAGTGTTGAGCGGATCTGTGACGGCTTGAAAATGCGGAAAGTGACTGAAGGTTTAGTAGCCACCCGCCAGCCTTCGGCTGAAGTGATCGGTCAATGTAAAGAACTGGGCCGTAAACTTGCCCAGCCGGAAAAACTGGGCAAAACTACCAGCATTAACGAACCCCGGCTTTAGTTGCTGCTCCGTTCGTTCCCATCACTGGCGGATAGCTGCGATTCAGGTGGCCTGTCTTGTTATATCGTCTTCTTGACAAGACCGTTACTTCTGGATAGACTTCAGAACGGACGTGGAGATAGCAAAGAACGAGTTACGCAAAAAGGCCTATCAATATATCCTTGAAAGGCTTCGTGCTGTACCTGTCGATTCCGCTAAAACAGATTGGTCTTTCAGCGTGCCGCTTGAAGATTTACGCCTGCTGAAGGAAGGCGTCGCCAATCCTTCCCCCGAACTTGTTGCTTCCCTAAGGTGGCTGTTGAAAGATGCGGTACCCCCGAGCGAGATCGATTCTCATCTTGTGTCTCCCTTTATTGAGAAACTATCCCCAAATCGAAAGGAGGCACACTCTATGGCTAACCGTAACGATATCAAGAAAGTAATGATCATCGGCTCTGGCCCGATCGTTATCGGCCAGGCTTGTGAGTTCGACTATTCCGGTACGCAAGCCTGTAAAGCCCTTCGTTCTCTTGGTTATAAGATCGTGCTGGTAAATTCAAATCCGGCGACGATTATGACCGACCCGGGTATGGCGGATGCCACTTATATCGAACCTCTGAATGTGGAATCCATGATCAAGATTATCGAAAAAGAAAGGCCGGATGCCATACTCCCTAACCTTGGCGGCCAGACCGGCTTGAATTTGAGTTCTGCTTTGGCCGAGTCGGGTGCCCTGGAAAAATACAATGTCCGGGTGATTGGGGTTGAGCCTGATGCCATCAAGCGGGGCGAAGACCGTATGGCCTTTAAACAGACGATGACGGAGATTGGCATCGAAATGCCTTTGAGTAAGATTGCTTACAGTGTTGAAGATGCTGAGAAAATTGCCTCTGAATTGGGGTACCCTGTCGTCATCCGGCCCGCCTATACAATGGGTGGTACCGGTGGGGGGCTGGCATATAACATCGAAGAACTGCGCCTGATAGCCAACCGGGGGATTGCCGCCAGTATGATCGGTCAGGTTTTAATCGAGGAGTCAGTTGAGGGCTGGGAAGAATTGGAACTCGAGGTTATCCGGGATTCTACAAACAAGATGATTACGGTTTGTTTTATTGAGAATGTCGATGCCATGGGGGTGCATACTGGCGATTCGTATTGCACTGCCCCGATGTTGACCATTTCCCCCGCAATCCAGCAGAAACTCCAGGAATACTCCTATAAAGTAGTTGAAAAAATCGGCGTCATCGGTGGGACGAACATCCAGTTTGCCCATAATCCTAAAACCGGCCGAATTGTCATCATCGAGATCAATCCCCGCACTTCCCGTTCCTCCGCACTGGCTTCCAAGGCTACCGGATTCCCCATTGCCCTTATCTCGGCGAAACTCGCTGCGGGATTGACCCTGGCAGAAATTCCTTATTGGCGTGACGGTACACTGGATAAATACACCCCTTCCGGCGATTATGTCGTCGTCAAATTCGCCCGCTGGGCTTTTGAGAAATTCCGTGATGCCGAAGACCGCCTGGGTACCCAGATGCGGGCTGTCGGCGAGGTAATGAGTATCGGTAAGACTTATAAGGAAGCCTTCCAGAAAGCGATCCGCTCCTTGGAAAACGGGCGTTATGGTCTCGGTTTTGCCAAGGATTACCATGAAAAATCTCTTGATGAACTTATTAAGATGTTAAGTTTTCCTACCAGTGAACGCCAGTTTATTCTTTATGAAGCGATCCGTAAAGGAGCGGACCTGGAAGAACTGCAGCGGAAAACTTATATCAAAATATGGTTTCTCCAGCAGATGAAAGAGCTCGTTGAACTGGAAGAGAAGATCCTCAAATATAAAGGAAAGAAGATACCGGATAAACTGCTGACACAGGCGAAAAAAGACGGGTTCGCCGATAAATATCTCGCCAGGCTGTTGGGCGTATCTGAAAAACAGATCCGTAAACAGCGGACCGCCATCGGTGTTGTCGAAGCCTGGGATTTCGTCCCGGTAAGCGGCGCGGAAAATGCCCAGTATTATTATTCCACCTATAACGGGACTGATCGCATTAAGGTCAGCAACCGCCGTAAGGTAATGGTTCTTGGTGGCGGCCCCAACCGTATCGGACAGGGTATTGAATTTGATTATTGCTGTGTCCATGCCGCTTTTGCTTTACACGACCTGGGTTATGAAACGATCATGGTAAATTGTAATCCGGAAACTGTCTCTACCGATTATGATACCTCCGATAAACTGTATTTCGAGCCCCTGACCGTCGAGGATGTTGTCAGTATCTATGAAAAGGAAAAACCGGAAGGGATCATCATTCAGTTCGGCGGCCAAACACCTTTGAACATTGCTGCTGAGCTGGAAGAAGCCGGGGTTAAGATACTGGGTACATCGGTAAACTCCATCGATATTGCCTCCGACCGGGGCCGCTTTAAACAGATGATGGAAAAATACGGTATCCCCATGCCGGAATCAGGGACCGCCATCAATATGGAGGAAGCTTTGGATGTGGCAAAACGTATCGGCTATCCCTTGATCGTTCGCCCGTCTTACGTCCTCGGCGGCCGCGGCATGGAAATAGTCCATGATGAAGCCGAACTCCGGGTATATGTAAATGCCGCCGTGGGGGTTACTCCTGACCGTCCCATCCTCGTAGACCGTTATTTGGAGAATGCCATCGAAACCGAGGCCGATGCGTTATCTGATGGGAAGAATGTCTTTATTCCGGCAGTCATGGAACACATCGAGTATGCCGGCGTCCATTCGGGTGATGCCGCTTGTGTTATCCCGCCGGTCAATATCCCGCAGCGTCATATCGATACTATCGAAGAATATACCCGGCGTATTGCCAGTGACCTCAGTGTTGTTGGCGTGATGAACATCCAGTATGCCATCTGTAAAGACGTGGTCTATGTGCTCGAGGCTAACCCGCGTGCTTCCCGCACCGTTCCGCTGGTTTCCAAGGTCTGTGCCATTTCCATGGCCCGCTTGGCAACTCAGCTGATGATGGGCGAACAGTTGATGGATCTACCGGTTAAGAAGAAACTTATCCCTCATTACGGTGTTAAGGAAGCCGTTTTCCCCTTCAGCATGTTCCATGAAGTAGATCCGTTGCTGGGCCCGGAAATGCGGTCTACGGGAGAAGTACTCGGGCTTGCCGATTCTTTCGGCCAGGCTTTTTGGAAAGCCCAGGAAGCAGTTACTCCCCTGCCCACGCAGGGTACGGTCTTGATCACGGTCTCCGAACGTGACCGGCCAGCCGTGGGGCAGGTCGCCCGTGAATTTGCCAACCTCGGATTTAAGATAAGAGCTACTGCCGGTACCCATGCCTTCCTTAATAGCCTGGGTATTGTCTCCGAACCGATCCTGAAGGAGCATGAGGGACGGCCGAATGTCACCGATGCCATTAAAAACCGTGAAGTCCAGTTGCTGGTTAATACCCCCGCGGGAAAACTCAGTAAATATGATGATTCTTATATCCGCAAGGCGGCGATCAAGTATAAAGTTCCCTATATCACCTCGATAACTGCCGCCCTGGCGGCGGTGAAAGGTATCTCTGCCCATCGCCAGGGGGCTGCTGCTGTGAAGTCTTTACAGGAATATCATGCCAGCCTGGTATGACATTTCTAGTTACTGGATAAAATAAAAGATTGCCCCGGAGGGGGCAATCTTTTCACCAGAAAGCACAATATAGAATTGAAAAGTATTATCTTTTCTGACAGCTGTCGCAATAATAGACACTGCCGCCCATATATGCTTCTTTCTTAATGATGTCTCCGCAAACCGGGCATGGTTTGCCCATGGTATTTTTCGAAAGGAGTGTCCGGTAGCTGCCGGGTTTTCCGAACAGGTCCAGTTCGGTATCCCTGCCCCCACCCTCTGCCATTGCCTTTAAAACTTCTTTTACTGACCTGAATATTTGTATTTTATCCTGTTTAGTGAGTGTTTCCCCCTTCTTTTTTGGATGGATTTTAGCGTCGAAAAGGATGTCTTGTAGAACCCCGTTGCCAAGTCCGGGAATTCTTTGTTCGGTTGCCAGTATTCCTTTTATACTGAGTCGTTGTATCTCTGCTGTTGAGATTAAATGTTCGAAGTAGTCCTTTTCAAATTCCGGAGATAACGGTGAAGGTTTTACTTTGGCGACTTTATAATAAGGGTTGTCCAGTTCGCCCTCTTTAAAGCTGCCTGTGCCACCGTACATCTGGATCACGGCACTCAAGGCAGAACCGTCTTCGAACTCGATCAGCATTTGGTGCTTGGCTGGGCGAGGTTCTTTGTGATGGTGCAATCTGAGATTAACGCCATCACTGAACAAAATACGGGCATTCTCGACGTGGATTTCCACCAGTCCTCCATGGGCTGAAGTCATGCCTACCATTTTCTCTTTAAGTAGATCTCCATATTTCGTCTTGTCTCCGTAATACCATGCCAGCTTATGGGGTGTTTGGCTTGCTGTCACCCTGATGATTCGTTTTCCGGATATGGCCGAATTAAGTTGCTTCGCCAGGTTATAAGCTTCAGGAAGTTCGATCATAAATCACCTCGTTATGTTAAGTAGTCGGTGCTGTCCCCGGGATGTGCGCCGGTCCGGATTTAAAACCGGCTTTACCGGCGAAACGGGCTTTACTGCCTAATTCCAATTCTATTTTCCGCAGCCGGTTTCCGGTTGCATCAAGGGCACTTTCTCTTATAGTGCCTGTCCCCAGGCCCACCGCATAGTCGGCGATATCGGCTCCTTCTCCCCGGCTAGCACATGGTTGTACTCCGTAGCCGTTGTTAAAGGCTAAACGGACTGTTTCGAAAGCCTCGCTGATCGTTCCGATCTGGTTTACTTTTAGTAAGACCGTGTTGCAGGCACCGGATTTCATCCCCAGTTTCAGCCGCTCAACATTGGTGGTGAACAGGTCGTCGCCGACCACCTGGATGCCTAATTCTTTCGTCAATATCGCGTGTCCTTCGTAATCATTTTCATCCAGCGGGTCTTCCAAACAAATGAACGGGTATTGCCGGACCATATCGCCGTACAGTTCGATCATATCGTCCCTGCTTTTCTCTTGGGTTGAGAAAAGGCCCTGATATAATTTCTTCGTTTTATTATAGTATGTGGCTGCGGCGACATCGACCTGTATTCCTATTTTATCCGTATGCCCTGATAGTTCGATCGCTTCCGCCATGATTTTCCAGATTTCCCGCTCGTGGTCTACTGTACCCGGTGGGACCACGATCCGGTAGCTGGCCAAATTCACCAGTTTCAGCTTTTCCTCGAGCAATTTCAGGTAGATGCGGCGTACCTGCCATGCCGCATAGGAAGCTTCCGTAAAACTACTGAATCCGTAGGTCATGAAAGAATAGCTGGGTTTGTCCCCGTGGATGGCCTTGCCGCCGTATCCGGCAATCGTATTCAGGATACCCACCCCTGGCGTTGGTATCAGGCAGGCCGCCGTGCCGCCGATATACTGGTATAAAGGGATGCCCAGGCTGGCTGCTCCGGCTTTCAATACCGCCGCAGAAACACTGGCTGTTGTATTACCCCCGAGTTTGGCCTTGTTCGGAGTGCCGTCCAGGGCCAGCATTATCGCATCGGCTTTTTGTTGGTCTGCCGCTTCTACTCCCTTCAGCGCCGGGCCGATCAGATCATTCACGAATCCTACGGCTTTTAGAACACCAAGCCCCCCCCACCGCTCCCCCCCGTCATAAGCAAACTGCACTTCATGTTCACCCACGGAAAGGCCGGCTGTGGCTTCTGCCACCCCGGTTGCTCCGTTTGCCGTAACCACGGTCGCTTCTATTGCCGGATGGCCTCGGCCTGAGAATATTTCTCTTGCCGTGACCGATTCTATGGCCGAGCCTTTTTTCATCATCAAACTCCTGGGTTATCCTTCATATTGACCGGAATATGTCCTCATATTTTTCGTTGAGGTCCTGGTTCCATGAAATTATTCTTCGATTATTTGAGTATCGGCGTTGGCATATACTGCTACCTTTGCCTTCCTCCCGTGGCTTTTCTTTAATATTGCGATAACCTCTGCCCATTTCGTCGTAAACACTACTCGTTCGGGATTGCTGAACCTTCGCTGCAGCCGCCCTTCCGGGAATTTATTAAAGATGATTACGTTTTTGATATTTTGGGCTAAAATTATCGGCATGAAAAGGTCTCCGGCGATAGTACTTCCGAAATCGTCCACCAGGTAGTGTACTACCTGGCCTCCCGGAGTATTATCTACCAGTACCGCCGTCCCTCCTGTTTTCTTCAATGCCCGTGCCCCTGCAGATAACGGAATAGCAAATTCGCTGGCTTTTACAAAATTATTCAGGATGACGATATCGTTGTCGGCACTATTCCCCACCAGGTAATGCTGCTTCGCTGCCACTGCAGCCGCACGATATGCTGGTTCCAGGGCACCGGCGAACATCGCCGTACTCCTGCCCAGGCGGTCGATGAACGTGTTTACGATCATATCCAACCCGGCCATTCTGGCGATTTCCATGGCTTCCTCCCGGAAGGGATTACCGTCGATTTGATCTGACCCTAATACCCCGCTTATCTGGTGCTGCTGCCGCCATGACTGATGGACTGGTCCGTGATGGGCCATGACCGACCGGTATGAGGAAACCCCGGGCATGATCATTTTACTGCCGCCGCTGAGGCCGTAGATTGGATGCGGCACCACCTGCCCGATCGCTATCTTCAAGTCGCAGGACATGACTTCGCTGTTGATTTCAACCCTGGTGCCGTAGCTGGTTTTCCCGATTTCGGTACAGTTCAGGAAAGGGCAGTGATTATATACCGGAAAACGGGCGATGGTATCCTCACCGAGTTTCTTGACCATCTCGACCCGTGTCAGTGCCTGGTGGTTGGCGACTGCGGCAATAAACCTGATATGTTTGTCTGTAATCCCTGCACTGGCTAGTTCTTTTAGAATGTACGGCAGTACTTCCGATGGCTGAGTACAGCGTGTCATATCGTCGAATAATATCACAGCCTCTTGCCGCCCTTTTGCCAGTTCCCGTAAAGGCGGCATGCCGAGGGGCGAAACGATTGCCCGGCCGATATCTTTTTCCCCTAAAGGCTTCTTATCATGACCCGAGATATTATATTCGGTAACATCCCAGGTACCGGGAAGTGAAAATGCTACCTCGCGCGGTTTGAACCAGGCATTTTGGGGCAGGCTGATTTTTTGAGTCATGCGCCACCTCAATCATGTTGCTACCGGATACCAGATATTAAGCCGGATGCAGTCCGCCGTCAACCACCATCCGTAAATCATGCCGGAACGGCCCGCTTCCGGCGTTGCTGGTATTCTGGTTTATTTGAAGGATGGCCGCCGGTTACAATATTATGGTAGCGGGTCTTTTGTATAAGTAGCGCTACCGGGAGGTTAATATGTCGGAACGGATCAGCCTGCCAAGCAGTTCAGCGATTAAAGAATGGATACAAAACAACGGTTATGATGTCGTCAGCCTGGAGTCGGATTCACCTCGTTTTTTCCAATCTCGCTTCACCCCCTCCGCCGGCCCACAGGTGCTGTTTCGGGTTGAACATACGTACTCGCTAACCCCGGGACAACCCCTGGTTACCGTGAAACGTAACATCAGGGCGGCTAATGCTGAAGATGCATTGTTCCGGTATATACAACGCTCAAGGGAGAATAATGCCGGAGTTGATGAACATTACGTGGGTTTTGTCACGCATCTGAAACCGGGCGCCAGCGGTCAGGAAAGCATCAGCGTCATGCGCCTGGCGGCTTCGTAATCATTCAATATCAACGGGTGAGATTAATCCGGTAGGCTGGCGAAGGTATCGGTGACGATTTTCCGGAGGTCATCAGGCGTGAACGGTTTGGGTAGGTAAGGATTTTTTATCTCGCCCAGGAAAGTTTTAACATCAGGACTCATGACATCTCCCGTGGTAAAAATAACGCGGCGGGCTAATTGGGGATCCTTCTCGATCAGGTAATGGTAGAACTGGATGCCGTTCATTGCCGGAGTGCGTACATCGCTGAAATACAGATCATATTTTTTCTTATTTGCCATCTCCATACCGATAAGGCCGTTATTGGCGATTTCGACATCATAGCCTGAAGCGGTAAGTGTTTTCACACAAACCCTGCAGATTATCGGTTCATCCTCGATTACCAGGATAGTTTTTTTCATTAAGTCGTCTTTCATAGGAGCACTCACCCGTTTTTTAATTGTTGTGTACCGGAAATTCTACAATGAAGGTTGTCCCTTTGCCGCATTTGCTTTCCACCAGGATTTTACCATTATGATCAGTGACTATGCCATAGCAAATACTAAGTCCCAGACCGGTTCCTTTTCCCACTTCTTTGGTCGTGAAAAATGGATCGAAAATCCGCTTCATGTTCTCTTTCGCAATACCCGGCCCATTATCAATAAAGGAGATTCTGATAATATTACCTGTTTTTTCGGCAGATATTGTCAATTTCCCCGAACCGTGGCTTTCTTTCATCGCCTGTTCGGCATTAAGAATGATATTCAGGAAGACTTGTTGTATCTGGAAATAATCGGCCATGATTTGCGGCAGATCTTGCGGAATAATGGTCTGTATCTCGATATTGTTTACTTTGTTTTCATAAGCACGCAGTTTTAACACATCATCGACAATTTGAGTAATGTTCACCGGCCGCCTTTCCGTTTCGTGCCGGCGGGCGAAAGTTAAAAGGTTCTTTACTACCCGGCTTGCCCGCTGCGCTTCACTGGAAATAAAACCAATATCGTCCCGGATGTTGTCCGGTATTTTTTCTTCGGTCAGTAGTTGTGACAACCCGATGATGCTGGTTAATGGATTATTGAGTTCATGGGCAACTCCGGAAGCCATCTCTCCTACCGATGCTAACCGGTCGGTTAGATAAAGCCTTTCTTGTCTTTCCACTGTCATTGTAATATCACGAATAGTCAGAAGTACTTCGTTGTTTCCCATACTGACAATATCCGCCAGCATCGTATATTCGGTGATATCATAGTTGATTCTGAACTCCAATGCGATTATAGATTGGCCGTAGGCAATCACCTTGGAAATGGCTTCCACTAATTCCGGTACCTGGGTTAATAAACCGATATCCAGGCCCTCTCCGGTTCCCTTTCCCAGTTGGAAAAGTAATTCAAAAGTATGATTGGCGATCTTGAGCCTTCTGTCCTGCCCGATGACTGCTACTGCGTTGGTTGAACTGGCCAGGATGCGGTCCGTTAAAGCCTTCTGTTCCATGAGTTGGGTTACCGCTTTACGGCGTTCACTGACATCTCTAAGTACTACCAGGTCACCGACAATCTCTCCGCTTCTTTTTACCGGTTTGGCATTGACTTCGATCGTGGCTTTTTCCCCATTTTTCTTGTACATTTCTACTTCATAGGTAGGAACATTTAGTCCGCTAAGCCTCTTGAGGTAATTTGCCGTGATCACCAGCAGGCTCTTCTTAGTCAGGATTTTTGTCAATGATGAAAAATTCTTCCCGATCAGCTCTTCTCGGTCATATCCACCGACATCGCTAATACGTGGATTTACATCGAGTATATTTCTTTTATTATCGAGTAGAATCATGATGTCATTGGCTGATTCAAAGATGGTCCGGTATTTTTCTTCGGATTCTCTGAGTACCGCTTCTGCCTTTTTCGCTTCGGTAACGTCTCTGATCGAAAAAACCAGCCCATAAGCCTGGCCTTTTTTATTTCTGATTGCTGCTGCATGTAGTTCTGCTTCGAACTGATATTTATCGTTTGTAATTGTGGTACTGAGGTTGATTCCGGTTTCGCCCTGGCTGATCGTTGTTTTCAGGATATCATGGTGTTTCCCGCCCAGCCATTGTAATACATTCAAGCCCAGGATATCTTCCTTCCGGGAAAGGTTGCACATCTTTAATCCGGCATGGTTTATATCTGTGATCTCGCCTTCTGTATCTGTTACAATGATGCCATCAGTGACTGTTTCAATTGTTTGCCGGGCTTTTTCTTCAGAATCGGTCAATTGCTTCAGCGCTTCTTCCAGGTTATCGTTGATTAACTCTTTTTCATCTATTTTCGACAACAGGTCGCTGTGTAAACGGGAATTTTCAATTGCCAGCGATACCTGACCGCTTATGGTTATCAACAATGAACGTTCCGGCGCCTGGAAAGCCTGGCCTTCTTTGGGTACGATGACCAATACCCCGGTGCGTCTCGGTTGGCGCATGATGGCCGCCGCGCATGATAAATGTTTTTCCTTATTATCCAGTGATGCGTAGTGTGGTAATAAGTTCGTAAAATGTTGGATATCCCCGGTGATAATGTCGGTATTTTGGGCAAATATTTCCTCGAGAACGGTTTGATCTAATATAATTGGGGCTGCCCAACTCTTATTGTCTAGCGGTTCTCCCGCATGAGCTGCCAGTTCAAGCTGGGCCTGGTTTTTTGTGGAAAGAAAGATATCGGCAGAATACGCGTCGAAGATGGTAATTATTTCCGCCAGGATATTCTCCAGTAAGGATTGCAGCTGCAGGGTGCTGGTTGTCTTTTTCGCGATGCGGTTTAATGCCATTAATTCCCTGTTTTGATCTTTAAGCGACTGTACCATCCGGGAATTTTTTATCCCTGAGGCACAGTGCGTGGATATCATTTCCAGGATACTGATGGGTATATGACTGGTCAAAAAGAACAGGATATTTCCCCACGAATTACCGTCGATCAGCAGCGGCGTGATGACGAATTGTTTGACCTCGATGATCTTTTGTATCGCGTCGCATAATGGTTTGGGCCAGATCCCGTTGAGCATTGCTGCCAGGTCGTCGACGATGATTGTTCGCGGTTTGGCCAGATAATCCTGGGCGATGGGCAAGCGGTCCAGCGGTAGCTTGAATTTGTTGCTGGTCGTATGTTTACCAAGGTAATCGTTGAGGTCGAAACCGATTTTTTTTAACAGGTGGGCTTTACTATCTTCCCGCAGCCGGGAGAAATATGGAGTCA
>CAZSHH010000045.1:14963-23333 GCA_964606525.1 uncultured Dehalococcoidales bacterium
TGCCTGGTTTCATCCAGTTTTTGTACCATCACAAAGTGTATTCCCGGTATGGTCCGGGCCGATTCGACCACAAACTCGATTATTTCCTCGAGGTTGGTTCTGGACTCGATTCCCAGGGCAATCTGGTGGACTGTTTGCAGTTGCTTGGTTAACTGCATCATTTCCTGCGAACTGAGTTCCAACGACCTTTCCAGCATTTCATGATCATCTTCAAATTCTTTATAGGCACCGTCGACGAGGCGCAGCATGTTGTGGCATTCTTCAGAGATCACAGAAGGATCTTCGAATGATTTCCTTATTTGCCGTTTCAACAGGTTGTGTATCTCGGCCAATTCTTATTTCTCCAGAAATGCGGTGATGGTCATGGTTTGGTTATGCAAATCACAATTGCTGCCGTATGATGACGGGCAGAGTTCTCCGTAAGAATAAAATCCGGTGATCGTTGTTTGGTTACCCAGTACCTCGCGTACCCCTTCGACTTCTTCCTCAATACGCTGGTGAAACACTAATTTTCTCCCCACACAACTGATCAGTATCGCCAGGTCTACCGGGTTTCCCTTAAGGATATCGCAGCTTTTCCTGGCTGCCTCCATTGCACCATCAACCAGCCGGTCGAGGTTCGCTTTCATAAGGCGGGCATACGATCCCTCCGGAACATCGCCGGCAAATGTGAGGCTCTGTTCTTTTTCGTTCACACCCAATATCGTTCGTACTACCGGTGCTTTATTTTGTTCACTGCGGATACTTAAGGGAAACAGTAATCCGGAAGCCGGCAGGTTGCAGGCATGTTCTCCCAGGTATTTTTTGTATAATTCCAGCGCCGAACGTCCGTCCAGTTCGTAAAGGACGTTTGCTTTAGATGATGTGATTCTTCTTTCCAGTCCGAATGGGTCCCAACCGCCCACCGAGCCGTAGCCTATTTGCAGGCGGTCGCTGTAAAAACCTAACGCTGATATGCAATTAGTTTCCGGTTTGGTATCATCACACAATACATATGTCTGTCCAAAACGGTTGCCATCCCCCGCCAGCCCCCCGGTCACACTTATCTTTTCCGGTAAATTGTGTGTAAACCCTTTCGCCAATTCGGAGCCGTTGACCGTTGTTCCGTCAGATAAAGTGAAAATATGGACCAGGTCTTTTTTCTGGAGTTCTATTGCCAGTTGCCGGCCTGCATTATAGCTGTTCGCTCCTGCCGTTTTGAGATTGATTTTCGCTGTTCTTAACCTGGTATGTTCAAAATGGACCATCGTGGCTACCAGGGAATCGTCCGATACCTCGGTATCCCGGATTTCTCCGGCCGTGGAACAACCTAGTATATGTGCTTGTGGATGTTTTTCTCTGATTTCATCAAGCGGTTCCCGTTCATTTAGCAGGCCTGGTGAGCCGAAAACTAATATCAGGTGGACTGTATCCTCCGGTATCTTTCTTTTCCCAGATGTCCATCCGGTGCTCTTTGTCCAGTTTATTTGCTCGGCCTTCATTCTTCTCCTATCGGGGTATGGTTTTTGAGATACGGTTCGACTGATGGAAATGTTTACTTTCAAACGGAACCCGTAAAACCGGTATTTCCCGTTCCGGTGATATCACATTAAGCCCCGATACCATTTCTTTTTTCATTACGCGGAAACCACAACTTGATAATGGAACCGGGATAGGCTTTTTACAAGTTACATTGGTACTAAATCAAGTCAATGTTAAGGCTCATGTTTGTAGTCCGCACAGTTCACTTTATGAGCCTTTCGTATCATTATGTCACTATAGAATTTTGGCTCGATATCTGTTAATCTGATTATCACTTTTGATATGTCATTGAATGCTGATTTAAGGAGGGTATGAACAGTGGCTGTCAGTGTATTCCCCACCGGGACGACTATCTATGAACCGTCAAAATGTTGGAATGGTTATACTGTTTTTCCGGCATCCATGTTCAACGCCGGTGATGTCGGCGCGGTATTGGTTAATATGAATGGACATGTCGTAAACCAGTGGAAAGGCCTTGATGGCATGCCGAACAAGATGCTGCCCGGTGGTTTTATTATGGGCAGCACCGGGTGCCGCAATCAGAAATATGGCTTCCAGGACCAGCTTGACCTGGTACAGGCCGACTGGGATGGTAAGATCGTCTGGCGATTTAATAAGTACGAGCGTATCAAGGATCCCCATCAGAAGCCGGTCTGGATGGCACGGCAGCACCATGATTACCAGCGCGAAGGGAATCCTGTCGGCTATTATGTTCCGGGCATGGCTCCTTTGGTTGACCGGGGCAATACCCTGGTCCTGGGCCATCAAAATGTTCACCGCCCGGAAATTAGCGGTAAACCGCTGCTGGATGATGTGATTTTTGAAGTGCATTGGTCGGGTAAAATTATCTGGCAATGGTGCTGCAGCGACCATTTTGACGAATTGGGTTTTGATGAAAATGCGAAAAACACCATCGCCCGCAATCCTTATACCCGGAATGCTGCCAGTAGCCATGGCGATTGGATGCACATCAATTCGATGTCCACCCTCGGCCCCAACCGCTGGTTCGATGCCGGCGATCAACGTTTCCATCCCGACAACATTATCTGGGATGCGCGCAATGCTAATATCATCGCCATAATTGAACGTCAGACGGGGAAATTAGTCTGGCGTTTGGGCCCGGATTATGCTCTGGATGAAAAACACCGTAAATTAGGTTGGATCATCGGCCAGCATCATGCCCACATGATTCCCCGCGGCCTCCCCGGGGAAGGCAATATCCTGGTCTATGATAACGGCGGCCAGGCAGGCTACGGTGCCCCTAACCCCGGTTCCCCTAATGGCGTGGGTAATGCCTTACGCGACCATTCCCGGGTCCTGGAATTTGATCCGCTTACCCTTGAGGTGGTCTGGAGTAATCTGCCTCCCACCCCGGACCGACCTGGCCCTCCCCGGCAGCGCAAAGGCTTCAATATTTACAGCAGCTTTATCAGTTGTGCCCAGCGCCTTCCCAACGGTAATACCATGGTCACTGAAGGCGCCGGCGGCCGGTTGTTTGAAGTCACTCCGGAATATGAAATCGTCTGGGAATATATCAGCCCGTATTTCAGTAAAAAGATGATGGGTAATGCTGTCTACCGTGCTTACCGCCTCCCCTATGACTGGGTGCCGCAGTTACCGAAGCCGGTGGAGAAAGCAGTGCCCCGCCCGGATAATAGTAAGTTCCGCGTTCCCGGCTCTGCCTATTCCCGCCCGCAGAAAGTGACCCGGGTGCACAAATAGCCCTAAAAAAGCCTGCCAGGTTGGCCTGGCAGGCTTTTTTGTTTGTTCGCGGGTAAACCGGGACTATCGCCACTTATCGATGCTGTATACGGTCGCGCCCCAGCGGTCGACTTCTCTCGGTGCCGGCATATAACGGCCGCCACCGATCTGCAGGCTGACTTCTTCCTCGCCGCCGGCTACAATGATGCAGTTCTGCGCTGGAGTTGTCACCAAAGGTACCATGTAATCATCCGGCAGTTCTTTCCAGTGCTTGCCGGAAGTGTGTTCGATGCCCAGCCAGCCGTTCGTGGATTCATCTGGCCAGGAACGGTTCCGGTATTGTGCCAACGGTATCTTACTCTTTTCATACAACCACTTATAAACATCATCCTTGGTCTTGAAGCCGATGTCGTAAAGGTGCTGAGCCATCTCCGGGACCATGATAAAGATGAAACCGCCTTCACGGCCGGCCCAGATTTCCGGGACGATATATTCCAGCCAGTTATGCGGTCCGGGCGTGCCTTTAACGCCGGCTTTACGCGCCATGCCGCCGTGTCCGGTCCGCTGTAAAGAACGGTACCCGCCGGGCGAGAACTGGGCACCTAACAGGCCGCCGGTCGCCTGTCCGACCAAAACCACGCTTTCTGTTTTCTTGAAACCATGTTCTTCATTCAGTCCTTTCCATCCCTCGGGTAACCCTTCGGCATTTTCTCCGAAACATACCCCAGCGATATTGAAAGGGCTGCCGATGGCATTCATGCGGTTCACCCCGGGGACGGCGCCGCCGATGTTGATCGCCATCAGTTGATAAGTGCGGCCGATCGATGAGTTGACCGGGCTGCCCGGGCCGATCATGCCGACACCGGTGTTCATCCCGATTTCCTTTACGATAGGGCCGCTGACGCAAGCCCACTGGCTGAAAAATACCGTGGTCCCGACACCGACACCAGACTCGGCGATCGCCAGTACTATCGGCAGGTGTTCCGGTTTGCAGCCGGCCATGACCGCATTCACGGCCACTCTTTCCACGGTAGCGGTGCGCAGCTTGGGCAGGAAGTTGACTTCGTCGCCTTTCCTCCCGCCGCGGCAGTCCGCCTGGTATGTGATGATTTCATCGGGTTTATGGCTGGTGCCTTTCAGCATCCGTGCTACCCGTTCTTCGGTCGGCAGTACGATAGGCAGGCCGTCGGTGTATACGGAAATCGGGCAGTTCATCATCGGGTGAGTGACGATTTGTGTCTGGGTAAAAAATTCTTCCGCCTCGTCGATCGTCCCTTCGAAAAGCACCCGCTGGTTGTTCGGTCGGTAAAATCCACTTTTCTTTTCTTCTTCGGTTAATGGCCGGGTCAGGCCTTCCATGATGGGCTCGATCAGCCTCGCCGCATCTGCCGGGCCGGGTAAAGTCCGGGAAGCAGAGACGAACCGCAGTCCAGGGACACCGAATTTGAGGGCATTAGATTTTACCATCAGGTCCTGGTCGGCATAGTCCACCAGCATGGTGGGGATGCCGGCTTCTTCCAGGTCGCACAGATAGGGCAACTGCCCCATCACGGCGTTGCTTCACCATGACACCGCCAGTATCACGGCATCGGTGGTCTTCATCTCCTCGTCGGTCAACCGCACCGGCGTCGGGGTATATGATTTCTTCGATGTCCAGTTTACCTGGGGATAGGCTTCTCTCAACTGCCGGTCAAGATATATGGTGAGGTCCGGCTCGCCAGTGATGCTGAAGTGTATGGTTTTGCCTTCCAGGCTGGTCAGCCGGGGGGCCAGGGGGATCGTCTCTATCTCATCTTCTAGACCCAGGGGACTGAGAAACTTGAATTTTTCGGCCATCTTGATTCTCCTTGGCGTTTTATTCTTACTATTCTGATTGTCTTTGTCTTAAATAGATTGATATCGAGGATATCACAGCCCTTTTTCGAGTGTCAAACGAAATCATGCATAATATACAATATTAAAGATGGTTTCGACTACATCAACCGGTATGCGGCAGCTACTGCCTGAACATAATTCGGCCGGGAATCTATTGTCATGGTTCTCGTCATCCCGCTGCTATTTCATTGGCTTCAGAGTTGCTTTCGGCCCTGTTTCCGGTAACAAAATACCTGCTGCCAGCATGCTGAGGGAGAATGCGGCAGTGATGAAAAAACCAGGCAGGTACGAACCCGTCACATCGGCCAGGTAGCCTACCAGCAGCGGGGCAAAGAAATTTCCCAGGTTGCCGCCGCATTGCAGCACCGACAATATTGCCACACCTTCGTGTATCGTCGTATCGGGCAGCTCCATTGGGATCGTGAAGAGGCTGGGGGTTTGAATATTGGCAAATACCCCGAACAGGACGATGCTGATATAGATTATCGCCATATTGTTGAAGAGTACCGCCGACATTGCGGTCAAACCCATGAATGACCCGCATAAAATCAGGAAAGGTTTGCGCCTGCCCAGGCGGACCGGGAGTATCCCGCCGGCGATACACGCCGCCGTACCACCCACTGTGATCAATGCCAACAAGGAGCTGGCTTTCTGTAGCGGCATGTGGAACACTTCGTGATAATAACTCGGCAGCCATGATCCGATGGCATTGCCCAGGCACCAGCAGCCCAGGACGGCGAAAGCCAGCAGCAGTGTCGAACGCCGTGTTAATACTTTTATGATACTGCGGTTTTGTACCGGAGCTTTTTGCAGTCCTTCCATTTTTATTGGGATGGCTGTTTTCGCCCGGTCTTTACCGAATATCGCCCAGGCCAGGGCACAGGTCAGGGTGAATAATCCGTAGGCGACGATCGGGGCTTTCCATGACAGCACTGTTGCCAGGGGCACCGTGGAAACACAGGCAGCGGCGTTAGCCATATTTACAAAACTCATCTGGATGCCGTTCAATAAAGGTAATTCCTTGCTGGAAAACCACTCTGTGGCGATCGCCGCGGCTACCGGGACCGTGATCGCCGTTCCCGCGGCAAACATGATGCGGGTGATGATGACCCATGTGTAATTGTCCAGCAGGAAGACCAGTACGCCCCCGGCTTGCAGGAAAGCTCCTACCATGTAGGTTTTTTTCAGGGAAAATCGCGACCCCCAGATGGCAAACGGCAGCGATACCGCGGCAATGGTGATCGGGGCGGCGGAAGCAAACCAACCTGCCGTCCCCCGGTTGATGCCGAAGGCCTCCATCAACAGCGGTATCAGCGGCCCGGCTGAAGCCCAAATTAACCCGATACATCCGCGTACCAGTGTAACCAGGGAAAAAATCATGAACCGTTGATGGTTCTTAGTTTCCAATAATAAATCTTCTTCTATGTACGGTTAGTCTATTATTATCGTGGCATGCCGTACATGGTGCGGCCTATATTATTTAGATGATACTACAGTATCGTGAGTTATACGAATTCCCCGGTATTTACAATCCCCTCCCCGGCAACGTATAATCAGGGTTAATTGAATAGTGCTAGGGGTGCTTTTAAGGCTGAGAGTCCCGGTGAATCCGGGGCAACCCTTGAACCTGATTTGGGTAATGCCAACGTAGGGAAGCGGATTTTGAGCTTACCTGCGGTAAGCTCTTTTTATTTTGGAAAAAATATGCAAGTTGTCCTTAACGGCCAGGAAACGCAGATCCCGGATCTCTCTGATGTCCGGGCATTGATTGACTCAAAGCAACTGCAACCGGAAAGCGTGATGGTCTGTCTCAACGAGGAAGTGATTCCCCGCAGCTTATGGGCACAAACAGTGATTAAAGAACACGACCGGATCGACGTGGTCCGTATCGTCGGCGGAGGTTAGTAAATGGATGAATTGGTGATTGGCGGCAAGCCGCTCGCCAGCCGGCTTTTCCTGGGCACGGGCAAGTTTGCTGATTACCGCTTGATCCCGGATGTTATAAAAGCCGCCGGCTCCCAGGTCGTTACCGTGGCTTTACGCCGCGTGGACTTTAATAATCCCGGTGAGAATATGCTCCAGTATCTGCCGGAAAATGTTACCCTGATGCCGAATACTTCGGGGGCCCGCAATACTGACGAGGCTGTCCGTATCGCCCGCCTCGCCCGGGCGGCCGGTTGCGGCAACTGGGTGAAAGTAGAAGTGATCAACGACCAGAAATACCTCCTCCCGGATAATTTCGAGACTTTAAAAGCGGTTGAAATCCTGGTCAAAGACGGCTTTGTGGTCCTGCCGTATATGAGCCCCGACCTCGCCGCTGCCCGCCGTATGGCGGCAGCCGGGGCCGCAGCCGTGATGCCCCTCGGGGCGCCGATCGGGACGAACCGCGGCCTGAAGACCCGTGAACTGGTACAAATCATGATTTCGGAGATTGACCTGCCGGTCATCGTCGATGCCGGTATCGGCCGTCCCTCGGAAGCTGCGGAGGCTATGGAAATCGGTGCCGCCGCGGTGCTCGTCAATACTGCCGTGGCCACCGCTGGCGATCCGGTCGCCATGGCGCAGGCTTTCGCTTTTGCCGTACAGGCAGGGCGCCTGGCTTACCTTGCCGGCCCCGGTGCCGCCCGCACTGTGGCGTCAGCTTCATCACCCCTGACCGGTTTCCTGAATGATTCGGCCGAGGTATCGCCGTGACTTATTTTACTGAGATCGAAAAATACCCGCGTGCTGCCCTCTCCGCCGCTTTTGCCCAGGTATCTACTGCCATGGTGCAGGGAGCTCTCTCCCGTCCCGCTTTAACGGAAACTGATTTACTTGCTCTGCTCTCTCCCGCGGCCGAACCTTACCTGGAAGCAATGGCCCGTCAGGCCAACCGCTTGACTGTGCAGCATTTTGGCCGTAACATCCTCCTTTATACTCCCCTTTACCTGGCCAATTACTGCATCAATCACTGTGTCTACTGCGGATTCAATGCCCGTAATCCCATCCCCCGCCGCCAGTTGACTCTCGAAGAGGTAGAACTGGAAGCTAAAGCCATTGCTGCCGATGGTTTGCAGCACCTGTTGGTCCTCACCGGGGAATCCCGCCGCCACAGTCCCGTCTCTTATATCCGGGATTGTGTTCAAAAGCTGCGTAAATATTTCTCTTCCATTTCCATTGAAATATATCCCCTGCTACAGGAGGAATACCGGGATTTAGCCTCTGCCGGGGTTGACGGCCTTACCCTTTACCAGGAAGTCTATGACCGCGAAACCTACCTCCAGGTCCATCCCC
>CAZSHH010000046.1:0-21661 GCA_964606525.1 uncultured Dehalococcoidales bacterium
TTCAGGGAGTCTCTGTTTTTCCTCTATTGCTTAAAAGTTATTTTGGACAAGTATGGTATGATTTATTTATTTGCTTTTACCGGACATAATGTAAAAATCAACCGTTTAGCTTTAAATCATGCCTGAGGTTGTTTCTTCAAAACCCTGCATTTAGCCTCAAGTTGTACCCAGGTTCTCTCGCCCCTTCATTAAGGGGAGAGATACAGAGAGGGGTTATTTCACCGCAATAAGACGCGGCGGGCGGGTTGCGCAAACCCGCCCCTACCGTTTTTTGATCTTTAATAATATCGTGGAGTATAGCGTCCTCCAGATTGCGGGAGAGAGTAAGAGTGAGGATTTCCTTGCCCCTTAACAAGGGGAAAGCTATAAAGGGTTTATGAAAAAATGACAGGCGGGACGCCTGCCCTACCAGTTCCTGGTTTTGATTTTTAGGTTTATTACTTTGAATTTCCTTAGGATTTAGTGTTTGGGATTTAGGATTTTTTTTGCTACGCCACGGTTTCCACTTTGAGCATATTGGTTGAACCTGACTCTCCGAAGGGAATACCGCCGGTGATGACGATGCGGTCGCCGGGACGGGCCAATCCGGTCTCCTTCGCCAGCCGGGCGGCGGTTGCGAAGAGTTCCGTGGTGGAAGTGGTGACGCGGCTCCGGATGGGGAAAACACCCCAGAGGAGGACCAGCCGGCCGCAGATATCACCGGGGGTGACTGCCAGGATGGGGGGTCGGGGGCGGTACTTGGAGACCCGCCGGGCAGTATTGCCGGACTGGGTGAAGGCGACGATCGCTTTCGCTGACAGGTTGTGGGCGGTGAGGCAGGCATTGTAACCGATAAGTTCCTCGGTAGCGGTATCGACCATGGGTTTACGGTGGGAGAGGGCGATCTCGTAGGGTAGGTCTTTTTCCGTTTCCCGGCAGATGCGGTCCATCATTTTCACGGCCTGGATGGGATATTTGCCGATCGAGGTCTCCGCGGATAACATCACCGCGTCGGTGCCGTCGAAAATAGCATTCGCCACGTCGGTTACCTCCGCCCGCACCGGCCGCTGTGCCGAGACCATGGTTTGCATTTGCGGATGATCCGTTTCTGAGCCAGGGGCACCCGCTCCAGGGGGATTTCCACCCCGAGGTCGCCGCGGGCGACCATGACGGCATCGCTGGTGGCCAGGATGGCATCGAATACCTTAAGGGCATCGCTGCGTTCGATCTTGGAAACGATGGGGATGTCAGCCCCGGCTTCCCGGAGTATCTTCCGGGCATCTCTCACGTCGCGGGCATGGGAGACAAAGGAAAGCGCGATATAGTCGGGCTGCTGCCGGGCGGCGAAAAGGAGCAGCTGCTGTAGTTCTTCGGATACGAAGGGGCCGGGATTGGGCATACCGGGCACGACCACCCCCCGCCCCTGCACCAGCAAACCGCCGGCCGTGACCCGTCCCTGGACCTCACGGCCGTTGACGGCAGTGACTTTTATCTGTAATGCCCCGTCATCGAGGAGGATGGTACGGCCGGGCACAAGCCCGGAAGCAAGGCCGGGGAGGGTGACCGGGATAAGGCCGGGATTGCCTTCGGCCGGCTGGTCGGTCAGGGTGACGGCCGCCCCCTGGTTCAGGCGGACCTTTCCGCCCTGTAATTTGCCGACGCGGTGCTTGGGACCGGGCAGGTCCAGCAGGATCGCCACGGTTGTCCCCATTTCCCGGGCGGTGTCTCTTATTAGTTTGATATGGGCGGCGTGTTCTTCCGGGGTGCCGTGAGACATGTTCAACCGGGCCACGTCCATGCCAGCCCGGATAAGTCTACGCACCATCGTTTCCGAACCGGTAGCCGGGCCGATGGTACAGACGATCTTGGTCCGGCACCAGTGCCGGAGGAAAGGTTTCATGGCTCTATTATACATGGTTTTTATTACAAATGCCCCTTGACAATCCCCGAACATCAGTGCTATGATACCAGAACTTCTGTTTTTAAATATAGATTTGTAGTCAAAAAGTAAGATTAGCGAGGTGTTGGTATGATTGAAATTTATCGCGCGAAACGAATCAGCCTGTTTCCCTTTTACCAGCTTCATTCGTTCCTTCATAATTTTTGAAATTTGGGGGTATTATTTGTAGGGGCAGAGCCCCTGTCTTTGCCCTCTGAGGGGTTTTTGTGATTTGTATCTTGGTTATTGGTCATTTTTTGTACTTTATATTTTGGGAATTGGGATTTGTTTCGGATTTCGATATTTGGATTTCGGATTTACGCACAATTCGTGCCTGGGGTTGTTTCTTCAAAATCCGTTATTTAGCCTCAGGTTGTTTCATCGAGCAGACCTATAACAAGAATCGTAGGGGCGGGTTTACACAACCCGCTCGCCCGGTCCTGATCGGTAAGCCGGAAGGCCTGCCCTTGCCCCTTACCAAGAGCCTGTCCTGAGCGGGACCCATCAATACGTTGATGGGACGAATGGAGGAAAGCTGGAAAGGGGTTGTTATACGATGCCTTGGGTTACGCCCGCTCCACTTCGACGGGCTCAGTATGAGCGGGCTCGTGGTATCCCGGTTCCTCTTCCTTTTCCAAAGGAAGACTGAGATGGATTTAAACAGGCGGGATGCTTGCCCTACCATGAAATTTACAGGCAGCATCGAGAATAGAGTTCCCTCTCCAAATGTTTTGGAGAGGGCTAGGGTGAGGACTATCTAGGTTAGAGTCCTGAGTGTAGTCGAAGGGGCGAGGATTAAGTTCGCTTCATATTGATCGATTCGCCGGCGGGTAAAATCCTGCCTGTTTTTTGCATGGGAGCCCCTGGGCTGTGTATACTTTTAGACGATAGTTTTTTGGAGGTGCATATTGGCCAAATCTAAAAAATCCCCCCAGGAGCTTTTCCAGGAAAGAGAAAAGCGCATTAAAGATGTCGTTGAACTCAGGGTCCCCGATAAGGTACCCCTGCGCTTCAGCCTTGCTTACTTCCCCGCCAAGTACTGCGGCATCACCACGAAAGCCGCTTTTTACGATGCTAAACAATGGAAAGAAGCCTGCAAGAAGACCCTGGTAGACTTCGATGCTGACTGCTACCTGCCCTCTACCGGCGGCGGCGTCGGCCAGGCGATGGAACTCCTCGGCGTCCGCACCATGAAATGGCCGGGACACGGCGTGTCCGATTATTCCAGCCATCAGTCCATCGAGATGGAACCGATGAAGCAGGAAGAATATGATGAATTCCTGGCGGACCCCTCCGATTTCATCATGCACAAATTCATCCCGCGGGTCTGTGATGCCGGGGCTGCCCTGGAAAAATGGCCGACCTTCCGCAACCTGACCAACGGTAATGCCCTGAGCATGTTTGCCACCGCCCTCGTTTCCCCGGAACAACTCGAATTCCACGAGAAGCTGGTTAAAGCGGGTAAAGCCCAGTTGGCGGCGCAGAAAGAAATGAGCACTTTCGATGCTGAGATGGAAGCCCTGGGCCATACCAACCTCAGCCCGGGCGGCGCCGGTGCCCCCTTCGATATCATCTCGGACAGCCTGCGCGGCATGCGCGGCGCCATGATGGACATGTACCGCGTCCCCGATAAACTGATCAAGGTCTGCAATATGTACGTAGAGCAGAGCCTGGAACGGGCGGCGGCTTTCGCCAGGGTTTCTAAGAACAAGCGGGTCTTCATGGCCCTGCACCGCGGCTCGGACGGCTTCATGTCTATCGACCAGTTCAAGACTTTCTACTGGCCGACCTATAAGAAAGTAGTCCTGGGCCTTATCGACCTCGGCCTGACTCCGGTCCCCTTCTACGAGGGCATCTGGGACCAGCGGCTGGAATTCCTGAAAGAATTCCCTAAAGGAAAGACCATCGCCCACTTTGCCCAGACCAACATGAAACTGGCTAAGGAAGTCCTGGGCGGGCATACTACCATCATGGGCGACGTCCCCTCCTCCATCCTCCAGGTAGGTACCGTCGAGCAGGTCGAAGCCTACTGCAAGAAACTGATCGACGACTGCGGTAAGGACGGCGGCCTCATTGTCACCCACATGCCGATCGATGAAGCCGACCCCAGGCTGGTAAAAGCGATGATTGATTTCGTGGCTAGGTACGGCGTATATAAGTAAAGTAATTTTCAGGTATTAAATTTAACGGTTGTGAAAAAGAGAGGGCGTGGGTTGCCGCGTCCTCTCTTTTTTTCAGGCCGGCCGGATTTGAAAATTACGTCTAAATAGTACATAATATGAACGATTAGGGTATTGAAAGGAAACAGTGCACTTCGGAGGTAAAAAGCTTGGAATTAAAGGATCTCAGAGACAAAACAGCTGTCGTTGGAGTTGGATATTCCGAACGGCAGGGTACAGTGCCGGACACCACCATGATGCGCCTGGCACTGGAAGCCATTAAAAACGCCATCGAGGATGCCGGCCTGAAAAGGGAAGATATCGATGGCCTCATGCAGCAGCCCTGGATGACCAGTGCCCATGCCTATAACATCGCCGCCCAGCTTGGGCTGAATCTGCGGTTTACCGCGGATGAAGACGTCATGGGTGCCAGTTCCGGCTGCATTGCCCAGCATGCCGCTCTGGCAGTGGCGGCCGGGCAGGCCAATTACATTGTTTGCCTGTACACGACCATGGAACAATCCGGACGGCCGATGTTCATGGGCGGAGCACCCCGGGCGGGATCGGACTTCGCTTACGGCGCCATGGGTGCCCCCATGTCCTATGCCCTGGCGGGGCGCCGGGCCATGCACGAATTCGGTACCGGGCCGGAAACCTGGGTAAACATTGCGGTCAATACCCGCAAGTGGGCTAATTTAAATCCGCGGGCCACTTTCTATACTAAGCCGTTGACTCGCGAAGATTATTTCAAGGAACCCTGGATCGCCGAACCCTTCCGCCGGGCGGACTGCTGCCTGCAGAGCGACGGCGCTCGCGCCTTTATCGTGACCACCGCGGAAAGAGCGAAACATTTGAAGCAACCGGTTGTCTATATCTCCGGTTGGGGCCAGCACCACCACACTGCCGACCCCACCCATTCGCAATACCTTACCGGGCCCTCAGCGGCCAAGCAATCGGGAGCCGACGCCCTGAAGATGGCCGGCATCACCCTGAAAGATATCAGTGCCTGTGAGATTTACGACTGCTTCACCTATACCGTGGAACTGACCCTGCAGAGTTACGGCTTCTTCAAACCTGGCGAAGGCAAGGACTTCTTCGCTAACGGGCGGACGGGGCCGGGTGGGGAATTCCCGGTCAATACTTCGGGCGGTTTACTCTCCGAAGTCTATTACATGGGCTTCACCCCACTCACCGAAGCCGTGATGCAGCTCCGGGGCAACCTGGGGCCGCGCCAGATCAAGGATCCGCATTATATCTTGGCCAGCGGCAACGGCGGCATTTTACAAACTCACAGCACGGTGATTTTCAGGAGGTAATGAAGAAATGATGAACCGTCCCATGACCCGGCCTTTGCCGGTTACCGATATGGAAACCAAGCCATATTGGGACTACTGCAAACAGCATGAGCTGCGGGTGCAGAAGTGCCTGAAATGCGGTAAAACTTATTCTCCCCCCGGTTATATGTGCCCCCACTGCCTGAACATTGGCGCGGAATGGGTCAAGCTCAGTGGTAAAGGCAAAGTCTACAGCTTTATCATTGTCCGGCGGCAGTACCACCCCATGCTCCCCCCGCCCTATGTCGTCGCCATCATTGAACTCGAAGAAGGCGTCCACATGCTCTCGAATGTGGTAGAGTGTAAACCCGAAGACGTCAAGATCGATATGCCGGTCACGGTCGTCTGGGATGACGCCAGCCCGGAAATTTCCATGCCTAAATTCAAACCGGCGTAATAATCGCTTGATAAATTCCCGCCGCTATGGGTTCGACAAACTTACCATGAGCGGCGGGGACGTGATAGTAGGGGGATTCAATCCCTGATATTACGACATCGACAGCTAGCCCGCTCATCCTGAGCACCGACCGTAGTCGGCGTCGAACGGAGAGCGGGCTATTTCGCGATTAGACTCAATCAGCTCTTCTCAACTCCCCGTCGACCGGTAGTGCCTGACCCCAAAGGACCAGATACTCAGCGCCGCCGCCAGGAATACCAAACCCGCCAGGGGCGATGCCCAGGGCAGCCAGGCCGGATATTGAAATAGGCTGGTTTTCTCCATCACCGCCAGTATGGGGAAGTAGTTGACGCAGGCCAGGGGGATGATGAAGATGAAGATCCGGCTGAACCAGCGTGGGAAGATTGACAAAGGCCACTGCAGGGCTTCCATCCCGCCGTAGGTGAAGGAATTAATCACTTCCAGGCTCTGGGTGGACCAGAAGCACATGGCGGCCTGGATGATGAGTAGCCCGGTAAAGATCATAACTCCGCCGCAAACGGAGTAGACGAGCAGTCCGATCTTCGGTAAATTCCAGCTAACACCCAGGTTCAGGGAAGCCCAGGCGAGGATGACCAGGCCTTGTAGTAAACGGCCGACACGCATCAACTGGAAATCGTGAGACAGGACGAGGAAAGCAGTGGGGCGGGGGCGGAGGAGGGTGCGGTCGAATTCCCCGCTGATGACTTGGAAGGAAAACATGTCGAAGCCGCGGCCGAAAGCCTCGGATAAGGCGAAAGAGACATTGACCACGCCGTAGAATACCGCCACCTCGGCCAGGCTCCACCCTCGCAGGGAATCGAAGCGGGAGAAGAGTACCAGGATGGTGATGAATTCGATGAAGGAGACCAGCAGGTTGCCCGTCATCATCATCAAGAACGACGCCCGGTACTGCATCTGGCTTTTCAGGTGAACGGCAACCATCTTAAAATAAACGCGTATCGTATCGACCACTCTAACCGCCCTGTATTGTTACTTTACGCTTCCCCAGGCGTAATAACAGGACTCCGGCCAGGATAAAAACGCCGCTCCAAAACAACTGCAATAATCCGAAAATGACTATCGTTGAAGCTGGAACCATCCCCAGGTAGAGCCGGAAGGGGAAATCGACCAGTCCGCTAAAAGGTAGAAACCTGAGGATCGGCTGCGACCAGTCCGGGAAGAAAGCCAGGGGCACGTTCAAACCGGAGAAGACCATGGTAAAAGCCGGGAAGATGCGCTGCATACCGTCGCCGGCAATGGTCCATAATGTCGACACAGTGACCAGGTTGGAGATAGCGCAGCTTAACAGCAGGGCCAGGATAAGTGAGAAGAACCAGGCTGCTGCCGATGCCAACGAAGCTGGCAGCGAAGAACCGTATCCGGACGGCAGCAGGAGAGAAATAATAAACAGTGGTCCCCCGGCCATCAAGGTGGGTACGATGCGCTGTGACAGGAGGCGGACATACCACAGGAGATAAAGGTCCAGCGGCCGGCATAATTCGTAAACGATATTGCCGGAGCGTACCATGTTGATGACTTCAGTATCGGTATTGAAACCCGGCTGCAGGCGGAGGGTGGCCTGCCCCAGCCAGGTATAGGTCGCGGCTGCCGCCAGGGACATGGGCTGCGGCTTGTTGGCGGCGGCGTAAAAAGCATGAAAGACCATCACGATAATAAAACCGAAAAAGAGCTGCGTAAAGAAAGATGCCGCTGCCGCCGCCCGGTATTGTAGTTGGACGGCCAGGCGCAGCTTAAATATGGAAAGATAGGCACTCAAGTTACAGGGTTTCTCCTAATAGAAGACTAATAAATATGTCACTGTGAGATTCGCCTCCAGTGAACTGAAACAGTCTGGATCCCTGAGGTTCAGATTGTGCTTACTCGAAGTCAGACGTCGCCCCGATAAATCGGGACTCCTCGCATATGACATTTTTCCCCATAACTTATATTTCGAATTTTTGATACATGCCGGCGACAATTTCCTCGATGGGCGGATTTTCCACCACGAAGTCTTTAACCGGGGTATTTGCAGAGACAGCGGCGATGAGGTCGATGGCGGATATTTTTTCCGGATTAAAGCGGTATTCGGCGGTGCGGCCGTTGTGCCCGGCCAGTACTGCCGGGGGGAAGTCGAGGCGGTGGGGAGGTTCCCGGAATTCCACCTTGACGACGCGTTCCGGGGCCAGGTTATTGCGCAGCTGTCCGACGCTACCGTCGAAAAGGATAGTACCTCTACCGATGACGATCAACCTTGAACAGAGGGCCTCGATATCGTCCATATCATGAGTGGTGAGGATGACGGTAACCTGCCGTTCCCGGTTCATCTGCTCGATGAAGCTGCGTACCGCGAGCTTGGAGACCGCATCCAGGCCGATGGTCGGTTCATCGAGGAAAAGGATAGGGGGCTGGTGGAGGAGGGAGGCCGCCAGTTCACAGCGCATTTTCTGGCCCAGGCTGAGCTGGCGGACGGGCATATTCAGCAAGGACTGCAATCCCAGGACTTCCACCAGTTCGTCCTTCATTTTTCGATAGGTAGTTTCCCGAATCCGGTAGATGTCTTTGAACAAATTAAAGGAGTCGATAACGGGGACATCCCACCATAACTGCGACCGCTGTCCGAAGACGACGCCGATCTGCCGGACATGTTCTTTCCTCTGCCGCCAGGGGGTGCGGCCCAGTATCTCGCATTTCCCGGAATCCGGGACCAGGATGCCGCTCATGATCTTGACGGTGGTGGATTTACCGGCGCCGTTGGGGCCGATATAACCGACCATATCACCGGCATCCAGGGCGAAGGAAATCCCCTGCAGGGCGCGGATATTTTCGTACTCACGGTGGAAAACACTCAGAAATGAGTTCGTCAACCCACCCTGGCGGCGGGGGACTTTAAACGTCTTACACAGGTTTTCCACGGCTATCTGGGACATGAAAAAACTCCAGATGTTGTTCTAAAATATGCGGATAAGCATATTAGCATAATCGGAGGAGGGGAGTCAAGGTTAAACAGATGAGATTTATGATTAAAGAGACTGGATTAAAGAATGGAAGCAGGAAAAAGGTACGGACTAATATCTCATCTCGTAAGAAAATTAAGAAAGCCAAGTATACTTGGTACTGTCATTCTGAACTTTGGCCGACTCGTAGTCGAAGGAATCCAGATGGCATCTTAACAAACCGGATTCTTTCGATTGCGAGTCGAGGTTTTTCGAAAACGGTGAATTAACTTTTACTTTCCTTTTAGGATGACACTGATGATTTCATCTTCGTTCTGGAACTGATCATAGTCGCCGGTTAGCTGATCTTTATAATGGTAAACGATGCCGGCTTTTTCATTTCTCTCCAGGCAGTCCATGAATTTGGCTTCGCCGTATTGGGCGATGAACCGGGCGAAAGCCCGGACTCTAAGCTTATCCAGCATGGTGCCGGAGCAAGGGAAATCCTGGCATTCCCAACAGCCCTGCAAAGCCTTAACTTTACAGCACTTGAAATTCTTGCACCATTCCTTTCCGGTGTAGCCTTCATTCCGGCATCCGGCGCATTCCTGGTTGTGATTGCAGATGCAGCAAGCCAGGCCGCAATAAGCTAAACCCTTTGTCCGGTCCATTTCTTACTTCCTACACGAATGATAGACTATTTTATCACATATCGGACAGAAATACGGAAAAGGCTGCTTCTATGTTGACGGCTTGTCTGTTTTCACCGGTAGGATGATACCCAGCCGGGTAAGGCGAATTTGGGTGGCTTCAGGTGAAACGTCGAAAGCCCCCGCAATATGGGCGATTAGCCCCGATACAGCAGGGGAAGTGGAAGGCGGCGAACCCGTAGGCTGGCGGTTGGGCTGGTAATTTTTCACGGCATCCCGCACCTCGGCTGCGGGCATCAGGATGGCGCCGCAGGCGTAGCTGGCCTGCCATTCCATCCAGTCGAAGACCGGGGCATCAAAGATAAAGGTTCGGTGACACCGCGGCCCGGTATTGAAGCGTTTTCTGGGCGGCCGTGGGCTGGGGGAGTAGGAAATGCTGCGGCGCGGCACCGGGTTTTCTCCCGCCGCTATACTGGTCCGGAAGCGCTGGAACTGCTGGCGCTGCCGCGACAGTTTTTGGACAAAGCCGGTTTGTGGGGCGGCAGGCAAAGAGCTGTCCCACAGGAATTTATGGAAGTGGACATGGCCGTATTCGTGGGCCAGGGTGGTGCGCAGGCGCTGGTTGCGGGCCGGGTCAGTAGATAGCTGTTGGGAAATCCGAACCGCCGGCTTCTTCCGGGCAAAGAAATCAGTCAACCCCTCCACGTCCTCCCCCTCACGGGACAGGTCGGCATACAGGTCGAGGTCAGAAGTGTCCTGCTCCATCATTACCGTGAGGTCGTCGGTTGATATCGGGAAGCGCCGTACGCCGTACTTTGCTTCCAGGAAAGCCGCAACCATGCGCTCGCACTCAGCATCCAGTTCTTCCGGTTCGTAATAGGGCCGGAATTGGAAACGGCCGGAGGTATCGATCACCCATTTCATCGAGAAAAAGACCCTCACCCTGGCCTTCGCCCACCGCGGTGGGTGAAGAAACTTAATTTAAGAGGTTCAAGGGAACGTAAGCTCGTTAATCTTTTGAGATAATGGAATTGATTATCTTTCTTTACCGTGTTCGCCCCGGCGGTAACTCCGGGCAAAGGCTTCGAAAGCCTGCTGCACCTGGAGGGGGGAGCTGGGGGCATTGTGACGGTACTTGGGGGGTATTTCGTTAGCCAGGAAATACAGGTATTCCTCCGGGACCTCCAGGATTTTGGCGAACTGGCCGATGATATTTTCCCCCGGAGGATTGCGGCGGTCCCGTTCGATATCGTTGAGGTACTGGGGCGAGATCGGGGCGCCGTCGTCTTTAAGGACCAGGGCAGCTAGTTCTTTCTGGCTGAGTAATTTCTTTTTGCGGGCGGCAATTATAGCTTGTCCGAATGTCATGACAGTACTCCGTATCCGGTAATGGATATCCGCTTATCAGCGTATCAGGAATAGGGAAGGATGTCAAATATCAAGGATGAAGTATGACGCCGTCGGCCGGGAAGTGATGTTCTTTTTGCCCTTGGTTTGCCATCAGGGAATAAAGGCTGGAACGGTTTTTAATACCGGTTTTGCGGAACAGGTTTTTTAAGTGCGTTTCTACGGTATTTTCGCTAATATACAGCAAATCTCCGATATCTTTATTACTCAAACCCCGGCAGATGCATTGGGCGATTTCAACTTCCCGCCGGGTCAGATTGTACTCATTCCAGTCCGATGTTATGACCGGCCCGGGCAAATCATTTAGCGTAACCATAAAAAAGGGGACCGATACCGCATTGAAAGATTTCCAGAGAACCGAGGTTTCCAGGTGGATATGTTTCCCGTCCCGGGTAATCAATACTTTATTCAGCCTGCGTTTAGCCCCTTTCCTTTCATCAGATACTATCTTGCGCAGTTCCACACAGGCATTAAAAATATCATCCGGTAAAAGTGTCCCGTCATGGTGTAAAGCCGGATAATCCTTATTTAAGGCATAACAATACTGCTCAGCATTACGGTCGGTATCCACGATATTTAGATTATAGTCGAGCAGTATCACTCCAGTAGAAGGAGATACTACCTTATTATTAATACCTGAACCATGTTGTTGCATAAAACTGGAAACGATGGTGACGTAGGCCAGGGCGGTTGTCAAAGGAGTAGCCAGAATCTGGCCGGCAAGTTTTTGACGCTCGGAGAAATCGGCATTATCCCTATTCCGGCACATGCCGATCACGCCGAATATTTCCCGTTCCCGGCGAAGGTATATCACCATTTTGTGGTAGATGCCCAGGGGACGGCAAAAGCCGTTATAAAAAGGGTCTCTCTCCCAGTTCGCATAGGGCATCAGGTCACCGATACTCACCACGGAACCTTGCAGGCCGCCGTGACGGTAGAAGGGGTCCATGGCCCTGTGAAAGGGGAATTCCTGCCATATTTCCCGGCTGATATTGATACTGACACAATCACTGCCATCGACTTCAGCATGACCGGCATCACTCATCAGGAACATGGCACTATCTGCTTGGAACATGGTTGAGAGGGAGTCGAGTAAATCCCGCCGGAAAGTATCTACATCTTCACGTGAATTGGCGATATCGAGTATGTGAAATATATCCTGATAATCTTTAACATCCAAAGCGTTCATATCTCAATCTTATGGTTGGAGACGTGAATTGTCAAAAATCACTGGTTTCCGTTATTGCCTATTTATACCTGAAGAGACCATTATATTTTAATCGGACTATACTATTACTAATACCGTGCATTCAAACATATCTGCGACTTTCTGTAATTGCACTACCGTATTTTAGTAAAGGTTTTCATGAGTTAGCATCATCTGGATATACTACAAAGCTCTTTACTGTAGATGTATTATCCCGCCAGGGATATAAAAATACAGGAGGAAAATATGAGGAGAAGGATAAGTATCTGTTTTTCCATTATTTTAACAGCTGCCCTGATAATCCCGGGAGCGGCTGGCTGCACCTCGGGAGGGGGAGACGAGGTGCCGACCGAAATCGTCATCGGACAACCGACATCACTTACCGGAAATTTCGCTTCCGCTGGTATTTGTGCCACATTTGGCGCCGAGGCCGCGGTAAGAGATATCAATGCCCAGGGCGGAGTCTTTTTATCCAAATATAACAAGAAAGTACCGGTCAGGCTGGTTACGGTGGATGATCAAAGTGATGAGAACAAGAGTGCCCAATTGGCAGAAGATCTGATTCTGCGCAGTAACGTTGATTTTATAATCTCTCCCGCCGGATTCCCTCAATGCGTGGCTACCAAAGCCATCGTGTGCGATAAGTATAAAATCATCCAGACCACCGGAGTAGTCCCCATGGAACCGATTTTGGCGCTTCGTTCTGCTTCCTCAACGCCGTGGAATTATACTTTCATGAACGGATTTGCCATCGGTACCCCGATCGAGGATACCACCGATTTCCGCTACGGTAAGGGTGGCTATACTATCATCGATACTTGGTCATACATGCTGGACAAATTCGGCAGCCAGACTAACAAGGTAGTAGGTTTCTTTGCCTCGGATAATCCCGACGGTGCTGGTTGGTATGCCGCATTCCCGGCTGCGATCAGTGCCACGTATCCTGATTACGAACTGGTTGGTATCGATAAAAAATTGGGGCTGTTCCCAGTAGGTACCGTAGACCAGTCTGCTAATATTAAGGCCTGGATGGATGCTGGGGTGGAGATCCTGTGGGGTAATTGCTCCGGCAGTGATTTCGGAATCCTTGGCCGGCAGATGAAAAGCATGGGCTTCGAGCCGAAGATGGTTGGTGCTGCTCTCGCCGCTCTGTATTACGGAGATGTTTCATCATGGGGCGGTGATATACCGAACGGTGTAGGTATCGAGGTTTGGGGTTTCTCGAATATCACTAATGGTAAAGGTTATGGCGATACCACGCCGGCATCGCTGGCCGCGGAATGGACCAAGGCTAAGGACCGGCCCTTTGAACAGATGGTCCCCCATGGTTACCGCTGTATCCAGGAGATCGTCCAGGCTGTGGAAGCCGCTGGTTCCCTCGATTCGGATGATGTTCTCGCAGCCATGAAGAAGACGGATTTTGTCTCTCTCACGGGTCGCGTAAAGTATGACACCAATAATTTCAGCCAGGTCCCGATTGCTTATGGCCAGTGGTTCAAGACCGATGACAAATATGGATGGGCACTAAAAGTAGTAGCTTCCAAACACGACTTCATCCCGGTTGAAGCCGAAGCTATTTTCCCCTACTAAAACATAAGTTCAGGCAGGGGGCGATTAGTACCCCTGCCTGAATATTCTGTAAAATATATGATTGTGGGCGATCCTATTTTAAAGGTAACTAATATCCGGAAGAGTTTTGGCGGCCTTGTCGCGGTAAATGATGTCAGTTTTGATGTCCGGCAGGGTGAAGTGGTTGGTCTCATGGGGCCAAATGGTGCCGGCAAGACTACGCTCTTAAATGTACTATCCGGGGGATATAGACCTGATAGAGGCAGCATCAAATTTAAGGGCATCGAAATTAGTGGCGTGCCCTCTTACAAGATATGCCGTATGGGGATTTCTCGGACTTACCAGATACCGCAACCATTCACCAACCTGACCGCTCACCAGAACGTGATGGTAGCGGCATTGTACGGCCAACCCCATATCAGCCGGAAAGCTGCGGCAGAATATGCGGACATGCTTTTTAACCTGGTCTCCTGTACATCCCAGCAGATGTTGTGCAGCGAACTGACAGTATTGACGTTGAAAAAAGTGGAACTGATGCGTGCTCTGGCCAGCAATCCGGAAATAGTCTTGCTGGATGAAGTTGCTGCCGGCTCCACCGAGGTTGAACTGCCGCAGATTCTCGCCATCATCAAGAAGATACGTGAGATGGGTAAGACCATCATAATGGTCGAACATATTATGAAGTTGATGGTCGAAGCCGTTGACCGTATTGTGGTGATTGACAAAGGCAGTAAACTAGCCGAAGGGCCGCCTGACCAAATAATGAAGAATCCCGATGTTATTGAAGCTTATCTTGGATAAGTTGGAAGGTAAGAGTATTGGCGGACAATAAAAACAAAGCTGAAGTCCTGCTGAAAGTGGAACACGTTGACGTTCTCTACGGAGCTTTTCAGGCGTTGTGGGATATTTCTCTCGAAGTAAGAAAAGGAGAGATCGTCGCTTTGATTGGGGCCAATGCTTCCGGAAAGTCGACATTGCTTGATACGATTTCAGGGACACTGCATCCGGCAAAGGGCTATATCATATATTCTGGGAAAGATATCACCCATGTTTCTCCTTATCAGATCGTCAACTACGGCATTGCCCACATTCCGGAAGGCCGGCGCATTTTTCCGGAAATGACGGTTCTCGATAACCTGATCATCGGCTCTTTTAACAAAAAAGCCCGGAAAACCAGGGGACAGAACCTGAAAAGGGTATATGAGTTGTTCCCTATTCTTAATGATAGAAGGAATCAGCAAGCCCGTACCTTAAGCGGAGGTGAGCAGCAGATGCTGGCCATCGGCCGCGGGTTGATGGCCCAGCCGGATATGATACTCCTGGATGAAATGTCACTGGGGCTGGCGCCCAAGGCAACCAATACACTCTATCAGGCATTACATAAAATACGTTCTGAAGGAATCACGATCCTGTTTGTGGAACAAAATGTAAAGCGCAGCCTGATGGAGGCAGACCGGGCGTATATCATGGAAGCCGGGCATACCGTATTGAATGGTAATACCGCCGATTTAAGGCAGGATACCGGTATTCAGAAGGCATATTTTGGAGTATAAGTAGTCCAGAAAATGGTAAATGATATTCTATCGCCAGTAGTGATGGGGTTACTCCTGGGTGGCTTATATGCCCTGATCGCATCCGGGCTTTCTCTAGTGTTCGGGGTAATGAAACTTATCAACGTCGCTCATGGCGACCTGGTGATCCTGGGGAGTTACCTGGCATGGGCGGTATTTACTTACGCAGGTGTCGATCCAATCGTTAGTTTAGTCGTGGGGATACCTTTCTTATTCCTGATTGGTTTCGGGTTACAGAAATTTATTTTCAGCCGGGCATACCGTATGTCCGGTGATGCTGCCATGATCATCGCTTTCGGCCTGTCTATCGTCTTGCAGAATATCTTTCTCCTCCTCTTTTCGCCGACCACCCGCGGCCTGACGACCTCATATGCATTGAAATCATACTCCCTGGGTGGGATACCGATACCATTGTCTTACCTGATGGATTTCGGCGTCGCCATATTATGTTTCATATTTTTAACCCAATTTCTCAAGCGGACTTATACTGGTAAAGCGATCACAGCCGCTTCCCAGGACCGTAAAGCAGCCCAATTAATGGGGATCAATAACGAACAGACATATGCCGTCGCTTTCGGCATAGCCGCTTCCTTTGCGGCCATAGCCGGTGTTTTTCTCGGACTTACCTTTCCTTTTACCCCCACCTCCGGTTCTTCCTTCCTGCTCATCGCTTTCGGGGTGATTGTCTTGGGCGGCCTGGGAAGTATTACCGGTACGGTAGTGGGGGGGATGGTTTTTGGTTTAGCCCAGAGTTTCGGGGGGCATATTCTAGGGACTTCCGGTCAGTTATTGTTTGCGTATATCATCGTGTTGATCGTACTGGCGGTGCGTCCGCGTGGATTATTCAGTCGCTAGGTAGAAGATGAAGATAAAAAAACAATTACCCATAATAGGTGGCATCGCAGCAATAATACTCCTTGTTGTTTTCCCTTTGCTCGGAGCCCCGAGGGAATGGACGCTATACCTGTTTTTGTTCTTTTTCTACTGGGCTTTGTCGAATATGTGGAATCTCTTGGCCGGTTACTGCGGCCTGGTTTCTCTCTGTCAACCGGCTTTTATCGGCCTTGGTGCATATACTGTGGTGTACTTTACCTGGAACAATATGCCTTTTTATCTCGGCATCGTTGCCGGCGGCATAATTGCGGCGTTGTTCGCCGCTATCATTACCATACCCACCTTCAGGTTAAAAGGTATCTTCTTTGCGATCGGTACTTTGATGATTCCCGAGATCATGAAAATAGTCTTCCTGCTGTGGAAACCGGTTAATGTGACCGGGTACGGCGGCGGCGCTGGTTATATGATTAAAGGCATTGGCGCTCTGACCAACGACCACCTTTACTGGATGATGCTGGTGGTGGGCATAGGATCCTTTATCCTGGTCCGTTACATTCTTAACTCCCGGATCGGTTTAGCCCTGGCGGCTATCCGTGATAACGACATTACAGCGGCCAGTTCCGGCATCAACGTCAACCGGCTGAAGTTAAATATATTTGTCATCGGGGCGTTCGTCACTGCCATCACCGGGGCCATTTATTACATCAGTAAAGGATTCATCCAGCCAGAGACCAGTTTTAACATGAGTTGGACGGTTCAGATAATGATTGCCACGGTGGTCGGTGGATTGGGTACGATCGAAGGCCCGGTCATCGGGACAATACTGGTCGTGGTTCTGCAATTCGTTCTCGCCCGGTCCCAGGGAATCAGCCTGCTGATTCAGGGTGTTATCCTGATCTCTATCTTGCTGGTGGCACCAAGGGGTATCGTAGGTTTATTAAAGTCGTCCTGGATCAAGAATTCCTGGTCGCGGCTGGTCAGAAAGTCGCCAGGATAAAATAGTACCATACCACAACACCCCGGGTCCTTTTCGGCTCATTTACATCACGAAACAAGCAAGCCGCTCTTCCTTCCTGTCCCGTATTTATCGGGAAGTGCCGGCTTCGTACAGCATCTCCCCATATCCCGTATGTAATCGGGACCGTATGACTATTTTCAATTGGGATCGGGACTTGTCGAAGGACGGCTTGCTTTTTACAGTGCGAGTATTTTCTATTTTTTCTTACTGATATCGTCCTTGATAACGTGTTCTTCGACGATCCAGGGCCCCTGGCCTTTCATGATCGAAAACTTATCTCCATCCTGGGCCAGGTAGCGGCCTTCCGGCGTCTCCATGAATTTCATCGAGTATTCCCATGCTTTGATATCGTCGTACCACATCTCGACGATGCCGTCGCCTTCAACTTCTCGCCCTGGGACATAAATGAAGTGATTTTGTACATATTTGCGGAGCCCGGGAAATCCTTTGGCCGCCATCGGGCCGTGTGTTTCCAGCCAGTATTTGCTGAATTCTTCCCGGGTCAGGCTGGGTTTGCGGTATGCCAGTGAAATAGCTTTGATCATTGTGTTTTCCCTCCATGTTTTATTGTACTTCTAGTATTCAATCCACTTCGTATATCGATATACATATGGCCCCTTACTTACGCAGGGATGGTGATAAAACGGTGAATATTGTTACCATGGTGCGAGCCGCTCATCCTGAGCCCAGTCGAAGGACGGCTCGCACTTATCGTTTTAAAAATTTACTTTACCAGTCTACCACCTGCTTGCAATAGTGCCTAGATGCTAGTATCATCCCAACAGGAAAATACGAAATTCGAATACCGAAATACGAAAAAATACCAAAAAACAAAATCAAAAAAATACGGTAACTAAAAAACGAACGGGAGCAAAAAATGGCGAAATACTTTTTCTTCGCTTTCAGCGACTGTAAGGACCCGGACCGGGAAGAGGAATTCAACAAATGGTATGCCAATACCCACATCCCGGACATGCTGCAGGTACCGGGAATGATCAAGGCCACCCGCTGGGAAGCGGCCGAACCCAAGGACAATATGAAGCGGAAGTACCTGGCCTTGTATGAATTCGAGACCGATGATATTGCCCAGTTCAATGCCGACGTGCAGAAGCAAGGGAAGTGGACGATGCAGGCGGGGCGGTTCAGCGACCTGCCGGAATTCGACCCGGATAATATCCCGCGTATATACAAGCAGGTCATGCGGGAGAAGAAGCCGAGGGCGGCAAATAAATCGGCAGCAAAAAAGCCTGCTGTTAAAAAACCGTCCGCAAGGAAACCCTCGACTAAAAGAACGAAGAAATAATAGCCGAATATTAGTGTAAATCGTGGATACTCCATGATTAAGTTTGAATCGTTTTGACCCGTTATTGCGAGTGTAATCTGACCGCAGCCAGCAGAATCTGGTATCAAGCTCGAAGAAACGGATTTCGTTGGTTGTGGTAGAAATTCGCTTCACTCCAACGCAATGACGATCTGAGACACATTCAACCGGCTGCCCCTATTTATTTCTCCATCGTCGTCAGCAGTTCATATGAAGCTGCCCATTTGGCAGTGAAGCCGACTTTTTCCTTCATCTTTTCGAAATCCTCGACGGCGGCGGCAAATTCCGGACTCTTGGTAAATCCGTCCAGGGCTTCTTTAGTGTCGAATTCATAGATGGCCAGGTACTTGGCACTTTTGTCATCATCGCCCAGCCTCTTATACCGGCTGGCCTTCTTCAGCCCCTTATATCCGAAGAACATGGGGACGTGGACCTCGGAATACCACTTGTTAAAGGCATCTTCTTTTTCCGGGGTGCTCTGGGAAGCCACTATCTGGATCAGCTTATGACCGGCCATGACTATCACTCCTGCCGTATATTTTTACTTAAAGGATATCATTTGCCGGGGAAAGATGACAGCACCTCTTGAGATTATCAGGTTTCTGCATTACAATCATGCAAAAGTATAAAATCCTGATTCCTAATCTCTAAATCCTAAGTGTTTGGTATTTTAAGTTTGTAGTTTTAGGTTTCTTTAGGATTTTGAGTTTAGATATTAGAGTTTTACGTTATAAGGGAGGTTCAGATGGAGAAAAGCTTCAACGGCCGTGTAGCCATTATTACCGGTTCGGGCAATGGCCTGGGCCGGGCTCATGCCCTGGCTTTAGCTGCCCGGGGCGCCCAGGTAGTGGTCAATGATATCGGTACTTCGGCTGACGGTTATGGTAAAACGAGCGACGCAGCCGACCAGGTGGTCAAGAAGATCAAAGATGCCGGCGGTTCCGCCGTGGCGTGTTATGACAGCGTCGCTACCGAGGAAGGGGCTAACAATATCATCCAGACGGCGGTCAAACAGTTCGGCCGCTTGGATATCCTGGTCAATAACGCTGGCATCATCCGGTCCAGCCCGGTGGAAGAAACGACCCTGGAAAACTGGGATGCGGTGATTAAGACACACGTCTACGGCACTTTCCTGTGTACGCGAGCCGCCGTCCCCATCATGAAAAAGCAGCAATACGGTCGTATTATCAATACCTCTTCGGCGGTTGGCTTCGGTTTGATCAACCATACTGCCTATTCTACGGCCAAAGAGGCTATCACCGGCTTTTCCCGTACGGTCGCTCGCGAAGTCGGCAAATACGGCATTACCTGCAACATCATCCGGCCGGTGGCGGCGTGGCGGGGGGCGAAAGATCGGCTCAATTCAGTGGATGTGAACCAGCCCGAGGACATCGCCCCGCTTATCGTATATCTAGCCAGTGAACCGGCTGGTAATGTCAACGGCTGTATCTTCGAAGTATGGCGCGGCCATGTGGGCATCTTCGTCGATCCGCCGCCGGTAGAGCAAGTCGTATGGAAGGACGGGCAGTGGACAGCCGAGGAATTGATGAAAATCCTGCCGGGGACGCTGACCAGGGACAAGTCCCGGGTAAAGCTGCCGCACACCATGCCGTATTTCATGATACAGATCGAAGAATAAGTATCTCAAGGATATGGGGAGGATATTCCCCTTCCTAAAAAAGGCCGTATGTAAATCAAGCGAATACAGGGACGGTTTTACCGGGCGAGGTTTTTCGACCCCTTAAAACCGTCCTTGCCCAGGAACCTGGCGGCACGGCCTAGTTCTTCTTCGATGGCGATGAAGCGGTCGCCGGTCGAACCCAGGGCACCCAGGATCACCGTCCCGGCGCCGAGCCCCACCGAATAATCGGCAATAGCGTCGCCTTCACCGCGGCTGGCGCAGGGCATCACCCCGTAATTATGCAGGTAGGCCAACTGGACAGCATCGAAAGCCTCGCTGATAGTGCCGACCTGGTTCACCTTGAGCAGCAAGGCATTGCAGGCTCCAATGGAGATGCCGTACTGCAGCCGTTCCATGCTGGTAGTAAACAGGTCATCGCCGACGACCTGGATACCCAGTTCCCGGGTCAGGATGGCGTGGCCTTCGTAATCGTTTTCGTCAAGCGGGTCTTCCAGTATCATGAAGTGGTAATCCTCCACCATCTCCCGGTAAAGCTCAATCATATCGTCACGGGTTTTCTCACCGGCGGAAAAAAGGCCGGAGTACACTTTTTTCTTCTTATCGTAATAGGTGCTGGCGGCCGAATCGACCTGCAGCCCCATCCGGCCTTCATGCCCGGCTGTTTTGATGGCTTCCAGCATCAGTTTCCACAATTCCCGGTCATGTTCCACCATCCCCGCCTGTATGCGGAAAGTGGCCCCCATCCCCGTCCCCTCCGAACTCATGTTGTAGCGATCGCGCATGATTTTCTGGAAGGCCATCATCACTTCCCAGCCGGCATAAGAGGCGTCGGCGAAGGTATCGTAGCCATAACACATGATGATATAACTGGGCTTGCCGCCCGAATTTTGCCCTGCGCCGTAACGGGTGCTGCCCCGGATGGGATGCACGCCGGGCACGGGCAGGGTACAGGCATTCACCCCGCCGATGTGACGGTAAAGGGGTATCTCCAGACTGGCCGCACCGGCTTTGAGGACGGCGGCGGAAACACTGGCCGTGGCGTTGCCGCCCAGCCGCGACTTATCGGGCGTGCCGTCCAGTTCCAACATGATGCCGTCGATGCGGCGCTGCTGCGATGCATCTTCCCCGAGCAGTACCGGGACGATCAAATCCCGGACGTTACTCACGGCCTTCAGGACGCCCTTGCCGAACCATTTACTCCCGCCGTCGTAAGCGAACTTGATCTCGTGTTCGCCGGTGGAGGTTCCGGCTACCGCGACAGCCGAACCCACCGCCCCGTTCTCTGTGGCGACGGTGGCTTCGATGGCCGGGTAGCCCCGTTCCGAGGAGATCTGGCGGGCTGTGACCGATACGATTTTGGATCCTTTATCCATGATTGGCTCCTGTGCATTAAGTCGATCGTTATGCCGTTAATTTTAGCGTGATACCGACCGGGCAGTGGTCGGAACCCATGATCTCGGGCATGATGAAGGCTGAAGAAATGGATGGCAAAAGGTTTTCCGTGACGAAAAAATAATCGATCCGCCAGCCAACATTCCTCTGGCGCGCCCGGGAGATGGGGTCCCACCAGGTATATTGCCCCGGTTCTTTATTGTATTGCCGGAAGGTATCTACGAAACCTTCGCTGGTAAATCTGTCCATCCAGGCTCGTTCCACGGGAAGGAATCCGGAAGTTTTACT
>CAZSHH010000047.1:0-13300 GCA_964606525.1 uncultured Dehalococcoidales bacterium
GTTGGTGAAGAGAAGTCGTCCTTCCCGGGAAATAATCTGAACACAAAAGGGCGATAGGTTGAGGGTATTGTGGTAGTTTTCTCTTTCGGCATTAAGCGCTTGCTCCGCCTGCCGCCGTTCGGTAATGTCCTGGTATACTACCTGGGCGGCTCTTTCCCCATCCCAAATGAACTCCTTGCTGTGGGCTTCCAGGTTCCGAAATTCTCCTTTGCGGTTAATGGCAGTTAGTTCCCACTGCCGGGGAAAATCTCCGGCGACCCGCCGCTTATTCAACTCCTGGATCAAGGCGAGTGAAGCGGAGGTAAATTTCTTCTCCAATGGTACTGCCATTTCCTCTTCAATATTGTGATAGCCCCAGATATCCATCATGGTACGGTTTGCATATAATAGTTTCTGGCCGTCATACGTGATAATTTGTATCCCGAATGGCGAAGTCTCAATTGAATTGAGATAATTATCTTTTTCGGTTTTCAGCTCTTCTTCGATTTTCTTCCGGTCTGTAATATCCCGGGAAATACTCATCACCAGGTCTTTATCATCGATACGAATGACGCGTGCCCGGATTTCAACAAATCTTGGGTTCCCCTGGGGATCAAGCCGTTTGATCTCAAGCGTAGTAGCGCCATGCTGCTGTATCAGCTCATTCATGGCCTGGTAGTTTCCGGGGCTAATCAGAGTCCGGTCAAAAGTATCCAGGTGCCGTATCTGTTCCCGTTTGAGTTTATATGCCTGGCAAATCGCTTCATTGGCAAAAAGGATATTGCCTTCCATGTCCGTCAGCAGAATACCGTCATTAGTGGCATCGAGCAGCATTGCCCGGCGTGATAATTCAATATCTATTTTTTTATGCTCGGTGATATCCTCATAGATCATTTGGAAACACGGCTGGTTATTCCAGTATATTTCCTGGGTATATACCCGTAAATCCCGCAGTTGGCCGTTCTTCCGGATCATCGTCAATTCATGGACCGGTGGTATAATACCAGCTTTGCGCTCTTTATGTATCCGGCGGACGACTAACACCGATCCTGGAGTGAATGCTTTTTCCAATCTTACCAACTTCAGTTCTTCCAGTGAGTCATAACCCCACATTTTAAGCATCACCCGGTTCAGGTATAAAATTTCACTATCCCGAGATAAAATCTGTACCCCAAAAGGTAAAGTCTCCAGTGAATTACGGAAATTTTCTCTCTCCGCGTGCAGTGATGCCCTGGCCTGAATGGTGGTATTTGTGACATTACCGGTGATGTCCCGGGAACTGGTTTTAGCTGATATACGGCGATTACTCTTTCCCTTAAGTTTTTCTTTCTTTTCCATGTCCCTCTACACCAAAGGCGATTTCCCGAATAATATACTATCTGCTTTGCATATCTGTTTTTAGTATTTTATACAATTACTCACTTAGACTATATTATAATTAATGCGAGTATGAAAATATTACCTGGAGGGATATATATCCATGGAAGTGATGGAAGCAATCATGAAAAGAAGAAGTATCCGCGCTTACCAACCCAAGCCAGTCAGCCAGGAAATCTTAAACAAGATACTGGAAGCCGGCCGCCTGGCGCCGTCCTGGGCTAACACCCAGACCTGGCGCTTTGTCGTCGTCCGCAATGAAAAATCTAAAAACGAACTGGCAGACGCCGCCAGTCCCTCCGGCAGCCGTAATAACGTGGTGATGAAACAGGCCCCGGTAGTGATTGCCGCCTGCGCCGAATTGAATAAGGCAGGTTATAGAGAAGGCAAAGCGGTTACCGATAAAGAAGGGTCCTGGTATATGTTCGATGTTGCCCTCGCCCTTCAGAATATGGTCCTGGAAGCTGAAGAACTAGGCCTTGGCACGCTTTATATCGGTGCATTCGATGCCCTAAAAGCCGCTGCCGTCCTGGGCGTACCCGAAGGTTATGCCTGTGTGGCTCTCTTGCCGTTGGGCTACGCTGCCGAACAGCCTGAAGCCCGGCCGCGGAAACAACTTTATGAAATCGTGTTCAGAGAGAAATTCGGACAATCGTTATAAACATATCTAAAACAATCCACACTATCATTTATAAGAAGCGGCGTGACTGACCGTAATCAACTAGTTAACGGCCGAATGAATCTGCAACCCTAAGTAATCCTCATGGAAATGCCAACACCATGTTGGCATAATCTAACGTCATCAATAATCTGGATTCCCGGCCGGAGTGGGGAATGGATACGGGGGAAACGGATCTTACACTTGTGCCCAGGATGACATTTTGAAGGTATTCTTTATTCTTGGCATACAACCAGGAATCAGCTATGTATGGTTTGCTTTATCCTGCTTTTTCCAGGCAGCCTTCTGAAAAACTGACCAGGCTGCCGTCTTCCTCCAGGCGCACTACGTACCTGGCCGATTGCGCTTCTATCTCTTCAATTATCCCGGTTTGATCGAGCGTAGCTGCCAGGAAAGAGTATTTTTGCCCATACGGTATGTCATCAACACCAATGATCCTGACCCGCTGCCCTACAGTGAATTTACTACTCATCATGCTACCTTCTCATTCTTGATTTCCCTATTTTAACACGACGGTCCGGAAGAAGAGTGGCTTTATTATTTTTTTATTCCATCAACGATTTTATATTCGTTACCGGCAAAGTATCGCGTTTTTTCATCATTACCAGTCATTTTTAATCTGGTTGAGTCTGAAGATAATTTCCTTTATTTCTTTATATCGTGCCTAAATAGAAAACCACGGGCAAACCAGTGGTTTTCTGCCCTTCGGGACAATTAGACTAACCGGTAACCAGAGTCCCTGCCGCCGCGGCCACAAAGCCGGGAAGTAGTTAACATGTTCGAACTCAAACGTATCGCCAGAAAATGAGCTAGTACTTTTTTCAAGCCATTTGAGACTATCCGGAACATAAACAGTACCAATCAGCTATTGAGCATAACTTCAGTAGTACTCTAAAATTCACTTTAATACTTCTTTACTAAATTATTCAACCTGATAAGGATGGCAATATGCTGGAAATCAAAAGCTTATGCGATGAGCGGGGTTCGTTTTCCCTGAAGGACGTCACTTTTGACGTTAAGGACGAAGAGTATTTCGTCCTGGCTGGGCCGACCGGCTCTGGTAAGACCGTGCTCCTGGAGGCGATTGCGGGATTACGCTCCAGCAGCAGCGGCCAGGTATATATCAACGGTAAGGACGTGACATCGCTGGACCTGGAGAAAAGAAGGATCGGTTTTGCCTACCAGGACTGTATTGTCTACGGGCATTTATCCGTGCGGGACAATATCTCTTTCGGTCTATTGTACCGGTTCAAATCACGGCAGGAAACGGAGCAGGCGGTAGACCGCGCCATCGAACTCCTGCACATACAAAACCTGCTGGATAAAAGCCCCACCCACCTCAGTGGCGGCGAAACCCAGAAAATCGCCCTGGCGAGAGCGATCGCAATTAAACCCGACCTGCTCCTGTTCGACGAACCGCTTAGTGCTGTCGATGTGGAGACGAAATACACCTATGCCCAGGAACTGAAAGAGCTGCATAAACGCCTGAACCTGCCGACCGTCCATGTCACCCATGATTTCGAAGAAGCGATGGCCTTAGGTGACCGCATGGCAGTGATGTGGCAGGGCCAGATATTACAAATAGGCGTGCCGCAGCAAGTATTCCGTCATCCTACTTCAGAACATGTAGCCAACTTTTTCCTGACCAGGAACATCTTTGCAGGGGAAGTGCAGGAAACCACCAGCGGGCAAAGCTCTTTCTGCTTCGGCGGGCCGAAGCTGGCGGTAGCCACAACAATACGCGGCGAATGCCATGCTTCGATCCGGCCGGAAAACATCATGCTTTCAAGAGAAAAACCGGATGCAGAGGACATGAACAGTTTGCCCGGAACAATCAGCCGGATATCCGAGCGTGGTTCGATCGCCTATGTTACAGTGAACGTACCGCCGGAATTTACCTGCCTGGTGCTGCAACCTACGCTCGAAGAGATGGGGCTACGGGTAAATCAACCGATATATCTCCTGTTCAAATCATCGGCAATAAATGTTTTCTGAGCCGGGCGTGGCTTGAGTTTACAGGGATCACTTAACAATACCAGTATTATCGGCATCAGCAGCCGTGAGAATGACAGCAGTTCAGGCGAACTGCATTTAAGCTATTCCCCGATCTATTGCAGACAACTCCCGGACAAGCTGGCCAGCATACTATCTTCAACCATATGGACCGTGTACCGGATGGATTGGGTAGTTTTTTTTGTATCACGCCGGTCTTATCCATGGTTGCGGCCAGATAGGAATACTTTTGTCCGCATGGAATATCATCTACGCCAACAACCCGTTCCCGCTGTCCTGCGTTGAATTTACCACTTATATTATTGAACAATATCGATAATAGAACGGGCTCGCTCTACTCCTGTTTCGTCCAGCAGTATGAAAGTAAAATTACCAAGGTGTTCCAATTGGGATTTTCTTACTTTAACAATCTCGTATTGTGAACTAAATACAGTCAAAGAAATGATATCAGGATATTTATCGTTAAAGTGGGCGAGTATATAAACTACATCATTATCCCGCCATATCCTGTGTATTTGTAAATAACCTGCAATGCCACCGCGACGTCCGTTGAATACGATGATCGAGAAAAATCCTTGATAATTTGCGGACAATAAGTATTGATGGTCCTTCGGGTCCAACTGGTTAAGGGTTTCGGACGTGAGATTATCAACCGATGTAATTATCCGTATTTTTGCATCTTCACTCTTATAACTACCTTCAGCAGTATAATCACCTGCTGATACAATAAGACTGAATTCCAGGTCTTTTCCAGGCGGAAAATTTTCAGTAGGAGGAGGAGTAACCGAATGGGGTGGAAACTTCATAGTATCCGGGGGATTAGTCGTTGTCGAAATGCTTGTTAAATTACCAATTGTACAACCTGTCAAAAGTGTGCTTTGCAGAAGAAAGCAATAAACAACGACTATATACACAAATCGATAATTGTTACTGATTCGCCTCATCATGTAATATCCTATAACATAAGGAATTTGAGGGTTATTTCTATTGAATTTCCGTAATAGTACTTACTCTTTCTTTACCGTTAGTATCAAGCAACTTGATTTTCAGTTGTCCAGAACTACGTATATTAGATTTGTTTATTCGAATTCCTTCCGCCGGAGAAATTATCTCACCTGTAATCGATCCTTGATACTTTCTGAAAAACGGGGCAGTAATTAAGATTTCACCATCAACATTTTGTACACTGACTACTCTAAATGCACTATCACTCGTAGCCGGTCCGTGAAATACAAAGATGATAAAGAACTTGGAATAATCCGTAGAATTTATTGTTTGTTCCCAGTATTGTTGATTTGCGAGGAGGGATGGGGGAGGGGTTTTCTCAGAAACAACATAAATTATTGGTTCATATGTATTATAGTGGCTGTGATCAATCCCGAGACTGTCAAATTTGATATAGTCCTCAGAACATGAGAGAGTCAAAACTTCACTAAGAATGATTATTACCAGTAATATGGAATTTATAGTATTTTTCATCGCTTTTTGAGTAAACTTGGAATTATCGATTTATAATTTCAGCCTCATTACCAACCTTTTATTATTTGTAGAGCTTAGCTGGTAATGATACAGTACAGCCCTTAGGTCGGATCGATGATAAGTGTCTTTTAAGTATTAATCACATTTGATACACCCTATCATTTCCTTCGTATGGTGTCAATATTCCTGTAAACCTGGTTCTTCTGCATGATGGTTGACACTCTCTTTTCTCCGTTCTACGCTCTAGTAAAAACTGGAGTGTCGGATGGTTCAGGATATGGGTTCCAGCGGTGTTCTTTGGATAGATAAGCCGGGAGGTAAGAAAATGGCAAAGAGATACGTACTAGAGGATTTTAAGTGTAAATATTGTGGTGGTTCTGATATCGTCCTGTATGGCAAATATCAAGGTTCTCAACGGTGGTTCTGTAAAGACTGCAAACGTAAGTTTGCCCAAAACATGGCATTACCAAAAATGAAGTCGCCCATCACCCATGTAGCCGCGTCGATTCAGCAGTATTACGACGGTTTATCACTCAATGAGATATGCCGTAACCTAGACCTTAACTACGGGTACAAACCCGCCAATTCTACGGTTTACCGATGGGTAGATAACTTCACCCGTAAGGCGATTCAGGATACCAAAGATATAAAGCCACAGGTAGGCGATACATGGGTATGTGACGAAACCTATCTCAAAGTTGGAGGTAAACAGTATGTATTCTGGGATTGTATTGATTCCGATACAAGGTTCCTATTAGCCTCCCGCATGGTCACAACCCGTGGTAAGCGTGATGCCCGTGAATTAGTTGAAATCGCGGCAGAACGGGCGGGTAAAACACCGAAACATATAGTCACTGATAAACTCGGCTCGTACCTTGATGGTATCGAGATGGCGTTCGGTTCCGATACTAAACACAGGCAAGGTGGACCGTTCGACCTTGAGAACAATACGAACCTAATAGAACGTTTCCACGGTTCACTTAAGGATAGAACTAAGGTATTAAGAGGGTTAAAGAAGCCCGAAACCGCCCGTATATTCCTTGAGGGGTGGTTAATACATTACAACTATTACCGTCCTCATATCGGGCTTGACGGTAAGACTCCAGCGAGTGTTGCCAAGATAGAGTATCCGCATAAAGACTGGTTGGCATTTATCAATCATTCAGCAGGCATCGCACCGATTGATACCGCTGAACATGAACGCAGGGTATTAACACTTCATCACCCACCTGAACCTAAAGGAAAGTCCGCGGCTTCTACACTTGGGCAATTCGCAGGACGTAAGGTTAGTATTCGAGAAGTATCAGCTAAGCCAGTATCACAGCGTCGGTATACGCGGCAAGGACACAGCGCACTTAAAGAGGTCGATTTAGGTGGGGACATAGTCAGAGACCGACGCGGTAGACATTTGAGGTTATAGAAATGAACTGGGTAATCTTCCTTAAGGGCATTGGAGCTATTGCTTTATTCTCTATTATTATTGGGAATCTTTATACCTTTACATTCTATATAGTTATAGCTCCAATATTAGATAGAATCAGGCTTCCCCATAAGGTAAGAGAACAACGCAATAACCAATTCAGCGGGAGCCAGAGCGCCGTTCAGTCTAAGGATAACAGCGATAAACTCCATGTTGCCAGTCATCGAATCAAGCCCATCTTTAACAATACTAACGTTGGTAACATCAGGTATGAGAATACCCAAACCGATAATACTGAATACCGTAAATACGCTATACAATGCCTTCCACGGTTGTTTCATATTTGGGACACTCCACATACCAAAACCCTCAATCTTTTTATTGTACGTATTCTATCACGGGTGAAGTTATGGCTGTCAACCACAACGCATAAGAACCGTAAACCTCGGTTTTTATGCTTCACTTAAAATGTATTGAAAAAAGACAGAGTGTTATTGGTTTTGATACCAACCATATTGTCTGATAAAAGCAGGACATGTTCTTTTAGATTTAGTACGAGAAAATCAGTGATTACTGCTTAACCAACCGGTGTAATGAGTTCTGCCGGTGGTGGGATTATGGAGATTCGTTGCCCATAATCAGAGAAATGCAATTGCCCCTGGAAATCGCGGATTATTTCATCGAATGGCAAGTCCATTTCACTGGTGTCGTTACCCATTTCGAGGCCTGTCTCCGAATATTTTACATTTCCTGGTTTTACTACAAAATGGAGGCTAACATCAACCTTCCGGATACAGAAGGTTTTACAGTCTATCCAAAATTTACCTGAACTGTCCACATATGCTTTCATATATATTTCTCTTGATCTTTCATTAGGAAGTTTAAACCAATTTAACCTTGGCCCACCAGTATCTTTATATTGTGAGTAAATCCAGTCGATTGTGACATTTGCAGTCGGCATTATTGACAGAATATAGCATTGATGGCCGTCCACTTTTTGTTTACCTATCGATTCGATTTCGGTAGCTGTCTTGAGCAGCTCAATCTGAGGAGTAATCTGACGTATATTGTAAAAGAGAAATGCTGTGTCCTGTGTTCGCTTTTTGTACCAAGAAATGTCTGGATCGGTTTGATTCCTCATATAGTCGATAGGTGAACTCCGGTAACTATAGTTCCATTCTCCTATGTAATAGTCTTGTCCGATATAAGGTGTTTCGTGTCCTGAGCTTTTACTTATATTATAGGAGAACCAGGTAGTATTGTCTGCCAGGTCAATCAAAGCTTGATCCTGCCGGATCCATATCTGGGAGGAACTGGAATTAGTATCTATGACGGTCCGATTATCGGTCACAGTACTATCCAACCTATATGTTATTATTTGGTCCATGGCCGTAATAACCCGGGATACAATTTCGACTGGAGTTAGTTCTTCAGGTTGTTTCACACAACCGAGAAGAGAAGACATCGTTACAATAATTGCTGTCATAATCAGTCCACTTATTTTCATCCTGTCGCCTTAAAAGAGTGTGAAAAAAGTTATTCTAGTCGCTCAACTTCGCTTCATCACGTTCCTAATACATATAGCCAATTTTTAAACGAATTGTTCACTTAATTTTCTGGTAAAAATTATTGAGAGTTCAAGGACAGGTACAATGTATGTCCCGGAAATATATGCAGAAGTAGTTTTACTATTACTTGATTTTCAATATTTTCCACGTAATTCTGAGAAAACATGGGATTGATTATTGATGAACTTTTCAGTCAGTGCATCACTATATATTTATAGTTGTTAAAAAGAATCGGGGTTTTTGCTGGGTCAGTTATGCGTAGGTATTTTGTGACAAATATTCTATTAGTTTTCGTGATGACATTTACTCTTTTTGGCTGTACTAGACGATACCATGAATTCACAAATGACGATGTTGTCTCGCAAGTCATTTCAATTATGAATAAGGCTTCGACATATGAACTCGATATTACTTTTAGAAAAACTACTACGTGGGAGATTAGTAATTCTAGGACCATTTCGCACCAACTTTGGCAAGGGCAAGCCCAAGTAAACTCTACCGATAATAGTACATATTTTTCAATGGATATCAAAAGTATGTCAGGTTCGCCTTTCACTCTCTTTGCCTGGCAGGAGTATATCGTTGGAGATTGGGAATACCATAATCACATAGTGCCAATGTTATTTAACCGGAATAGAAAGATAACCTGGACTAAGAAATTATTGACTGACAACATTAGTTGGAACTTGATAAACACAACCTATGTATTACCACAAACAAAGATATTACAGACAGCCGCCCAGACTGTAATAATAAGTACTTTACGTTTTCGTGCCTTGGACTGCTATTTGCTTGAACTCGTGCCTGCACCGGACAAAGCCACAGATTGGGTATTATCGCAGAGTAACAAGTACGGACCAAATCTGGGTTGGTGGATGACAACGCTCGAACGGACGAAGGAAATATATGAGAAAGCTTACCAGGAAGGTTCGTTCAGGATATGGGTGGACCGGAAAAGTTTTCAAATCATTCTAACAGAAGTTTATTTGAATTTTATCGTCAAGTCAAGCGATATTACGTGGGAAGACATGGAGACAGTAGAAGGCCCTAATAATCCTCAAGGAAAGGTGGAATTTGATCAGATTGTTGTTGATTTTCAGGGGAAGTTTTATTTCAGTAGTTATGATGAACACCTTTCCATCATTCCACCACCGGAAGCACTAAATGCTCCGATGCGGTAGTTAGTACTGTACAACTACTTCCAGGCATTAATGAGAAATTTCTTTATACTAAATCTCGTTCTCAATCACTAAAACCATTTCTTGCGCCCTTGACAAATTTATTAATTTAGTTTTTAATTCTATTTTAGATTTTATTTTTAAATTAAATTTTAATTTATATGGGAGGATGTCATGAGTAATGAAGAGCAAAAACCGGGGGATTCCTCTGGACTCGACCAGATATTTAACCGTATTAAAGCGGAATTGGACAACATGAAGTCGGAATTGAAATCCGACTTTAAGAATGAACTGGACGGCATCCGCTCTGAATTCTATACTGAAATTGACAGCTTGAAAGATTCACGCCGTTCCCCTCACCCTCCGACTCCTCCCCCTCCGATCTCTCCACCGGTAATTGATATCCCCGCAGCCGAAACCAGTGGCAAAGAAAATAACCTGCGCTCGGAAGATTTTAAGTTCCAGGACTTCTCCGGCGTCGAAGTGGTCGGTGCTTTTGAAGTCGAAATCGAACAGGCAGAAGCATATGGCGTGAACGTTGATGCCGAAGACCGCATGTTCCGCAACATTGAGGTTTCCCGTGATGGGGATAACCTGAAGGTCCGGCAAAGCCGTCATATCGGCTGGATCGCCCAGATCACCAGCGCCCGGCCACGGGTGAAGATTACCCTGCCGGTATTGAAGAGATTACGACTGTCTGGGGCTTCCCGGGCGGATATTCGCGGCTTCAGTTCTCCAGAACCTTTTAACCTGGATATTACCGGGGCTAGCAGTGCGGCCGGCAATATTATTTCCGGAAACACTGAAATCAAGCTGTCCGGAGCCAGCAACGCCCGGTTGACCGGCTCAGCAAAAGATGCCATCATCGAGGCTGCGGGCGCTAACCACCTTGACCTGCGCAGCTTTCCGGTAAACAACGCGGCCATCAAACTCAGCGGTACCAGCCATCTCTCGGCCGAGGTTAACGGACGGCTGGATGCCCGCCTGAGCGGCGTATCTCACCTCAGCCTGAGCGGCAATCCGGCCATGGGCAACATCCGCACCTCGGGCGCCTCCCAGCTGGTGAAAGAGTAAGCTGTTCTTCCATACCGGATAAAGAGTAGCAAAATAGCTGTTACAGGAAAGGGAGGGTCTGCATGAAAAATGCTTCAAGCACGCTCTTGAAAACGGATAACTTGTGCAAATCTTATGTCAAGAACGTACGGGTAAATGACAATGTATCGCTTTCCCTGGAACGTGGTGAAATATTCGGTTTGCTGGGGCCGAATGGAGCTGGGAAGACCACCCTGGTCAAGCAAATCATGGGATTGGTAAAGCCAGATGCGGGCAGTATTACCATCGACAACGTCGATATTATCGCCCACCCCGGATATGCCCGGCAGGTTTGCTCTTTTCAAGCTCAGACTCAGGTACCTATCAGCGGACTCACCGCCCGGCAGGCTATTGAACTGGTAGGCCGGGTACGCGGCGGCAGTGCTGGCAACGTCCGGAACCGGACTTCAGAACTATTGAAATATCTAGAAATGGAAGAATGGTCGCATAAAAACGCCGCAGTATTCTCCGGTGGGGTACGGCGGCTGGTGGCTTTCTGTATGGCAGCCGTGGTACCAGGCCTGGTGGTGATACTGGATGAACCTACCAACGATATCGATCCGCTGCGCCGGCGTCTCCTCTGGCAGCAGGTGCGTAATATGGTTAATTTGGGTTCTACGGTACTCCTGGTAACCCATAATGTGCTTGAAGCCGAACGGGCAGTAGACCGGCTGGCAATTATGGACCGCGGCAAAGTGATTAGCATGGGCACTCCCGGTTCTCTTAAAGGTAATAATGGCCAAAACATGCGGTTCGAATTGACACTCGAGCCCGGGGCTGTCCTCAAGCAAACACCTGGTTACCTTGATAATATGGTCACCTCAGGACGCCGCTTCATTGCCAGGCTCAATGAATCAAATATCGGTGCGGTAACCCAGTGGGCAGCAAATCTAAAAGAAAAGGGGATTGCCGAGGAATATTCCGTTGGCCCGGTAACCATGGAAGATATATACCTTAAGCTGCTGGGACACGGTGATGTCCAGGAAACCCTGGCGAAGGAGGCAAACCATGACACAGTTGCTGCGTAGCTACGGACTGATGCTGAAATGGCAAGCCTTGAGCAACCAGGCGGTGCTACCTATCAACCTGATCGTGCAACTCATGATCGCGGTCGGTTTCATCATTGGCATCGGTTTTTTCTATCCTGAGATTTCTCCGGAAATCGCCAGGTTTCTGACTACCGGTGCTCCCACCATCAGTTTACTGACAGTAGGCTTAGTCCTGGTTCCCCAGGTAGTAGCCCTGGGGAGGACGGCCGGGACCTTCGAATATATGTGGTCGCTGCCCGTGCCGAGATTAGTCTATGTCGCGGCCGATGCCACAATTTGGATACTGGTATCTCTACCCGGGGTTATCGCATCTTTATTTTTAGGTTCGATATATTTCAATTTCAGTTTACAAATCAGCCCGCTGGTAGTGCCCGCGGTTGCTTTGATCGCCATGACCGGGACCTTCATCGGTTATTCAATCGCCCATGCCGCTCCTAAGCCAGAGATCGCCCAACTGGCTACCCAGATCATTATCTTCGGTATCATGCTCTTCTCACCGATCATGTATCCTCTGGAACAACTTCCCGGTTGGATGGCTGCAATACACCAGGTATTGCCGATCAAATATATGGCAGACCTGCTGCGGGGCACCTTGACCGACCTCCCGGTAAATCTCGGCCTGGCTTTCGCGGTCGTCAGCGGCTGGTGCCTTTTCGGACTGGTAATGACCTCGTTACTGGTACGCCGCCGGCAGTAATGTGATAATGTGATACGCGCCGTAGATCCAAGGAAGCCGGAAAGTGTGTTATATTTCCTCCGTTGCCATTCTATTTTTTTGTAGATGATTGGATGTTTTTCCTTACTCTGTTACACTTATTCCTACTAAAGCAGGATTTTTTCAGATATGGAGGTGTCTCGTGGATCGAGTTAAGGGTAAAGTGGCAATTATTACCGGTGCCGCCAGCGGCATCGGCGAAGCTACCGCCAAATTGATGGCGAAGGAAGGGGCGGTGATTGCCATCGTCGATATCGATAACGCGAACGGCCAACGCGTCGCTAACGAAATCAAGGCTGCCGGCGGTACCGCTGCCTTCTGGCAAATGGATGTCTCCCGTGCTGCCGAAGTGGAAAAAGCCTTTGCGGAAATATATCAAAAATTCGGGAAGGTGAATATCCTGGTCAACAATGCCGGGGTGGGCGGGGCACGTGGGGCGGCCCATAAGATCCCGGAAGCCGAGCTGGACCGGGTAATGGCCATCAACTTAAAGGGGCCCTTCCTCTGTACCAAATATGCCGTCCCTTATATGAGTAAAGCGGGCGGCGGCAGTATCGTCAATGTCGCTTCGGTTTACGGTGTTATCGGCGGCGACACCCCGGTTTACGAGGCTTCTAAGGGGGCACTGCGTGCTATGACCAAATCCGACGCCATCGTTTTGCGCAAGCACAATATCCGGGTCAATTCGGTGCACCCCGGCAATGTCTGGACGCCGCTTTTTGAGAAGATCGAGAAAGAGCTGGGCGGTATT
>CAZSHH010000047.1:13310-21339 GCA_964606525.1 uncultured Dehalococcoidales bacterium
TCCAGGCTGATTTCCGCTTCCATGCCCATCCCCCGCATGGGTAAACCGGAAGAGATCGCCTACGGTATTCTCTTCCTGGCCTCGGACGAAGCCAGTTATGTGAATGCTACTGAATTGATGATCGACGGCGGCATGGCTTATGCTCCCCTCCCCATTTATCCCCCCCAGGTCCCGGAAGCCCTCGGAACCACTCCCGATTAAGCGGTAATTGATATTGCAGTTCTCACAGGCAGCAGGATGAATTTCTCACTGCCTGTGAGACTAACTCAATCTAACTCCTTACTAATTCACTACCACTATCGTTACGATTGTTATATTGTAGAGTTCCTACATGTAAGTTATGGTGTGATTAGTTGAATTTGGCAGGGAGAGAAACATGGTCACTTTTACAGCAGCAGACAAACTGGGCAACCGAATCATACAATGTAAGTCGCAACCAGTTGAAATTATAGGTGTTGATCATGACCGCCTGGAGAAAGACACCACTTTCAAAGACAGCTACGCCTTTTATATCAAACTCTCCGGGGAACCTGATGACATCTGGCAGGAACAATTAGCCAAATGGGATTCCGCCCTTGCCAGTATGAAAAGAAAAATCACTATCGAGAAAGACAGCCTGCGCCTGGTTTTCGTTTATGGGGACAACATACGGCTTTGTGCTGATTATGTGGCCTCACTGGTAAATTGGGTCAATGCCCGGGTGGCGGAACACAATCAGACGGTCGCCTCACTGGAAGAGGAAAAACAACAGCAACAACATCTTGACCAGGCGAAAGAAGAATTTTTACTGCAAGAATTAAAAAAGCTGAAGGCAGAACCGGATGTTTCAATATCAGAAATGACCATCGAGAAGCTGACTGCGGCTTATGAGAATGATAGTACCGAATATGAGAGATACCGCAACAGTGTTATCAAGCTGACCGGGTTAGTAAACCGAATTGAACGGAACTACATCGTATTGACGGACAAATTCAAGCCAGCCAAGAGTGTTTTATGTGTTTTTGATAAAACCCGTTATCCGGAATTGAAAAAAGTCAAAACCGGTCAAATGATCACGGTACAGGGTGAATTCGAGGGTTCAGTGTTACAGGTAAGCATGCGGCACTGCAGCCTGGTAATTTAACTCAGGCATCAACAAAAATATCAGTATCGGTCTTTATGTTTTACCAAACGAATCCTGCTTGTGAGTGTCGCTGGCAGGATTCCCACTGAAGGTAAGGAAGCGCCTGGCAATCTTCCAACCCTGCGAATAATTGAAATCAACGCCTTTTCCAAAGCCTGCTAATGATGAAGTTGCCATGTTAAGGGAAGCCGGCATATAATCGGGGTCACCTGTATCTATAAAGGCACCGGTTTCTCTGATCTCCACCAGGTATTTTGGACAAATCATTAATTCCCGAAAAAATGCTAATTATGGGACAAAGTGAAAGGAGAAAAATGGCGAAATACGAAAAATATGTCAAGCCCCTTAGCTTTACCGATGATGGATACGGATCCTTGAGGCAGAAAGTGACCATGGATGCCGATTTCCTGGGCATGGATGTAATCATCGAATTCGGCACCTTATTTTTCGCCGGGATGTTCGGTAAAGAACCGCATATCCCACATAAACACAGCTTCAACCAGATCTTGTACTGGTTCAGCGGGAATACCAGCGATATGAGCGACCTGGGAGCCGAGGTGGAATTGTTCCTCGGCGAGGAAAATGAAAAATACATGGTCAACTGCTCTACTGCGGTCGGGGTGCCCGCCGGGATGCCGCACATGCCCGCCCGGGTCCTCAAAATGGATAAGCGTATCATCTTCATGACCGTATCCGTGACCGGAAAATACGAGGAAACACCGCTGCCGATAAAGAAAGACCGTTTCCAGAACCAGCCGCTGGCAGGTTTTAACGCCAAATACCGGCGGCAGTTCATCCCGGTGCCCTTCATCCGTAAAGGCCCCTGGAGTTACGGCCAGGACAACCCGGACGATTCCGGCGGTGCCCTGGGTGTGATCAACGGAAAAGATACCGGCTTCGACTTTATCATCATGTGCGAAAGCTTGAAAAAAGCCCCCTACCGCTTCGGGCCGGTGCCGGATAAACCTCATGTCCACAAGAATCCCGAGATCCTGATTTTCATGGGCGCCGACACCAACGACATCTCCCAGCTTGGCGGCGAAGCGGAGATCGCCCTGGGTAAGGAAATGGAATTATTTAAGATCACCAAACCGACCGCGGTACTCGTCCCCGGCGGCCTTGCCCATAATCCCCTGACCATCACACGGGTGGACAAACCATTTATCATGACTGATGTTCGTCCCTACGGCATGGAACCCCCGACGAAGACCACGCCTTAGCATCGATATGTAATAGTGATCATGCAGACTTCCCGGGGATTCGAACTTGATTATGTCAACTACTCTCCCCGGGATGGCTTTTATTGTTAAATAATGAGGCACCACCACCCATGCTAATCATCGTCACCGGGGAAGTCGGCATCGGTAAATCTACCATCTGCCAAAAAGTAGTGGAGATGGCCCGGAAGTCAGGGTTGACCTGCGGCGGCATTATCACTTGCAAGATGCCGGGAGATACCCTGTCCGTGAGGGATATCGGTTCGGGAGAGATGGCGGTCCTGGCTGTCCCCGGCGACAAATTCGGTGGGCCGCTGGTTCCCCGCTTTACTTTCGACCCCGCCGGCATCGCTTTCGGCCTCCGGGCAGTCGAGGCCGGCAGCCAGGCGGACATCCTGTTTGTCGATGAGATCGGCATCCTCGAATGCATGGGTGAGGGATTTATCCACGCTTTCGATATCATCAATGCCGGCCGGACGAAAAACAGCATCCTGGTCATCCGCCGCGAACTGCTGGCCTACCTGCTGCCCGGCCTTAACAATGAACCGGTACTTTTCGAGGCTACAGAGACTAACCGCGACCGGCTGCCGCCCGATATTATCACCTTGATAACCGGGGCCATACCCCCACCAGCCGGATAGGCCATCCCCTTGCAGTGAGCCTGTCAAAACTCTATAATCCCCCTAATTAAAAGGCCGGGTTGTTTTTCCCTTTTCATCTTCCCGGTGAATTAACCCCCCTGCTGGATCAGGCAGCAAATATCGTTACTAAGGAGAAAGCACGCACTATGGCTGAAAAACCCGAAAACTGGGCAGTAATGACACTGGAAGAAAAACGTGCCTGGCGCCTGGACAATTATCGCAACTCCGGGAAAAACATCAAGTTCGTCAGTAAACAAGCCGAACAAAACTACCAGCTCCGTGTCCGGCGGATGATCGATGTTTATAACCTCCGGGAACCGGACCGGGTGCCCTTAAGCGTTTATCCCGGCAACCTGCCCCTGACCATGGCCGGACTGGAAGGACGGGACATGTATTACAACCCTGCCAAAGCCTGTGAAGCAGCCATGAAATTTAACGATAAGTATGCCGAGGAACTGGAATCATTCTCGCTGCCGGCCTCTTTGTTGACCGGCCAGTTCATGGAAACCCTGGACTATAAGTTATATTTGTGGCCGGGGCACGGCCTGCCCAGCAACGCGGGCGGCTGGCAGTATATCGAAGGCGAATACATGCTGGTGGAGGAATATGATGATCTCATCCGCGACCCCTCGGATTTCTGGATACGTAAATACCTGCCCCGCGTGATGGGTGCCTGGCAGCCGTTCAGTCTTTTCCAGCCCTTCACCAATATCATTGAAAATGTCCACCTGGCGACACTGTCGCCTTTCTCCCGGCCGCAAGTGAAAAACATGTTCCAGACCTTTATCAAAGCCGGTGAATTATGGGAACAGGCCAGCGCCGCTGTCCTGCCCTATATGGGGATCGGCCCGTCGCGTGGTTTTGTCGCCCCTGCCGGGGTATTTTGCCTGGCCCCGTTTGATATCATCGGCGATACTTTGCGGGGTACCGCCAACATCATGAAAGACATGTTCCGCCGGCCGCAGCAGCTTCTCAAAGCTCTGGACGTTATCGCCGATATCATGATCTATAATGTCCTTCACAGCCCCAATATCGATAACGCCTGCCTTGTTTCCTATCCCCTGCACAAGGGTGCCGATGGCTGGATGTCGCAGTCTCAATTTGACAAGTTTTACTGGCCTTCGCTGAAGAAAGTCATGGACACATTTATCAATGAAGGACTCATCCAGAGCCTGTTCGCTGAAGGCAGTTACAATACGCGCCTTGAGTACATCAACCAGTTCCCCCGCGGTATGGTCGCCTGGTACTTTGACCAGACGGACATGGCCAGGGCCAAGAAAGTATTGGGCAAGGACTGCTGTATCCAGGGCAACGTCCCCTCCTCGCTGCTCGTTACCGGCAGCCCGGCGGACGTGACAAATTACTGCAAAAAACTGATCGCTGACTGCGCTCCGGGCGGCGGTTATGTGCTCGCCCCGGGAGCCCACCCGGAGAATCCCAAACTGGAGAATCTCAAGGCTATGGTGGCCGCCGTCAACGAATACGGTTATTACCGCAAGTAGAACCGGATTTTTTTATAATGACAATAACGGAAACAATGTAATTACCAACCAGGAGACACTGATGGCCGAGATAGAAAACCGCGCGGCAATGCTCAGTCCTTACCGGGTCCTGGACCTGGCTGATGAAAAAGGGCTGTTCTGCAGCAAGATACTGGGCGATATGGGCGCCGATGTGATCAAGATCGAACGGCCGGGCGGCGATCTCGCCCGCCGCCTCGGGCCTTTTTACCATGATGAACCCGACCCGGAAAAGAGCCTGTTCTGGTTCTCCATGAATACCAGTAAACGCGGCGTCACCCTGGATATCGAGACCACTGACGGGCAGGAAATCCTGAAAAAGTTGATCTGCACCGCCGACTTCGTGATCGAGTCTTACCCTCCAGGCTACCTGGAACGGTTGGGGATGGGATACCCGCAAATGGAGCAGCTAAAACCGGGCATCATCCTCGTGTCGATCACGCCCTTCGGCCAGAATGGGCCATATAAAGTTTACAAATCTGCCGATATTGTGACCTGGGCCATGAGCGGGGAAATGTCATCATTTGGCGATAACGACCGCCCTCCCGTCCGTATCAGCAATACGCCACAGTCTTATTTCAATGCTGCTGCCGATGGGGTGATCGGGGCACTGGTAGCCTTATATGAACGTAATAATTCCGGCCAAGGCCGGCATATCGATGTTTCACTGCAGGAATCCCTCGCTCTCCAGGACGGGGCCAACCGTAATCCGACCTGGGTCTTCATGGGGACAGCCCGGAAGCGGGGTGCCCCGGAAATGCCGAACGCCGGCCACCGCACCGCCCGCTTATTCCCCTGTAAGGACGGCTGGGTCTCATGGTCGCACGGCGGCCCATCGGTACTCGGCCCCAGCCTGCCCCTCATCAGGTGGATGCAGGCCGAAGGCATGTCGAATGAATTCCTGGATAAATTCGATTGGCAAAGGCCTGATTTCGCGACTATTTCCCAGGAAGAAATGGACAAGATCGATGCCCCTACCGCCCGGTTTTTCCTTACCAAGACCAAGGCGGAACTCCTCGCCGGTGCGGTAAAGCGGGCCGTGATGTTGTATCCCGTGGCTACCACCGCCGATATCCTGGCCGACCCTCAGCTTGCCGCCCGCAAGTTCTGGGTTGAGCTAGCCCATCCGGAACTGGGCACCACGATCACTTATCCCGGTGCTTTCGGATTATGTTCGGAAACGCCACCGCGCCTCAGCCGCCGCGCGCCGCTTATCGGCGAACACAACCTTGAAATCTACCAGGATGAACTGGGGTTTTCCCGGGAGCAACTGATCATGTGGAAACAGGCGGGAATCATATAGTCTGCTGCCAGTAAAGGAAGGAAAACGAATCATGTCACCAAAATTGCTTGAAGGTATCCGTACGGTCGAAGTTACCGGGCATGTCACCGGCCCCGTCACCACCCAACTCCTGGCCGATTGCGGAGCCGAAGCCATCGTTATCGAGACCGGCAGCCGGCAAGTACGCTTCGGCCGGCCGGAGAAAGAACATAAAAACACTACCGGAAAGCTCAGTGTTTCCCTGAATTTTATCCATCCCAAAGGCCTTGCCCTGGCACGCCGCTTGATCGCGACTGCCGATGTGTTCGTAGAAAACATGGCCGGCGGCAAACTGGCGAACCGCGGCCTCGGCTACGAAGACATCCGCCGGGTCAAACCGGATATCATTTACCTGGCCACCTGTATGCAGGGACAGACCGGCCCCCACTACGCTCATGCCGCCTCCGGGCACAAACTTTCCGCCCTGGCCGGTTACAACCATATCACCGGCTGGCCGGACCGGGAACCCGCCTGGGTCGGTACCTATACGGATTTTGTTGCTCCCCGCTACAACATCATCGTCATCCTCGGCGCCCTCGAATACCGGCGCCGTACCGGTAAAGGGCAGTTCCTGGACATGTCCCAATATGAACCCAGCCTCCAGTTCATGGCCACTACCCTCCTCGACTATACCGTTAACGGACGGGTGGCGGGGAGGATGGGCAACCAGCATCCCTGCGCCGCCCCTCATAATGCCTACCGCTGCCGGGGGGAAGACCGCTGGTGTGCCATTGCTGTTTTTACCGATGGAGAGTGGCAGCATTTCTGCCAGGCCATCAGCCGGCCGGAATTAGCCGCCGATGCCCGCTTTTCAACGATCCTGGCCCGCAAAACCAATGAGGAAGAACTGGACCGGCTGGTGAATGATTGGACCAACAACCGCACCGCCGAAGAAGTAATGCTCCTGATGCAGTCAGCCGGGATTGCTGCCGGTATCGTGGAAAATGTGGAAGACCAGGTACTGCATGACCCGCACCTGAAACAACGTGAATATTTCTGGGAAATCGATGCGCCACAGACGAAAAGGTACGTGCATCACGAAGACCCCTTTTACCGGCTGACCGTCCGTGTACGGCAAGGCCCGCTGCTGGGAGAACATAACAGTTATGTACTCAAGAATATCCTTGGCCTCACGGATGAAGAGATCGCCGGGCTGCTGCAAGAAGGTGTTATCGCCTGAATAATTCACCGGTTTTTTACGTATTATTACCTTAACCATGAAAGAAATAAGTACTTTCGTATACTGGCAAATTCCTGAAATAACGTTATAATGTTAATTAAGAAGCCACCTGTTAAGCCACTCGATTATGCTTCAGGAGGTGTCCGATGAAAGTACATGAGTTGTTCGGAGTCAGGCAGGTTGAATTATAAGGCCTTGTCCGGGCCGGACAAGGCAGCAGTGGAACTCGGATCGAGCTCAGGTACCATTAGTGTAGGGTTTGTGGATTATTCCATTTAAGTCGTGAAGACTCGAATTGAGCGAAATCCGGGGAGGAGTGATCTGGGGGAGCATGCACAATGCTCCCCTTTTTTTGTAGACTGAAACAGATTAAAAAGATGTTTGAATGGTGAAGTCTACCGGACGCCCCAACATGTTGCGGGCTTTGTCATACAGCGTCTCTAGATAATCGGCCATACGGGCCTTTTCCCTGTTTTTCAAAGAAGCAAAACTCAACTCGATAGATAACCGGGGGACGTTACCCAGCAGGGCCTGGCCTTTACGGGTCATCACGATGTTGCTCCGGCTTTTGCCTGACGCCCGGGTCTTGCTTAATAGTCCTAACCTGATCATACGGTTGATGAGCACCGAAATCGAATGATGCTGCCGCAGCGTCGCTTCTTCCAGCGTTTTGATAGTAATCACGCCCCGGTTATCCGCTAATGTCTGTAATACGACCAACTGCTCCAGGGTAAGTCCGAACTGGGCAATTTCCATTTCCTGCAGCCGGGCAATCATGAATCTACTGCCATCGAATAATGTCCAGGCGGTCTCCGCCGACGGGGTACGCCATGGTTCACTTTGTGCGCCGTATGCCCCGGAGGCATCACGGTGGATGTATTTAAGAAACGGCACATGCAACAAACTGAGTGCCTGGCTGCGGAGGATGTCGAATAACTGTATAAAGTTCGCCAACTGAGTATTCGACAAGCATGAAAAGGCTTCGCTTAGAGTATTTTCCGTCATCTGGTTTAATAAAGCCTGTCCT
>CAZSHH010000048.1:0-21064 GCA_964606525.1 uncultured Dehalococcoidales bacterium
CGCTTTCTTTATATGTAGCATCTGAGGCGATCGCGGGGAATTCATTTGGCACCCTGACTGCTTTGGGTTGATTTGCCAGCAGACCTATACCCAAACCTACCACTGCCAGGCCGATGATCAACAGGCAGATCAGGAGTATCATTCTACGGGTCATAATCGTCACCTTTATATTTCATATTATTTTAGTTAATAAATTAATAGTTAATATAATATTACCTTTTTCGATAAAAAACTCACCTTATTGGCTTAATTTTCCCCACTTCTGTAATGACTCAAATATCATCGTTTCATTCCTGGGGTCAGAAGGCGACTCAGCATCACCTGAAAACAGCCCCCATTCTATCACCAGAGAATTCCCATTCCACGGATATATGTTGATGACCGGCTTCCCGAAAGGATAATACGACGACAAAGAATTATAGAAGGCTCCCCAATATAGCGGGGCTTTATCCACACAAATCATAAACGATTTTCCGCTGATGGGGACTTCGAATCCCGCCAGCTTTGCTTTTCCCGTTTCCGATAACCAGATTTCATGCTTTGCCCAGTCGTACGTGGTAATATCAGCAGCAGATATCAACGGTTCATCATTTAAGTCAACATGGCTGAGTGCTTCCATCTGGGTTATTGGAATATCATCCGCTGTAAGATAGATAGCAAAACCCTCACCCGCTGGGGTAGTGAAGAGTTTACTGGCAGATGGCGCCTTCTGGCATGAAGCGATCGGTAATACGCCTGCGATGATCATCAGTAATAAAAGCAGGATATTTTTCTTTATTCTCAAATATGGACTCCGTTTACAGCAAATTTACTAGCGGATATTACCAGTGACATTCAATCTAACGTTTCAAATCGGAAAAGGTTAGTAGCCGAGGTATAACGGATATGATATCCCGGAATAGTTGTCTGAAAGATTGGAGACCGGCAGTAATATTTCAGTATTGTTTCCGTCTATATCAATCGTGACAATGGCCCAAGTAGATTCCTCTGTCCGTTCAATTCCAATCAACCGCTGTGAGTCGGGCAACCATGAGGCATAAGTCAACCATTTGGCAACTGTTTTCAGATTGCTTTCCTGGACATTCATCACTGTAGCAAAGGGAACCTGATATTTACCCCTTAATTGAGTGAAAGCTATCTTTTGTCCATCCGGCGACCAGCGGGGTTCGTTTTCACTGATATTGTCTGTGTTGGTCAAATTCACTTCTATACCGGTAGTAACATCTATGAGCAGTAAATCGTTATATCCGGCTGAGTCATCGAAGCTGGTCACCAGGGAAAATAGTACCTTGCGATTATCCGGCGACCATTGTAAGCCGCTTTCCAGGTAGGGCAGGACACCGTGATGCTGCGCCATCCTTTTTACTTCGGTGCCGTCAGCATTCATGACATAGAGATCGAAGTGCGTTTCGGGATCGTCCGTCCGCCCCGTAAAGGCGATCTGCTTCCCGTCTGGTGAAAAGACCGGAGAACTAGCGTCAATGTCAGTAAAATTGGTTAACAGTGTCATCGTGCCCGAATCGATATCGACGGTCATGATGTCATGCATAGTATGCGGTTCAAGGTATGTTTCTCCGGCACGGTATACATCGGAAAGTTCCTGATACGCCAGCAATACTGTTTTCCCATCAGGTGATATGGATAAGCCGTTGATGTTCATTTTTGTAATCTCAAGCAGCCGGGACTGGTTACTTCCGTCGGCATCGAACACAGCTAGCCATTTCTCAGCGTCTTCCCAAAATCCCTGGGTATATACCAGGCGCTTCCCATTAGCCGACCAGCACTGAGGTAAATCTGCCCGAGTAGAATAGTACCATGGACCCAGTTCTCGAAAATCGCTGCCGTCTTCATTAATAGTTACCACAATATAATCGCATGGCCTGGCATTGTTTTGTGTGATAAAAGCGATCCGGGCTAGCTGTTGTGTTCCATAGCTGCCGCTATAACAACCGACAGGTATAGATGAGAGAAGTATCAGGATAGCAGTTATGGCTGGAACTGATAAGTACGACTTCGGGTTCATCTCCGCCTCTAGAATAATATAGGCGGTGAAAACCCGAAAAGTTCACTTCAGCGAAGTATTATCTGGTGGTGCTTTCGCCGCCTGTTCTCTTTCTGCTTTCTTAAAAATCTCCTCCCACCTTTTCAACCGCTGGTGGGCAACCCGCTTTTTCCACCATTCTCCCAAATACGAACCGCCGATGCCGCCGGCAATAAGGCCGATCACGACAGGGAAAAACGGATTCCCGATGTTTGCCAGGTAACAGACTGATAGGGCAGTTGCAATCCCTATTACGATGCCAATGACAGCCCCAATGACAATATAAATGTCGCCCGGCTTCACCGGCGGTGGTTTGTCCGGGTCATGCTTGGGGCGGAAAACGAATTCATTTTCCAGTTGAAAGCGGGTGCGGAGAAAAAGGTTGTCGGTTATTCCATCTACCGTTAATACCGTTTCCCTCATGTTTCCACTCCTTGTTGAGACTACGTGTTCAGTATCCCTGTCAATATCATCCTTATATACGTCAACAGCGGTTCATACATCTGTGTTAAGTCAAATCCTTTCCAGGCAGATGTTGCTTGCCCGTATAGTTTCGCTATCCTGAACGGGCTGTTACTTGAAAACTCCCTACTCTCAATGATGCCCATCAATAGTATTTCTGTGTTATTTTCGACAATTTTATCTGTTTTTCCGGAATATTTACGTTATCTCAAGATGTTTTTTCTACTCGTTTGCTCCTACCGCAGATATATCCTGGCTGTTCTTTTTTCTAAAATGGGTACATATTTATCCAGAGAGACTTCGTTTAGGGGGTTGCCTTTGAGATAAATCGCATCCCTTATCCCGATTCCTGAATTATCGACAAGCGGTTTGATATCGGTAATCCGGTTATTTTCAAGATTGATATGGCCTAACAAGCCTAATTCCCTAAGGACCGTAATATCGCCGACCTGGTTCTCTGCTAAGGTCAACTGTTGCAACTTCTTCAATACAGCCAGTGGAGTGATATCACTGATCCGGTTCCCCGTCAAGTCCAGTGCGGTGAGACTTGTTATCACCGAAAGGGCCGATATATCTTTTGTCCCGGTATTCCCCAACGAAAGATAATTTAACCGTGGCAAAGAGGAAAGAGGAGCCAGGGATTGTACCGGGTTGCTGTCAAGAGCAAGGTTCTTGACGTTTTGTAATGACGACAATGGAGAAATGTCCTTTATCTCGTTGCCGTTAAGATATAGAGTATGCAGTTTTAACATTCCGGATAAAGGCGTTACGTCTTTTACATGGTTATCACTAAGTTGCAATATCTTTAGCCGGGTTAGTGCTGTTAACGGGGAAATATCTGATATCCGGTTTCTGTCCAGAGTTAAGTTGATGATCCTGGTCATCGCAGCCAGGGCACTGATATCTGAAATACTGTTGTTGGAGAAAAAGGCATTAGTTACATTGACACAGTATTCCAGCCCCGAGAGGTCAGATACCTGTCTATTATCCAGATTCAACCTAGTAACCCGCCTTAAATCACCTCGAACCTTCTAGTTTGTTCACGGCATATCTTATGTAACTTTCCACTGGTTCGTCAGCTATATCCACTTCAACATTATCGTCAGGTAAGGGCGGAGGTGAACATGCCGATAATGGGAAAATCGTACTAATAACAAATAACAAAAAAATAAATGTTTTAATTATAAGCCGGATAACGCTTTGTATCATGTCACTTTTCTCTCATTATCCTTCTTAGCTTCACCACCGCTTCATGTTGCAGAGTTTTTACCGCTCCTTCGCTTTTGTCCATAACCTTCGCAGTCTCGGAGACCGTAAGCCCTGCTACAAATCTGAGATTAAAAGCTTCCTTCTGTGACGCCGGTAATCTGTTCATTGCTTTTCTTATTTCAATGATATCCAGGTTATCTTCGGCCTGCGCTACCGGGTTATCAGTAGACGGCACCCAGGTTTCATCCAGCGGAACAAATTGCCGTTTGTTCTCCCTCCGGTAGAAATCTACAATTAGATTGTGGGCAATACGCAGCAGCCAACCCATAAAAGGTATTCCGCGGCAACGATAATCGGTTATCTTCTCATAAGCCCGCAGGAATACTTCCTGGGTCATATCTTCGGCTTGCCTGGTATGGCCGATCCGTATATAAACATACCGGTAAATGCGTTCTATGAACTCTTCGTACAGTAGCCCAAATGCCTCGGCTTGTCCATTTTGAGCCATCGATACAAGAGCGTCGATATCGATATCCGTACTATCTCCCTTTTCCGGCACCAGTTGGTTGTTATACTGTCCCGATTTCCTCTCTAATGTTCCAATCATCGCTTCTTACCATCCGCCCCCGGTGCATTTTTTCTGAGGGTATTACTTTATACGAAGAAGTTCACAATGTATTGCTGCGTTTTAGAACATTTAGTATAAGAATACCAGATTAACATTAAAAGAACATTAAATTTTTGACAAATCATCCAAATTAGGGCTTACAATAATCAGCTAAACGTACTTATAGGAAGAATATATGCGTATTCTGGTTGTGGAAGATGAAAAAGAATTTGCCCTCCTGATCAGGCGCGGCTTGACGGAAGACGGTTATGCCGTAGATGTGGCATATGATGGTGAAGAAGGGGAAAGTCTAGCCGTGAGTACATCATATGACCTGATCGTATTAGACATTGTTCTGCCACGGAAGGACGGCTTCCAGGTCTGTACCAATCTAAGGAAAAAGGGCATTAGTTCCCGCGTACTTATGTTGACCGGCCGTGATGCCGTCAGCGACCGTATAAGGGGACTGGACTGTGGAGCTGATGACTATTTGATAAAACCCTTCGATTTTGGCGAGCTCTCCGCCCGCGTACGCGCCCTGTTGCGGCGGCATTCCAACCACGCCTCACCTATCATCCAGGTTGGCGATATTGTCATGAATACCAGTGCCCGGCAGGTCAAATACGGCGAAAAAACGATTGATCTGAATAACAAGGAATATGCTATCCTGGAATACCTGTTGTTGAATTCTGATATGGTCATCACCCGGCAGATGATCGAGGACCATGTCTGGAACTTTAGTCTCGATGCCAATTCTAATCTCGTCGACGTTTATATCAGCCGGCTGCGGACTAAATTAGGTAAGCCTGGCGAAGAAATTATTGAAACGGTTAGAGGGGCCGGTTACCGGTTGAAGTCACTATGAAAGTATTCCAGAATATCAGGGTACGGTTAACCCTCTGGTATTTGTTAATCGTCGCCATCCTGGTTACTTTTTTCGGCATTGCTGCATATGTTTTACTTTCCGATAGTCTTTCGCGCAGGACAATCGACCCCTGGGAAATTCTAGCCGCTAACATTGAGCAGTATCCGGAAACGTCTGGGTATGGCTTTGAAATAACGGGACTTACAGATATCACTTCGAAACTTGGTATCGGCCAATTCTCAAATACCATATTGACCAAAGGCTTCACCCGTGATGAACTATTGTCTATGACTGATACTGATGGTGTTATCCATTTCACTAACCCCAATAATACCCGGTTTTCTATTAGTAGAGACTTGCTTCAAATATGGGAAACGAACAATGCACGTTTTATCTGGTTCTATTTTGTCCCCGTTGGTACCAGGTATGATGTTTTTATTGTCAGCCAGTCAGCATATAACGTACAGCAGACCCTGACTATTTTTAAACAGGGACTGTTAGTCACTGCCGTGGTCACTCTTATCCTGGCAGGCATCCTCGGTTTCTTCCTGGTCAGCCGCATGCTGCAACCCGTGCAGTCTATCACAAGAACTGCCCGGGAAATCGAGGAGAACAACCTTAGCCGGAGATTGGAAGTTGAAGCTGATGATGAATTAGGGAGCCTGGCAAAAACCCTGAATCAGACCTTTTCCCGGCTGGAAGCAGCTTTTATCCGCGAACGTGAATTTACCGCTGATGCTTCCCATGAACTGCGTACTCCCCTGGCGATTGCCCAGGGCGAAGCCACTCTGGCTCTGAAAGAAGACCGCAGCCGTGAAGAATATCAGAAAGCCCTGGAGTCGATTTCACATCAACTGACACGGACATCCTCATTAATAAACCGGTTGCTTTTCCTGGCCCGGTCGGATGACAGGCTAGAGTTAGTTTTAACAGAAATCAACCTGAATATTTTACTATCGGAAACCGCCCAGGATGCCCGGATTCTTTGTGAGCAAAAACATCTTAACCTGTGCTGGGAACCATCGGAAAACAATAACACTGTTAGAGTGAAAGGTGATATCGTTCGGCTGCGGGAGTTATTTCTCAATCTCCTTGACAACGCCATCAGACATACTCCTGAAGGCGGGGTTATTACTCTCGCTATCCACCAGATTGATAACTTGGCTCGTATCTCTGTGAGTGATACTGGGATTGGGATTCCCGTGGAGCATTTACCTCATATATTCGAACGGTTATACCGGGTGGATAAATCCCGTTCCCGGGCGGACGGTGGGGCGGGTCTGGGCCTGGCAATCAGCCGCCGTATTACTGAAGTCCACGGCGGCCATATAGAGGTCGTCAGCGAAGCCGGTAAAGGCAGTACCTTTACGGTTTTACTTCCTCTACTAGCTAGTAGGTGAATTATAGGTCAGTCCATCAATATCCATCAATTACTATTTAAACAGGAGAAGTAATTATGAATACTGATTTTCCGCGTTTTATTATCGCCGTCATCCGCAAAATCGTCTTCGCCGGTATCGTCATACTGCTCGCATGGTTGGTACTACTGGGGCTGCGGGGTGCCATACCCGTTAGTACCATATATCAACTCAATCAGTCGATGCAGATGGAATCTGAAGATTTCACCGCAGTGTCTCTCAGTCCCTGGAGTTGGGATTGGTCGAAATCACTTTGGACCGATGAACCGGTTGGCAATACAATCAGCGACCGTTTCTGGCCTACTCTCGGTTACGTCGCGGTCATCTCCGCTGTCAGTTTGTTACTGGCCATGGCCATTTTGTTTATCGGCCGGCTTATCAGTAGTGCTACACCCAAACCAGGCTGGCTGGTAAAAACCCGGGGCATATTACGCCTCGTCATCATATGTGTCATCATCAGCATCCCCATCATAGCAACGGAGACTCTGACCCTCGTCAATCCATCAATGTGGTGGTCGCTTTCACCAAACAGTCCCTGGGGATTTATCCTCGCTCTTATAACTGCGGCCACTCTCCCCTCCTGGCTCCTGGTCCAATACGGACAGGGTGAGATTGCCGACTGGCACGGCACCTCAAACATTTTCGATCCCACCTTATGGCAGCACCTCGTAATCACTCTTGGCATCCGGGTTCTGAAGCTGGCAGGAGCTATCATTGTTATCAGTTTTTTTGTTGGTCTTAGTACTACTTTTGCTGGTTTTAGCCGGATTTTTGTCGACGCCATTAGCCGAAGAGATTACCCGATTATTTACGGCATCGTTTTCGTCCTGATTATTATCGTTGTTGTATTTAAACTGATCGCCGAACTACTTGATATTATCTATCGACACAATCGGCAACAAACGGTGATAGATGCAACAGAAAATGTCTCACCTACTCGACAATTCACGATACCACGCTGGTTTATTATTACTTCTCTTATCCTGGTCGCCATAACGATTGTCGTTGCTATCATTGCCCCTCTCCTCACCCTGTACCAATATAACGAAATGACTCTGGTCAACCGCCTGCAACCTCCCTCCCCCACACATTTATTAGGTACTGATAATCTCGGCCGGGATATCTTCAGCCGGCTGGTCTTCGGTATCAGATTGGATGTTTTCCTTGGGTTGGTTGTTGCCGGTATTACTCTAGTATTTACCGCTGCCTGGAATATTTTCAGGGCTTACATTCGGAGGTCAGATGATTGGCGCGGCGATACTCTTGAAGATATCATTATGCTGCCGCATAATGTCCTTGGCGCCTGTCCCTGGCTGTTTTTATTTCTCTTTCTTACCAGCCTTATCGTTATGCCGAATTCCGGAACGTTGACTAACATGTCCACGGCCGTAGCTATATTTGCCGCTATCGTCTTGTTCCCCAGGATCACCAGCCTTATCCATGATGCTGCCCGTCATCGCCCGCCGGGCAGGAATTGGCTTAATGGTGTTTTGTTGCCTTTACCAGCCGCATTTTTCTTCACCGCCGCCGGATGCATTCTCTATATCTCTTCCATTTCATATTATGGCTTTGGCGTTCCCCCGCCGGCCCCGGAACTCGGTGGCATGCTCAGTGGACCAGCCCGCCGCTATCTGCTGGAAGCTCCCTGGATGGCCGTTTGGCCTCCTGCAGTGCTAATTTCATTAATCACGATCTGGGTCCTGGCCGGGGAATCTCTGATGGAAAAGCTTGGCTTTCATAGTAAGGGTTTCTGGTCCAGTGTCTGGGAATAGGTGATTATCGTATCCGACCATTTCCTTGACCATTAACCGCTGTTAATGTTACATTACTTTGATAGTTGTCAAAAAATGTAATTTTAATCCTGAAAGGAGTCTATACATGATCTCTTTCAGCCCTAATGAAGAACAGCAAATGATGGTCAACCTCGTCAAGCAGTTCGCTGCCGATGAGATGAGGAAAGCCTATCACCAGGCCGATGAGACGGGACAGATACCGGATAACATCATCGATACCGCCTGGGACATGGGTTTCATTTCCTCCTGCATCCCAGCCGAACAGGGTGGCCTGGGTGAAGAAAACTCCGCCGTGACCGGCACCCTCATCGCCGAGGAACTGGCCTGGGGCGATCTTTCCATGACCATGAAAATCCTCGCTCCCTACCTCTCAGTAGTGCCTCTCATCGAAATGGGCACCGCGGAACAGAAACAGAAATACCTGCCGCCATTTTGCCAGGCTAAGTATCACACCGGTACCGCGGCTTTACTCGAACCCAGTTTTAATTTCGATGCCGGTTCTTTGAATACCACGGCGGTATGCCGCAACGGCAGCTATATTCTTAACGGCCAGAAGTGCTTTGTGCCCCTCGCCGGTGAAGCCAATCCCATGGTAGTTTACGCTAATGACAGCGGCCGGACGCAAGCTTTCCTGGTTGATAAAGGCACTACCGGGGTCGTCTTGGGCGAACGGGAGAAGAATATGGGCATCAAAGCCCTGCCAACTTTTGAAGTAGTCTTTAATAATTGCATTGTTCCAGCCGGCAACCGCCTCGGCGGCGATACCGGCTGCGATTTTACCCGGCTGCATAACCGTTCCCGGGTCGCTCTGGCCGCCATGGCTGTTGGCATAGCCCGGGCAGCATTCGAATATTCTCGCGATTATGCCAAGACCCGCATCGCTTTCGGTGAACCTATCGCTTCCCGGCAAGCGATCGCCTTCATGCTGGCGGATATGATAATCGAAATCGATGCTACCCGGTTTATGAATTGGGAAGCTGCCTGGAAACTTGACCGTAAGGAAGATGCCCTGAAAGAGGCTTCATTGGTAAAAAATTATGCCGACGATATGTCGTTAATGGTCACCGACCGGGCGGTTCAGATTTTGGGCGGGCACGGTTATATTCGCGAACATCCGGTTGAGCTCTGGCTGCGTAATGCCCGCGGTTTCGCCATGTTTGACGGGATGGCTATTGTATAAATAATCCTGTCATCTCTGAAAACCGAAGACTTGCAGGTTGGGTATCATAACCCCCTTGGAGACGGATGACAGGAAAGGGAGATTAAGATGATTGATTTCAGTCTTTCTGCAGAAGAAATAAAAGCTATCGAAGCGGCACATAAGGATGCCGTGGAAAATATCCGGCCGGTCTCCCGGTATTATGATGAACATGAACACGAAGATCCGGTAGAACTTAATAAAAAGCGCTGGGAACGCCGCGGCCGGGCAGGCGGCGCGATGCCTGGAATGGGACTCGCCGGGCCGGTCGGCCTCCTCGTTTCCGAAGAAGGAAGCTGGGGCGATGTCGGTTTGGGGATGTGCAGCCCCGGATCCGGGTTGGGCGGCGCTGCTATTATGGCTTCCGGCACTCCTGAACAAATCAAGAAATTCCTCAAACGATATGAGGACGGGCCACCCCGGTGGGGGGCTATGGCGATGACCGAACCTGGTGCCGGTTCCGATACTTCGGCTATCAGCACCACCGCCAAACGCGATGGTGATTCCTGGGTCCTGAACGGTGAAAAAATTTTCGTAACCAATGGAAAACGTTCTATGGAGTCGGGCGGCTTGATCGTGGTTTGGGCTACTGTCGATAAATCAGCCGGCCGTGCCGGTATGAAGGCTTTTGTTGTTGATGCCGATAATCCCGGGTTGAAACTCACTAAAGTCGAAGACAAGATGGGCCTTCATGCCAGTGATACGTGTGCCATCGTCCTCGAAGACTGCCGCATCCCTTATGAAAATATCCTGGGCAGTCCTGAAGTCCAGAAGATAGATGCTTCCAGTTCTGCCGGCTTCCGCCGGGCGATGGCTACCTTCGACAGCAGCCGCCCTGGTGTTGCTATGCAGGCAGTAGGGATTGCCCGTGCTTCACTCGACTTCGTTAAAGAAGCCCTCGAAAAAGAAGGCGTCAAGATACGTTATGGTCTTCCCCGTAACAAGCTGACTACGATCGAACGTGACATCATGGAGATGGAGTCAAATATCAAAGCCGCCCGTTTTCTGGCTCTCCGGGCGGCCTGGTTGGCCAGTGAAAAACAACCTAATAACATGGAAGCTTCCATGTGCAAGGCCAAGGCCGGAAAAGTTGTTACCATGGTCACCCAGAAATGCATTGAAATCATGGGACCATTAGGGTATACACGTAAGAATATGCTGGAAAAATTTATGCGCGACGGCAAGATCAATGATATCTTCGAAGGGACCGGCCAGATCAATACTCTGATCGTCGCCCGCCGTTTGCTTGGTTTTTCCAGTAAACAATTGAAATAGTTCTGTAGTCCTTTGTTCTTGACAAATAAATCTAGATAAAAAAAGAGAGGAGCAGCAACTCCTCTCTTTTTAGTTTTCGAAGAAAATTTGTTAGTTCTTTCTCTCGACGACCATAGCCATACCCTGGCCGCCGCCGATACACATGGTTAACAAGCCATACCGCAAACCACGGCGTTTCATATCATACATACCGGTAACCATTAATCTGGCGCCGGTACAGCCGATGGGATGGCCGATGGAGATACCGCCGCCCAGTGTATTGGTCTTATCCCAGGTAAAGCCCAATTCCCTGTTGCAGGCAATTGTTTGTGAAGCGAATGCTTCGTTGAGTTCGATTGTATCTATATCTTTCACAGTGAGTTTTGCTTTATTAAGGGCTTTTCTGACCGCTGGAACTGGCCCGAGACCCATGTAAGCCGGATCTACGCCACCGGAGGCAAAAGATACGATGCTGACAAATGGTTTAAGGCCGAGTTTTTCTGCCATTTCACGGCTCATCAGGACTACTGCGGCGGCTGCATCGTTGATTCCCGAAGCATTACCAGCAGTCACCGTACCGTCACTACTGAATGCCGGCCGCAGCTTCGCCATCTTTTCTACACTCGTTTCCATCGGCCTTTCGTCGGTATTAAAAACGATGGGGTCAGCGCCACGCTGCGGAATGACCACCGGAACGATTTCTTCTTTGAATAACCCGGCTTTAATGGCTGCCCGGGCACGCTGATGGCTCATCGCCCCAGCTTCATCCTGCTCCTGGCGGGAAATGTTATATTTTTTGGCAATATTCTCGGCAGTATTGCCCATATGATATCCATAGAAAATTTCCCATAAACCATCATATACCATCAGGTCATATAAATCGCCTTTAGCATTGATATCCATTCGGTATCCCCAGCGGGCTTTCGGCAGGATATAAGGAGCTGTACTCATACTCTCCATACCACCGGCGATCACAACCTCAGCTTCTCCAAGAGCGATCGATTCCGCACCCAGAGCGATTGCTTTTAGGCCGGATGCACAAACCTTGTTTATAGTAAAAGCATTTGTTTCTTTCGGCATACCAGCATTAATCGATGCCTGCCGGGCACTGTTTTGCCCTTGGCCGCCCTGGAGTACATTTCCCATGATAACTTCATCTACATTTACCGGGCGTAGCGAATCTTCCCATTTGCTGTATTTCTTTTCCAGTTCGGTGAGACCGAGTCCCTTTAGTGCATCTGGGCCAACCTCTTCCAGTGCTTTACTAACCTGGGGTTTGAGTCCGGCTTTTTTCAGAGCCTCTTTGATTACCAGTGCTCCTAACTGGACCACCGGAATATCTTTGATCGTACCACCGAAATTACCTACTGCCGTTCTAGCACCACTAACAACGACGACTTCTCTCAACTGAGCCTCCTTAAGAAGAACTGATTCCGTTCGTACATATCGACTGTTTATAAGCCATCCCCATCATATCACATGTCTAAAAGAGCACTCAAACTTTCAGATAGTAGTGTATAGATTGAAACTAACTCTGTACTTTTTTGCTTTAACCGGATGTCGTTCGTGAGAATGTATTATTGAATGAGCCATTAATTGATTCTGGCGGGTTGTGTTGTGGAAATGTGTCTATGATTTTGCTGTTGCGTCTTTTGTCAATGGGATTAGTCAACAATTTTTTCACTTCGATGTGGTGAATGTGTTACTCTGTGGTAAATGTTTTTTGTATAAGGAGGCTGGTATGGCCGATTTGAGGACTGAAAAACTCGCCGAACTACTGGTTAACTATTCGACTGCCGTTCGTAAAGGTGACTGTGTCGTTATCCAGAGTTGTACCCTCGCCGAACCTTTATTAAAGGAATTATACAAAAAAGTACTCCTGGCAGGTGGACATCCCATTATGATGAACTCTTTGCCTGATATTGAGGAAGTATTCTTCAAATATGCTTCCGATGAGCAAATTAAACATATTCCCAAGCCAACTGAACTAATATATGAAACCTATGATGTCCGCATGTCGATAATTGCCGAGTCCAATACTCGTGCCTTAGCTAACGTCGATCCAGCTAAAACAGTGATGCTGCAACAATCCCGCACTGGACTAATGAAGACTTTTATGCGCCGTTCTGCTTCCGGAGAACTCCGGTGGGTGGTTGCGCCGTATCCCACGCATGCCCTTGCCCAGGATGCCGATATGGGATTAATGGAATATGAAGATTTTGTATATCAAGCTTGCCTTCCGGACATCAATGACCCGGTTGGTTATTGGACCAACTTTTCCCACCGCCAACAAGCGGTTATCGATTGGATGAAAGGTAAAAAAGAGATCCATGTTACTGGCCCCGATACTGACCTTCACCTAAATGTGGAAGGGAGAATATTCGAAAACTGTGACGGCCGGCTTAATATGCCGGATGGGGAAATATTTACCGGCCCGATTGAAGATAGTATCGAAGGCCATGTTTTCTTTTCATATCCGGCAATATACAACGGCCGGGAAGTTGATGGTGTACGGCTCTGGTTTGAACATGGAAAGGTAATCAAAGCCACCGCAGAAAAGAATGAGGAATACCTGAACAAAACACTGGATACCGATGACGGTTCCCGCTATGTTGGTGAATTTGCCATCGGCACGAATGAAGGCATCACCCGCTTTACGCGAGAGATATTATTTGATGAAAAAATCGGAGGTAGTTTCCACATGGCACTGGGCGCCGGATACCCCGAAACCGGAAGTAAAAATGAATCTGCGATTCACTGGGATATGATTTGTGATTTACGAAAGGGTGGAGAGATACGTGCCGATGGCGAATTGCTATATCGAAATGGGAAATTTGTTATCGACTACTAATCGTCGTTTTGTTATCGGCTTCGTTTTTTATTAACCATCTTCTGCAAATATCCGGGGGTTTAATTATTATGGTGAACTTTTTGGTAATTTGTTGACTATATATAGGTATTAAGTAATCACAACCATTTTTGGTGATATACCCGGCTTGTTTTATCACTGCTTTTTAGGTTAGTATATATGTCTTTATTAAGATACAGGGAGGTGATAGGGTGAGTTAATAGATTTTTACATATTTCAGAATTGTATTATCGGCTTTTTAAAGGTATTGACAAGGTGTTACTCCTCAAGTAAACTAACGGGGGACTTAAAGAAAGGCGGGTTTCTATGCGTCCGTATGTAATAAGAAGATTGTTACTCATGATCCCTACCCTGTTTCTTGTCGCGATTCTGGTATTCCTGACGGTACGTTTCATACCGGGAAGTGTCATTGACCTCATGGTAGCGGAAATGTCTCAGGAAGCATCTCTAGGTCAACAGATTAGTGCAGATTATATTAAGGAATCGCTTGGTCTGGACCAACCCATCCATATCCAGTTTCTACGCTGGCTGGGCGTAATGCCCCAGAAGGATGGTAAAGTAAGTGGTGTCGTCGAAGGAAATCTTGGTGCTTCCCTCTGGAGTGGACGTAGCATCACCACCGAAATGGCTGCCAAGATACCCATATCATTGGAACTTGGTGTTCTGGCCATTCTCACCGGTCTTATCGTAGCTATGCCAATCGGGATTTACTCTGCCATCAGGCAGGATACCTGGGGTGACTATGCCGGTAGAACCTTCGCTATCCTGGCTATCTCTCTGCCCGGTTTCTGGCTGGCTACGATGGTGATTGTGTACCCATCGATATGGTGGGGATGGTCTCCGGCCATGGAATACATCCCCTTCACCAAGGACCCGATGGGCAATTTCATCCAGTTCATTATTCCGGCAATTATTCTGGGGCTGGTCTTCTCCGGCGGTACGATGAGAATGATTCGTACCATGATGCTGGAAGTCCTCAGGCAAGACTATATCCGTACCGCCTGGTCTAAAGGACTTAATGAGAGAACCGTTATTTTACGGCACGCTCTTAAGAATGCCCTCATCCCAGTTGTAACCATTGTTGGCTCTCAGCTGCCTATCCTTATCGGTGGCGCTGTAGTCGAAGAGCAGATCTTTGCCCTGCCTGGTGTAGGCCGGTATCTGATCGATGCAATTAACCGCCGTGACTATCCCATTATTTCAGGTGTCAACCTGGTAATTGCAACCTTCATTCTTATCTGTAACCTGTTAATCGACCTTACCTATGCCTGGCTGGATCCCAGAGTCACCTATAGTTAGTGTGAAAGGATAAAAAGATGTCACAAGCAGCAGCTGCCGTCGTGGCGAAAGAAAAGAAGAAAATGCCCTTCCTGGTGGAAGTGGTGGTACGCCTGGTCAAAGAAAAACCGCTGGGCACGTTTGGGGGCGCTATCGTTCTCGTCCTGTTCCTGGTCGGTATTTTCGCAGACTTGATCGCCCCCTACGGCTATAATGAGATGACACTGTCCGCTCGTCTTCAGGCTCCTTCTGCCTCTTACTGGCTGGGTACCGATAACCTGGGGCGGGATCTTCTCAGCCGTATTATCTTTGGTGCCCGTATTTCCATGATCGTAGGTCTTAGCGTTCCTGCTATTACGGTAGTGGGTAACCTGATCCTCGGGGTGGTATCCGCCTACTACGGCGGGAAAACCGACCTCATTATCCAGAGATTCGTTGACACGATCATGTGCTTCCCCGGCCTGGTAATCATGTTAACCGTTATCGCTATCACTGGCCCTGGTTTGACTCAGTTGATACTGCTCCTCGGTATTTTAGGTGCTATCGGCGGTGGTGTCCGTGTTATGAGAAGCGCCGTCCTCGGCGTGATGGGTAATATGTATCTTGATGCCTCTAAAGCCATCGGATGTACTAACTGGCGGATCATGTACAAGCACATACTACCTAACATCATGGCCGTCGTTATCGTCTCCTTCAGCATGGGTATGGGCGGTGCTATCCTGGCAGAAGCAACCTTAAGCTTCCTCGGTTTCGGTATCCCACCACCAATGCCCAGTTGGGGTGGCATGTTAAGCGGCCCTGCCCGCCGTTACATGCTTCAGGCTCCATGGATGGCATTATGGCCTGGTCTGGTACTGTCACTCGTAGTTTATGGAATGAATATGCTGGGTGATGGTGTTAGAGATATTCTCGATCCGAGACTGAGAGGTGGCCTTGGCCGCTACGGTCGGAAGACGGTCGCAAAAGAAGAAACCAAAACTGCCCCGGCAGCTAAATAGACAGAAAACTTTAAATTGATAATGAAGAAGGGTGTCACATAATGACACCCTTCTTTTATAGTAACTCACGAATTATGATTCCCCTCAACAGACCAGCCAGTCAATCCAATAATCTAGTTTCGTGAGTTATCATTACAATAATATCGATCTGGACATTAATTTGTTATAAAATCATTTGTTAAAATATCAAGGTTTTATAACATTTGAAGCGCCGCCAGGCTTAAGGTGACAACATTATTTTGCCGCATCATGAAGGACATTACTCTCTACTGGATTTTCCGTGCTTTCTTCCTTGATCGATAAACCCAGAGTAATTTTCTTTGTAGTGGTTTTTATGCCATCTGCGGTTTGTGTTTCTTCAGCATTAGCTACCTCAGGTAGTTCTGTGATCAGCGGTAACAGTTCCAAAGCATTTTCCGTATATACTGTTATTGATGTCCTTTCATTACGGGGAATGATTTCTGTCCGGACAGTTTCGGGCAGGCTGTCGATATAACTCACGATACTCATTATTTTCATGATATCCAGAGGCGGGACGATCTCTATCTCCCATTCCGGGTCGCTTTCATTATCATTCCGTACCGGTTCTTTTACCAGGTCAATAAAAGTCTCGGTTTTGTCCGGCTTGTTAACAGGTGGAAAAAATGACTCGATTGATGCTTGCGGCATTATTCCTTCAAATTGTGTTTCCAGTGAACCGATATGACTCTTTAAATCATCTAGTTCGGACTGGAGTTTTCCACGCAGATTCTTGACAAATTGATCCAATTCCGGTTGGATCCTCCGTTTTTCGGTTTCTAAAAGGTTCGCGGCTTCCTTCCGGGCATCGTCTAGAATTTTCCGTGCCCTTTCCGTAGCAATGGTGATCGCTTCTGCTTCTTTTTTTTCGATTAGTTGCCGTCCCCGGATTTCAGCTTCGCTGATTATTTTTTTAGCTTCCGCTTCGGCATCTCTCTTAGTTTCACTTGCCAACATTTCTGCGGTGGATTTTATGGCTTCTGCTTGTTCAGCAGCCGCAGTCATCGCATGAGCTTCTTTTTCCTTTATTAGTTGTTCAGCCTTTGCTTCAGCTTCACTGATTATCCTTTCCGATTGATTTTTCGCTGAAGCCTCAGCATCCGCTATGATTTTACTGGCTTCGCTTTTTGCCTGTTTTTTGGCATCCTGCTTCATTTCATCAGCCAGTTTGTCCGCTTCGGAGACTGTCCTCTCCGCCAGTTTGGTCAATGCTGCTAAGTGTTCTTGCCGCTGCAACAAAATATCATGTTGCTTGGCAAGGTCATTAACAAATGAAATTACCTGCGCTTCCGATAGACCGTTTTTGACGATGTTGAACTCCCTTCCCCAGAGTTCAACAATATCTCTATTCGCGCCTGGATTCGGATTCATCGACAACCTACCTGTTCATCTCTTAACTTTATTATAGTTGAACCCACTGAGCCATCAATGAGTATATGGTAATAGGATTGATAGTACGAATGCCGATACGGGCAGTTGGGTGGTAAATTTGTCAGCCTGGATTCCGATTAATGAACGAGGATTTTTTACTTTAAGCTATCGGTTTCGATTAATGATCCTTCTTCTGTAAGCTGAACCTTAACTTTATTTAGCCTGGCGGCCACACTGGCTTTTAATTTGTTATAGCTTTCATCAAGACTTGGGCTTCTGCGAGACATCTCGGTTGATAACCAGGAGATACTATTTGCTAAAGCCATGTCAGAATAAGCTTCCGTTAACTCGTTCCTTATTTCAACCGCCAATGAATGTACTTCATCTCCGCGATTATCCCAGGCATGAGTTTGAAACGACTGTAGTTCACCAGTCCATTCTTTTATTGCGATGCGCCGGTTGTACTCGATTTCTGCAAAGAGATCAGGCACAGTGGGTTCTATGTTTACATGACTTGCTACAGTCACTATAGGGTTGCTGGTGACTGGATGTTTCCTGGTTTTCCTAAAGGCAGGCATTATGCGCATGAAAAGCTTATTTATGACATAACCTACCCCAAGACCTGCCAAGATAGCTAAAACTACAATGAGGACTATTTGCCACCAAACCACTTCGTATCCTGCCCTATTTAATTAATCAGACAGTATAATTTTAGATAACGAGCGGTCTGGCCGGAAGGGGTCCGGTGAAAACCCGAATATAGGTTAGGTACGTAATAACTTGTTAGAATATCCACCTGGGTTTCTTGATACTTTAGCCCATACCCAGCCGGATTATCGATCTTCTCAGTTCTTCCAGCCTTGACCAGATAGCTTTTTTCTCTTCTTCTACTACCTGCCTGATAACTAACTTATGTTCTTCGACTGCTTCCCTGATTGCTTTCCGCTGTTCTTCGACCAGCTCGCGTGCTGCTTTTCTGATTTCCTCATCGATAATGTTACCTACTTCGGTTTCGATGAGTCTCTTGACTGCTTCCCTGTATTCACCCGTAGCACTATTGTCTTCTCGTGTATGGCTTACTTTTGTCTCCATCCTGCCCCCTTGTTTCTCTATCGTGAGTGAGTAAGGATGATCAGTGTAATCTTTTATTAACCTGTGTCAAAAACAATACAACAACCATTGTCATGTGTCAAGGTTATTTAAGACTAACGATCATCATTATTATCACTATATAATGATAAATCAAATTCGTCAGTAAATTCTACCTGAATATTATTATATATCGAAATATATTTCCTGATAACAATGATCAACACTTAAGCAACATGTTAAAAGACTCTCCGCGATTCAACCTCATTCTCTTCATTGTTACCCTCAAGGAAAGGAGGAATCCAGCGGGGTGGAACTGGCAGGTTGTCGCCAAAGCGTAGCCAGAAATATTCATCTAAAAACTTTAGTAATGACTTATCTACGCCTATTTCAGTATAACCAAGGTGTTCTGACAGGTATTTTTCAGGAGAAATTCCTAATCCGCTGTCCACAAAGTCTCTCGTTACTTCCATCGCATTTTGCTGGGTTACTTTCAACCATTGTAGCAGGCCTGTATTACCTTCAATCAAGGTAAAATGATTTGATATATCCAGGTTTAATATTGCAAACAACCGGTCATTTAACAGGTGTGCAATTTTTGATACCCCGGTTAACCACAAGCCTCGTACTGAGTATAACGTACTGTATACTTTGTTGATTTTCGACAAAGTATCTCTATCATTTAAATCACAATCAAGAAGGGTTAAATTGTATAAAGAAGCAATGCCGGGATGAAGCTCAATTATCTTTTCCAAGATGTTTCGGGCGAGGTTATGGCCTACCAATAAATCATAATTTTCCACATTAATGTGGTCGAGGAGGACTTTTTCTTCGAACTCTGCTGGAGTAATGTTTTCCGGATTATTCCTTAGTCTCTGTAAAAATGCCGTGTCACTCATGATCCTGCAATACCGGCTGTCACCGGATAACCGGTAATAGAAACAAAATGCCCCCCAGGAAAGCTGATTGAAGTTCATATAATCGTTTCCTCCCGGTTTAAATGGCAAAAAGTTCTGTTGTCAAAAATTTCAACCTTCATCGTTCAACTTTCTTTCATCAGATAATTACGCAGGATGCCGATTGGTGTTATTTTCACTTCAACGACATCTCCCGGCTGCATCGGCCCGATGCCACCGGGTGTCCCCGTGGCAATTATGTCCCCTGGTATCAAAGTCATGATATCGGAAATAAAACTAATCAATTCCGGTACACTAAATACCATATCATGCGTGCTTCCTCTCTGGACCACTTTGCCGTTAACCAGTGTTTCGATAGGCAAGTTAGTATCGTCGAGTTCCGTTTCAATCCAGGGCCCGATAGGAGCAAAAGTATCGAAACTTTTCGCCCGGGTCCACTGTCCATCTTTTTGTTGCAGATCTCGCGCTGTTACATCATTAAAACAGGTATATCCCAGGATACAGTCTCTGGCTCTTTCCCGGGGTATATGTTTTGTTAATTTACCGATAACAACCCCAAGTTCACCCTCATAATCTACCTGATGTGAGGTAACAGGATATATTATTTTTTCTTCCGGTCCGATTACCGCTGTCGGTGGTTTTAAGAAAATTAACGGCCTCTCTGGCAGTTGGTGATCCAGCTCGGAAGCATGGCTCCTGTAATTTACTCCAACAGCGATTATCTTCGTTGGAACACACGGTGCCAGTAATCTCACTTTTTCGATTTTGAATGTCTCGTCTGTCTCCCGGACAGTACCAACGGAAGGCGCCGTGATACTACTAATAATGCCATTTTCTAATATCCCATAACGCTCTGCGCCCTGAGTTTCAAAACGTACTATTTTCATGTATGCAAGTGTATCCGTCTTAGCGTTAGAATGCAAGATGTATCTGTCATGATTGATATCTCGATGAATGAAATACAACAAAATACGGGATGGCTTCCTTCCATCCCGTATTTTGTGTGTCTATATGAAGTTTTTTTCCGGTCTCGACTAATACCGGCAGTAATCTTTAATCTCAGCCAGGATTTTTTTTACTTCAGCTACACTGGCATCATCAGGTAATCTAACATTAAATATAATTCCGCCTCCCTTCCCATACCGGTCAAATGCACCTTTATAAAAATCAACTACTTCCTGGGGAGTGGCTTTTTCCAGTGAGAACGGCCCTCGGGTTAACACACAGGTATGCCCTTTCAGGATTTTCCTGGCTCTGGCCGCATCAACCTCTTCGACTGAAGCGATGATTTTTCCTTTAGGCAACTCTAACAATCGTTCCAGGCGATCGCCAAATTCTGCCTCGAAGAATGGGATGGGAACATAGCCAAGATCAATTACGGCCTGTAAAGCCCGTTTTAAACCCGGCCAATAAAATTTGTCGAATTGCTTTTCTGACATAAACACTTTATCGCCACGCCATAATGGCATACCAACACGAAGCGGGTTTTTCCTCTGCGCAGGAGTAGCCGGTTTAGCATTAGCGATCCTCCGGTCCAGTATTAAGTCGCAAGCTTTGATCAATTTGTCCGGCTGGCGGAACATATCCATCATGGAACCTCTCATCCCTCTCAGGTAACTGGAGACCGTATCGAAAGGAGCTCCTCCCACTCCCCCAACACCCAGTTGAGAAAATGGT
>CAZSHH010000049.1:0-20913 GCA_964606525.1 uncultured Dehalococcoidales bacterium
TGGCCGTGGCGATGTCATGTCCGGCATCCCGTTCCCGGTTGATATCCCGTGCCAGGTCGAATACCGCCGAGATCGCCTGCGGGGTATTGAAGTCATCATCCATTGCTTCATGAAACCGGGTGCGGTAAGCTTCTATATCGATGTTTGCCGGAACTTGCCCGCCTGGTACTATGCCGGCGACTTGCCGGAGCCGTTCTGCACCTGATTCGGCCGCTGATAGGGTTTCCTCCGAATATGTCAGGGGGCTCCGGTAATGAGATCCCAGGATGAATAACCGGACCGCGTCGCCGCTGTGTTTCTCCAGCACTTGCCGGATGGTGACCAGGTTGCCGAGGGACTTACTCATCTTTTCCGTTCCCAGCTGCAGCATCCCGTTGTGCATCCAGTATTTTACGAACGGCTTTTTCCCGGTAAAACACTCTGATTGGGCAATTTCATTTTCGTGGTGCGGGAATATCAGGTCCTGGCCGCCTCCGTGGATATCGATCTGCTCTCCTAAATATCGCAGGGACATGGCACTGCATTCGATGTGCCAGCCCGGCCGCCCCTTTCCCCAGGGACTGTCCCAGGAAGGTTCTCCCGGTTTGGCCGCTTTCCACAGAGCGAAGTCCATGGGATGTTCTTTTTCTTCGCCTGGTTCGATGCGGGCCCCGGCCATCATCGAATCCAGAGTCCGGTGTGATAGCTTTCCGTAGTCGGGCATGCTCTGTACCCGGAAGTATACGCTGCCCCCGGCTGGATAGGCATGGCCCTTATTTACCAGCCCGGCGATCACTTCCAGCATCTTCGGTATTTCTTCTGTAGCATAAGGGGTAACATCCGGTTTCATCACATTGAGCATGCCCATATCTTCAAAAAACCGGTTGGCGAACTTTTCGGCTAATTCCCTTGTCGGGATGCTCATTTTGTTCGCCCGTTCGATTATTTTATCTTCAATATCAGTGATGTTACGCACATAAGAAACCTTGTAGCCGCGGTATAGTAAATACCGCCGGACAGTATCGAAAACGACGGCAAACATCGCATGCCCGAGATGTGACTCAGCATAAGGAGTCACTCCACAGACATACATGGTGACCTTATCTCCAGAAGGAGTGAACTCTTCTTTATGCCCGGACATAGTATTGGTTATTTTCATTGGGTATTTCACCTCATAATTATTCAATCATTAATGGATATCAGGCCGGGAAATTCTTTATGGTAATTATCAACTCAAGTATGAAAATACTTAAAAGATGCCCCTCGCACGGGGCAGGGGACACATGCAGGTAATGAATATCGTGTTCGTAATAAAAAGCGGCTCCAGCATCAAATTTAAGTAACTCATATCAAATATTACTCGATAATTTCGATTAAGGCTACTGCGAAAACCTCGATGCCTTCCCCCCGCCCGGTAAACCCCATTCCCTCGGAAGTTCCGGCTTTGATGTTGACCTGGTCGATAGATATATCCAAAATGCGGCTTATCTCAATTCGCATGCTTTCGATATAACTGCTGAGTCGCGGCTGTTCGGTGATGATGGTAGTATCGATATTCCCAACCCGCCATCGGGTTTTGGTTAGCAAACGTTCAACTATTGCCAATAGCTTGAGACTGGAAATACCTTTATAATCGGGATTACCGGGAGGAAAATGCCGGCCGATATCACCCATCCCTGCCGCCCCTAATAAGGCATCGATTATCGCGTGGATCAGGGCATCGGCATCGCTCCACCCGTCAAGGCCCTTTTCATATGGAATTTCCACGCCGCCCAGCACAAGTTTACGTCCGGCAACAAACCGGTGGACGTCATGCCCGATGCCAATACGTTGTTTACCGGCCATGTTTCCGCCATAATACCCCGGCGATTGCCAGGTCGTCCGGAGTAGTAATTTTTATGTTATCATAAGAACCCTGGTAGAGTTTAACCGTGTATCCCAGGCGTTCTACTGCCCCGGCATCATCGGATACATCGACCTTGAGTTGTTTATAGGCGGCCTCGATAATGTCGAAACGGAAAACTTGTGGTGTCTGAACCGCCCATAGATTCCGACGTGGTGGTGTCCCCTGGATAATAAGATTGTCACCGGCGATTTTTATCGTATCGGTAACCGGTACCGCTGCGATCGCCGCCCCAGTCTCTGCTGCTGCCTCTAAGCCTTGTGTTATCAATTCAGTGGTAACCAAAGGCCGGGCTCCGTCCTGAATCACCACCCACCGGCAGTCCTGCAGCATTTCCAGCCCCCTGATTACCGAATCCTGGCGTCTTTCCCCTCCCTCATATATCCCGCTTAATTTAGGCCATGAAATGGACGCTGCCAGGTTCTTCATCCTCTCAAGGTTGTCCTGATTTATCACCACGATTATCTGGTCAACCGCGTTACATTCCTGACAAGTAGTAAGGACACGTGATATCACCGGAGCGCCATCGAGGTCGGCAAATATCTTGTCGACACCCAACATCCGCTGGCTGGCACCGGCGGCGGCAATTACTGACCCAACTTTTTCACTGCCAATCATAGCTTTATTCTGTTAATAGATATGCCTGTGAGTTTATCTGGATTAACTTAAGATTGCAAATGATGCTAGAATAACCTTGATCATATTGAAGGAGCGTATCAGATGAAAATGGACAAATACGCCTCCCGGCGTTTTGATATCCATAAAGAAGATTTTATCGATACCATGGTCCTGGAAAGTATACCGTTTGAGTATTCCGGATCGAATACCGAAGTGGAATATCAGACGGACGAGTTTACTTCTGTATGTCCCTGGACCGGGCTACCTGATTTCGCCAGCTTAATGATTACTTATGTTCCGGATAAAAAACTGGTGGAACTTAAATCTCTGAAATACTACCTTACTTCATTCCGCAATGTGGGCATCCTTCAGGAGCATGCAGTAAATCGGATGCTCAATGACCTGGTGAAATTATTGAGCCCGATTTCAATGACGATTGAGGCTGATTTTGGAGAGCGGGGAGGGATACGTACCCGGGCTTTGGCAAAGTACGGGAAGAATTAATGTGAGGTATGCTATAATTTCGCTTATGAAACGTGAACTGATGGATATCCTGGCCTGCCCGGTATGTAAAGGTGAACTCAAACTGACGGTCACCGAGGAACACAAAAAAGAAATCGTCAGCGGTTCATTATTCTGTGCACAATGTAACCATACCTATCCTATTAAAGAGACCATTCCCAACTTGCTGCCACCATCGAAAACAAACTAATCGTTATCATTCCTGGTTTTTTAATTTTTTCAGGGGGATTTGTGTGTTTAACGTCGCCGACATGCTCAAGCAAGACCTTTCTTATTACGATTCGTTTACCGATAAAACGGTCACGGAGTATGGTATCCTGTACCATAATGCCCTCAATCCCATGTCTTACGACAGCAATCATGCCATAATTACTGATTTCCGTGATCCGGACTCGGCAATCCGGAGTGTGATAAAATTTTATACCAATCTTGATATCACGCCTCGGCTATACCATGCATATATCGATAACGAGCTTGAAATCTTACGTCCCCATCTTGATACTCTTGGTTTTACGGTAAAAGTACCGGACAGTGTATTTATGCTTTTTCCTGATAATGGTTTTCCCCTTCGTTCTGCCGCCGCCGATATCCGTCAAGTACGGGAATTAACCCAGGACCTGATTGATTTGATACACACCGAAGATGCCGGTGATTGGTCTATAAATGTGTTGAAATATCATTTTAAGGATGACCATTTTCACCTGTTCGGACTATTTGACCAAGGAAAAGTCGTTTCCCAGGCTTCTTTAAAAATAATGAACGGTTATTCTAGCGTGAGTGATGTTCTTACTCATAAAGAGTATCGGGGTAGGCACTACGGCACCGAGTTGATGAAATATATGGTTGATTTTCACCGGGCAATCTCAACCAATTATTTGTATCTCTGGGCAGAGAACCCGGTCGCCATCAGGATGTACCAGAACGTTGGCTTTAAAATAGTAGATATCAACAAAAAAGATTGGATGGCTTCATTGGAAAATACCGGGAGACCTGTTTAATCTTCCCGGTATTCTGCCCGGCTGGTAGGAGATTCCCAGACCTCAACTTTCACCAGGGAAACCGGTTCTCCGGTAAGGCGTGCCTTCATCTGTTCGTATATTGTTCGTGCGATATTTTCCGAAGAGGGATTCATCTTATCGAAGGGTGGTGTCTCGTTGAGCGAAGTATGGTCGAACCTGCCGATTATCTCATTGAGCTGTTTTTTTAAAACTGTGAAATCGTATGCCAGTCCGATATTATTAAGCTTGCTGGCGTGTATTGTGGCGGCAACCTTGAACCGGTGGCCGTGCAGGTTTTCGCATTTACCCTGGTAACCCCGCAGGGCATGGGCAGCATCGAAATCGGTTTCTACTGATATCTCATACATTAGCCATCACTCTCCGCAACATACTTGATCACATCCTGTTTACCGGCGACGGCTTTGAGTAATTCCTTAATCGTCTTATGCAATACCGGATGCTCGGCATCAGGCGCTATCTCCGACATTGGTACGAGGACGAATTCTCTTTCCGCCATCCTCGGGTGAGGAATCGTTAACACGGGAGTATCAAGGACGAGATCACCGCAAAGTAAAATATCGATATCGATCGGGCGCGCTGCATTTTTCTTCCCGGGCAATCTGCCTAATTTCAGTTCGAATCCCTGGAGTAAAGCTAATAACGCAGATGGCGGCAGCATCGTAGTAACTTCACAAGCCATATTTAGAAAACGGGGTTGGTCCGGATTGTTTCCGATCGGTTTGGTATCGTAAATGCCTGATACCATTCCCAGACGCAGGCGGTGTGAAATAAGATCCAGGGCTTGCTTTAAATTTTCTTCCCGGCTGCCCAGGTTTGATCCCAGGGAGAGATAGAAGACGGCAGGTTCAGTACTCACGGTGTCTCCTTTGTCGTTATTTCATTTCATTCTAACATTTTTGATAACTGCGAAAAATAATGCTTTACAATATCGCACCCTTTTGCCGTGTGTCCGGTTGGCATATAATACCATCACCTGTATTCTGGTCATTTAGGAAGGCGTAAATATGGATTGTATTTTCTGTAAGATAATCGCTGGTGAGATTCTGGGAAATTTTGATTACAAAGGTGAAGAGATAGTTGCTTTCCGTGATATTCAACCCGTGGCCCCGGTACACATCCTGATCGTTCCCCGGAAACACATTACCTCGCTGCTTGATTTGAAAAATCAAGATTATGAATTGATTGGGCGTATGACCAAAATAGCCAATGAACTGGCTGTGAAAGTGGGTATGTCCGAAAAAGGATACCGTTTGACTATCAACTGCGGTAAAGAAGGCTCGCAGATTGTTCAACATTTACATATGCACTTACTGGGCGGACGACAGTTGTCAGGGAGAATCGGTTAATTGCACATACGTAGGTAAGCATAAATCCCGGCAATGCTCTTGGCGTCGCAGATTTCTCCCGAAGTGATTAGGCCGTCGATCTCTTCCGGTTTGACCTTGATTACCTCGATAGCCTCGGTATCTTCAGCGATTAAACGGTTTGGTTTTAGGTCAGTGCCTGAAAACAGGTGCAGGTATTCGGTACTGAACCCGGGTGAGGTATAAAAACCACCGATTTGGCGGACTACGGCCGGGATAAATCCGGTCTCCTCACCCATTTCCCGGCGGACGGCATCTTCCAGTTTTTCACCCGGTTCAACGAAACCGGCTGGTATTTCCAGCAGATCTTTATTTACAGCATAACGGTACTGTTTTACCATGAGGATGTTCCCCTGGTTGTCTACGGGCACCACGCATATACAATCAGTATGTTCCACTACTTCGCGGATAGATTGCTTTCCGTTAGCCGTCTCTACATTGTCGACTCGTAGAGTTACTATATGGCCTTGATAAATGGTTTTGCTTCCTGTAGTTTTTTCAATTGCCATAACACGAGTCCTGATGTTATGAATTTGATCAGGTCGATTTAAAGCCGATCAAGGATTCATCATTATTCTTCGCCAGGTGTTTGCAGGTGAAGGATCATGGCTACTTCATCGCAGTTCGGGAATTTGGCACAGCGGTAACATTCATTCCATACCTTTTGCGGCAGTTCCATTTTGTCGATCCGGGAAAACTTCATTTTTTCAAAAAATGCCGGTTTATAGGTTAAGCAAAATACCGTCGGCAGCCCGAGTTCTGAAGCGTCTTTTAAACAAGCATTAACGAGCTGAGCCCCTACATGTTGTTTTTGATATCCTTCGGCAACGGCTACCGATCTTATCTCCGCCATATCCGACCAGTTGATATGGAGTGCCGCGCAACCGACCACTGCCCCATTGTCTCTGATGACGAAATAATCGCGAAGTCCTTCATATATTTCACTTAAAGGACGCGGCAGCATTTCGCCTTTATCGGCAAAATGATTGATCAGTTTATGCATACTGGGAACATCGGTAATCTTGGCTTTAAATACTCGCATGGTTGAATTATTTTCCTTTTAATCTTTGTTCTAGAGACCCGTAATATGAGTTATCATGAATTCGTAAAAAATGTACTTTGATACTGCCTGGCTTCACTGTTACCATATCGCCGCAGGCTAAACTAAGGTTTATGTGCCCGTCGATGCTGACTATTCCCGGCGTTGGGTTTTCCAAAACCAAACGGCATGTACTAGGGTTGGGGATGACCATGGGATAAGAGAATCCCAGGTGCGGAAGTAACGGCACCAGTACCATATCGGATGACTGTGGATGTAATATCGGACCTCCCGCCGCCAGTGCATATCCGGTACAACCGGTAGCTGAGGATATTACCACTCCGTCTGCCCGGTGCGTCGTTAAAGTCGCTTCATCGATCACCGTCTTGATATTGATCAGGCGGGCAATGCCGCCCCGGGCAACTACCACGTCATTTAGGGCATAGTATTTTTTGGTAATATTTTCCCTGGTGGTAATTTCCGTATCCAGTATTGTGCGCGCATCAATTTTCCCATTCCCTTCTAACAGGAGGGGGAGTTTATTCATGGTTTCATCAACAGAGAGTTCGGTCATGAAACCAAGCCTTCCCAGATTGATGCCGACAATAGGAATCGTCAACGGCATAACCGCCTGGGCGGCGCGTAAAATAGTACCGTCTCCACCGATAGTTATTATCAGGTCACTGCCCTCGATCTGGGGCCGGGCTTGTTCCCAATCCCATGCGGAAGACCGCCATACGGCAAGATGACGGCCACGCAGGTTTTCCGTCAATTCCTGTGCCAGGCTGCAAGCGGCCTCTTTTAGCGGGTGGAAGAAAATGCTAATTCGTCTCATATCCCGGTAGGAGAATTAACTCCAAAAGAAACAATACTTAAGTATAGCGCTGGATAAGGTATCGAGTAAAGCCAGTCAGGCTGTTATGTGGTTTGACATGTCAACCTGACTAAACTAATATGCGGCTGTGATATCACCGGGAGGGTAAGACATGGCTGAAAGTGAAAAATACACTATTTCAGGTGAAGAGGTTGTCAAGAAGGTAAAACAGCTGATTCACGAGGGTAATATCCGCAGAATACGGGTGATCCAGAAAGGTAATGTAGTGATGGAAATCCCTCTTACCGCCGGAGCGATTGCCATCGTTGCGGCTCCTTTACTGGCAGCGTTAGGGGCGTTTGCCGCCCTGGCTACGGAGTGTACCATCGAAGTGGAAAAAGTTGAGCCAGGGTAGCCGATACAATCCGGAAAACCACCGGATTAGATTCTTTATCCTGGAGATACACAAATGGATATCATCCTGGCAAGGCATGGAGAAACTGAGTGGAATGTCGGTGAGGTCTTTCGCGGCCGGGCGGATATCGACCTTAATGAGACTGGCCGGAAACAGGCTAAACTACTTGGAGTATATCTGGGCGAAAATATCATCGAAGCTGTCTATTCCAGTCCTTTGAAACGGGCACTGAACACTGCTAAAGCCATCGCCGGGCACCATCACCTGGGGGTCGAGATCACTCCTCACCTGAACGATTTGAATTTCGGAGAATGGGAGGGGCTGCAGGTCGAAGAAGTCAAGCAGAAGTATCCCCGGCCGTTCCAACTCTGGGCCGTCCAACCGGAAAAGGTGCAGTTGCCGGGCGGTGAAACACTGGACGAAGTCCGGGACCGGTCAATGAAAGTGGTTCATGGAGCTACGGTCTCCCATTCCGGTACGGTAGTTTTAGTTACCCACCGGGTAGTGATCAAAGTACTGGTCTGTGCTCTTCTCGGCCTGGATAATTCCCATTTCTGGAATGTCATGGTCGATACCTGCGGCTTGACTACCTTCCGCTATGAAAGAGAAAGATTTATCTTGATACGGCATAATGATAATAGTTTCTTAAAGGCGCTTCATGCAGCACCGCTAAATGATTTTTAGCCGCCAGGGACAATACTCCAATTCTCTAACTCTGTTATAATACCTCCATGACGGAACCACGCCTCGTATTATTCGATGGCAACGGCATCATCCACCGGGCTTTCCATGCCTTTGAGAAAAGCCGGACACTGACCAGTAAGACCGGTGAGATTGTCAGCGCGGTCTACGGCTTTGCTTCAATGCTGCTTAAGGCGGTTACCGAACTGCAGCCAACTCACTGGGCAGTTGCCTTTGATAAGGCTGCCCCCACTTTCCGGCATGAAATGTTCGATGAATACAAGGCTAACCGTCCCAAAACGCCGGATGATCTTCTCAACCAGTTCGGTCGTGTCCGCCAGTTGGTCGCAGCTTTCCATATCCCCATCTTTGAATTGGACGGCTTTGAAGCAGATGATGTCCTCGGCACCTTGAGTTGCCAGGCTTCTCAGCAGGGCATCGATTCTGTTATCGTGACTGGCGATGCCGATACCATGCAATTAGTTTCGGCTCAGATCAAGGTATTATATCCCAGGCCGAAGGGTACGTTTAGTGATACCATCCTTTATGATGATGCCCAGGTGGTGGAGCGGTACGGTGTCAAGCCCTGTTATATTGCCGATTTGAAAGCACTCGTAGGAGACACTTCGGACAATATACCCGGTGTGCGCGGCATCGGCGATAAAACGGCAGTTAAATTGATCCAACAGTTCGGGAGTATCGAGGAAATATATCGACACCTTGATGCAGTCACTCCCCCCCGGCTGCAGGCACTGCTGCGGGACAATGAAGAGACTGCGCGTACATGTAAGACCCTGGCTACCATCGTGACCAATGCGCCGGTGAAGCTTGACCTGGTCCAATGCCAGGTGTCTAATTATGACCGGGATACGGTTACCGCCCTTTTCCGCGAATTGGGGTTCGCCAGCCTGTTAAGTAAGCTGGCTATGTTCGAACAGGGCACCTCGCAACCGGCTCCGCCTCCCTCTCCGGAAACAACCCCGGTGCAGTACAGCGTAGTAAATACCATCCCCGCTCTGGAAAAAATGATTGCCCGGTTGAACGAAGCCGGGACTTTCTCTTTCGACCTGGAGACTACCGGACTGGATCCGATGCTGGCTGATATCGTCGGGTTTTCCTTTGCAGCGGCTCCGGGAGAAGCTTTCTATATCCCGGTAGGACATGTCGGCCTGTTAACCGAACCGCAACTGCCGCTACCGGTTGTTCTGGAACATCTTCGTCCCCTATTTAGCGATATGCTACTGGCTAAGACGGCGCATAACGCAAATTACGATACTACTGTCCTGGGCCAGCAAGGTGTTGCGGTTAATAACCTGACTTTTGACTCCATGATCGCTGCCCATTTGTTGAGTGAAAAATCACTGGGCTTGAAAGCCCTGGCTTTCGAACGGTTGGGCGTGGAAATGGCCCCGATCACTTCGTTGATCGGTACTGGAGCGAAACAGGTTACGATGGCCCAGGTCGATATTGCCCGTGTCGCTGGATATGCCGCTGCAGATGCCGATATGACTTTGCGGTTGACCAGGGTTTTTGAACCGGAACTGAAGCATGAGGAATTATGGCCGTTGTTCGCCGATGTCGAGATGCCGCTGGTGCCGGTGCTGGTGCATATGCAGTGCAATGGCGTACTCCTGGATACGTTGCGCTTACAAGAGATGTCTGGCCATCTGGGAGAGCAAATATCCAGGCTTGAAGGGGAGATATATAACTATGCCGGGCGGCAGTTCAACATCAATTCTCCTCAGAAATTAGGCGAAATATTATTCCAGGAATTGAAACTGCCGGCTCGTAAAAAAGGCAGTAGTTATTCGACAGGAGCGGACATCCTCGAAGAACTACGCAGCGAGCACAAGATCATCAGCCCGATACTGGAATACCGCCAGTTGTCAAAGCTGAAATCAACCTACGTGGATGCTTTGCCGGGATTGATAAACGCAAAGACCGGCCGGGTACATACCTCTTTCAATCAGACTAAGACGGCTACCGGCCGTTTATCCTCGAGCGATCCTAATTTACAGAATATCCCCATTCGCACCGGGTTGGGCCGGGAGATCAGGCAAGCCTTTATCGCCCCGGAAGGATCTTACCTGATGAGTTCCGATTATTCTCAGATCGATCTGCGGGCCCTGGCCCACCTCTCCCAAGATGAGGGTTTACTTGAAGCCTTCCGTAAGGATGAAGACATCCATTCCGCGACGGCCAGCCGGTTGTTCGGGGTAATGCCTTTATTCGTCACCCCGGATATGCGGCGCGTGGCAAAGACGGTAAATTTCGGGGTTATTTACGGCATGAGTGAATATGGTTTAGAGCAGGCGACCGAACTTTCCCGGGAAGAAGCCGCCAAATTTATCTCCTCGTATTTCGAAAAATACCCCGGCGTTACCAGGTACCTGGAAGCAACCAGGCAGCAGGCCAGGGAAAAAGGTTATGTGCAGACTTTACTGGGCAGAAAACGGTCTATCCCGGAAGTGAATTCGCCGAACCGCCAGGTCAGGCAAGCCGCTGAGCGGATGGCGATCAACATGCCGGTACAGGGCACGTCAGCTGATATCATCAAGGTTGCCATGATTAACCTTTTCCAGGAAATGAGCAAACGTGGCCTGAAGAGTAAGATGCTACTCCAGGTACATGACGAACTGGTCTTCGAGATACCGGAAATTGAGTTGAAAGAGATGCGGGAACTGGTGCCGCAGTTGATGTCGAATGCCATCAAACTCAGCATCCCGGTTAAAGTAGATAATAAAGTGGGGCGGAACTGGGGTGAGATGAAATGAAAAGCGAGAAAATATGCCGGAACTACCTGAAGTTGAAACCGTAAAAAACGACCTGTTGCCCTATGTCACCGGACAAACCATCACCGGCATTACCCTGAACTGGGAAGGCATTATCAAGCAACCGTCACCCGAAGAATTTAAAAAACGAGTGATTGGCCGGAAGATCACCAGCCTCTCCCGCCGGGCTAAATACCTACTTTTTAAACTGGATAGTGATGATACCCTGATTGCCCACCTGAGAATGACTGGTTCGCTGTTGGTCAATCCGCCGGAAGAACTGAATAACTATATCCGGGCGGTCATTCACCTCGACGGTAATCGTAAAATATACTTCCGCGACCCGCGCAAATTTGCCCGGATGATGGTAGTCCAGGACGTCACCCCGGTCACCGGTAAATTGGGACCGGAACCGCTGGAAGCATCTTTTACTCCGCAGTTGCTGGCTCATCTCCTGGAAAAGCGTAAGGCGCCTTTGAAAGCAGTACTTCTTGACCAGGAATTAATTGCCGGATTGGGGAATATGTATGCCGACGAAGCCCTTTTCGAGGCTGGTATTAACCCCCTGCGGTGTGCCAACAGCTTGACTAAAATAGAGATCAAGAGGCTGTACAAGGCGATCCGGGAAGTGCTAAATCTGGGTATTTTGAATAAGGGCGCCAGTGAAGTTACTTATTACCGTCCCAGTGGCGAGATGGGCAAAGCCTTTGAAGCCTTTAAAGTTGCCCATCAGCGCGACAAGGTTTGTCCAAAATGCGGTAATCCCATCCAATGGATGAAGCTGCGCGGCCGTGGTACTTATTATTGTGCCAGGTGCCAGCCGGAGATCTAACCGAGTTTTAAGACCCGGCTTTCTCCGGTGATTCTACAAGTAGTGTTTCTTTATGTCGGTGTATGTTGTCTTGAACTATGCTACCATATATGGTAGCATAACTGCGTATGAGTAGAGCAGGAAAAAGGGAAGACAAGATCAGGGAGAATCCGCGGAATGTCAGCCAGGAAGATTTTGAATGGTTGGTGTGCCGTTACGGAAAGCTTGAGTTTGGTGGCAATCATGCTCTAGCCAGTATCGGGAAAGTGCGGTTTCCTTTCAAGAGACAAAATCCTGTCGGCCATCATTATGTAGAAGAATTGTTGAAGATAATCGATGAACAACGCGAGGTATAACTCTGATGAAAAAGAACTTAAAGTACTACATGGAATTACCGTATACATATGTTGTAAAAAAAGATTTGGACAATAATCAGAAAACCTGCTATATCGCCCGTGTTCTAGAACTGCCTCATGTTATTGGAGACGGGGAAACCATCCAGGAAGCTTTAGCATGTATGAATACCCATATGTTAATGGCTATCAAAGCATATATAAGAGACGGTATCACGATACCCGAACCAAAAGAAAAGTACAGTGGCAACCTTAATGTCAGAGTCGACCCGGAGTTACATGCCTCTCTGGCTCAAGAAGCAGCTGCCCATAATATGAGTTTAAACAAGTACACTTCTCTCGTTCTAGAACGCAGGACTCCCTATCTTATCGATCGATCAAAACCAGGTAAGAATAAATTACATAACAATCAATAATGTTGGCGTTTCAGTTTTTTATCTGCCTGTGGTAGAATAAATTCTTGGTCCAAAAATCAGGAAAGGAAAAAAATGCCTACAAAATCGAAAACGGCGGAAAAGCCATTACCCGATCTGGACAAGTTCGTCACGAATGTTAATAAGAAAGATAAGGTCAGCGGCCTGAAGCTAAGGCTGCCGGTAACCCGAAGAAAGCGAAAAGGACGATAAATCATCTCAACCGGGTGTCGTATTAGTGGTTGACCCGGTCTGGTTTATCTTTAGTGTTCGAAGGGATGGTTTTCTCTTTCGAAATCCGGCCGGTAGTTAGCATCGGCGCCTATTTCCTGCAGCCATCCGTTTTCTAAACCCAACCTGTTTACTATATCGACGACGTAAGAATATTCTTCCGTCGTTATTTTTCGCGCCAGATCTGGTATTTCTATTGCCTGGTGTACCGGATAATACTGTGACATAATGCTGACGTTCACGTTCGGTGAAAGCTCTGTCGCCAGCCACGTCAGGGTATCTTCACTGCCGGCCAGGTTGTTGGGTAGAATCAGATGCCGAACGATCAGGCCTTTGACAGCGATACCCTCATCATCCACTAACAGGTTGCCCACTTGCCGGTACATCTCCTTGATGGCGGCGCGGGCATGCTTTACATAATATGCAGCGCCGGAGTATTTCATCGCCCATCTTTCCGAAGCATATCTTAAGTCCGGTAAATAGATATCGATAATACCGTCAAGCAGGGAAATCGTCTCTACCCGGTCATAGCCTCCGGTATTGTATACCAGGGGGATCTGCAGTCCCATCGGTACTGCTTCCAGGACTGCCCGGGTTATCTGGGGGACGAAGTGGGTTGGCGAAACGAGGTTGATATTATGGCAGTGCAGCCCATCCTGGAGATAAAGCATTTTTTTTGCCAGTTCGCTGCCGGATATTTCGTTGGCTTGCTGTTTCCCGGGGTCCTGGCTGATCTGGTGATTCTGGCAGTAAACGCAGTGCATGTTGCAGTTGCTGAAGAAAATCGTGCCGGAACCTCTGCTGCCGGACAATACCGGTTCCTCTCCGTGGTGGGCGCAGACACTGGCTACGATCGGTAAAGCTCCGGAACGGCAGAATTTCCGTTCATCCTGTGCCCGGTTGGCGAAGCACTGCCGGGGACAGATATCACACCTTTTCAGCCGGGCTTCCAGAGCTGCCACGCGGAGAGCTAACTCACCGGAACGGTATAATTTGAGGTAACCGGGTTCAAACTGATTCTCGTTCATGACTTGATTCCCTGAGTGTAAATGAGCTGCATGATACGTACGTCAAGAAGCCTTCCGAATTTATAACCAACTTCGCGCATGATGCCGACTGTAATGAATCCGGAAAATTCATGGAGGTGTATACTACTGTCATTCCCTTCTACGATGCGTGAGAGAACGGTGTGCAGCCCGGCATCACGTCCGGCAGTGAGGGTTTTTGTTATCAGTTGTTTGCCTATCCCGCGGTTCCGGAAGCCTGACTTAACATAGACTGACAGTTCAGCTGTATTGGCGTAAGCCTGGCGTGGTGAATATTCACTGAGAGACGCCCAGGCAATCACTTCCTGGTCCTGTTCTGCCGTTAGCAGCGGATGTTTTTGATCATGTGCCGTGAACCATGCCGTCTGTTCCACCAGTGTTTTAGGCTGGCTGTCGAAGGTTGCCGTAGTGGTCAGGATGGCTTCGTTATATATTTCAGTCACGGCAGCAAGGTCTGCCGCAACCATCTTCCTGATGATTAACAAATATCCAGCATCCTTATGCAGGCAATTGAACCAGCTTCGTAATCGCCTCATCGATACGTTTGAGACAGCAGTCTTTTCCCAGTACCGCCATCATCTGGAATAATGGTGGTGTGGCGGTCTCGCCACTGACTGCCGTCCGCAGGGCGCCGAAAAGCTGCCCGGTCTTTAAATTAAGTTCTGCTGCCAACGGCCGTAACATGGCTTCCAGGCTTACGGCATCGAACGGTTCCTGTCCGGTAAGTCTTTTTCTGGCTTCGGTCAGGGCGCCGCTTGTAGCTTGAGGCGTCATGTCCTTTCCGAGCAGTAGTTTTGCCTCATATTCCAGTTTATCGGTGAAAAAATATCTGGTGAGAGGAGCTACCTCTTTGAGTATCTTCACTCGTTCCTGCACCAGGGGCAGGACTTCTTTAATAAAGGCAAGCGATAACGGCCGTTTTACTTCATCCGGCAGGTCTCTTTCCAGGAAAGGCAGCGCACGTCGGACAAAATCCTCCGGGCTGAGTTTTCTCATGTAAACACCGTTGAGCCAGTTGAGCTTATCAATGTTAAACACCGCGTCGGTTTTACTCACGCGCTCGAGAGAAAAATTTTCGATCAGTTCTTGCCTGGTAAATATCTCAGTTTTATCATCAAGTGACCAACCCAGGATCGCCATGAAGTTCATCATCGCTTCGGGCAGATATCCATCATTCCGGTAATCATTGACAGAAACCGAGCCGTGACGTTTACTTAGTTTGGACCGGTCAGAGCCGAGAAGCCGCGGCAAGTGGGCAAATTGGGGCGGGGTATATCCCAGGGCTGCATACTCCAGGATATGACGCGGGGTGCTCGATAACCATTCCTGGGCCCGGATGACATGCGTAATTTTCATGATATGGTCGTCAACCACATTTGCCAGCTGATAGGTTGGAAAACCATCCGATTTCAACATGATATGGTCATCCAGTAAGGCATTCTTGAAGGTGACGTCTCCCCAGATAATGTCATGAAATTTTGTCTCACCGGTAGTAGGCATTTTAAACCGTACTACCGGAGTGATGCCCGAAGCTTCGAGCTTTTTTCTTTCCTCATCGCTGAGGTCTCGGCAGTGACGGTCATACCCCGGCGGTTGTTTCCTTAGTTTCTGGAACTCCCGCATATTTTCTAATCGTTCTTCGGAACAATAACATTTATAGGCATGTCCACTCGCGATCAGTTGTTCCGCTGCCTTATGGTAAAGCTCAAGACGCTCTGATTGAAAATAAGGAGCATATGGGCCGCCTGCTTCCGGTCCTTCGTCGATATCCAGCCCAAGCCACTTAAAGCCTTCAAGTATGACTTCAACGGAGCCTTCAACTTTGCGTATGTTATCGGTATCTTCGATACGTAAGACAAAATTCCCATTATTGTGCCGGGCAAACAACCAGGCGAAAAAAGCACTATGCAGATTGCCCACATGCATAAATCCGGTGGGGCTGGGGGCAAAACGGGTTCTTACCGGCTCAACCATATTGTTATCTCCATTCTACAGGGGTAACTTTAGAGTTCCCTGAGCAAGTAATTGTTTTATTCTCTTCTCTGCCAGTTTAACATAGTCTGCCTGATTATCGTAACCAATATAATGCCGTCCGGACTTTAACGCGGCAAGGCAGGTGCTGCCGCTGCCGCAAAAGGGGTCGAGTACTACTTCATCAACATAGGTATAAAGTTGCATCAGGCGGTATGGCAGCTCGATGGGAAAGGGTGCCGGGTGGCCGATACGCCGTGCGGATTCCGCCGGGAAATTCCATACACTCTTGGAAAATTCCAGGAATTCATCACGGGAAATTGTCGATCGTAATCCCTGATTATGATTGCGGTTGAAGGAACCCTTGGAAAAGACCAGGATATATTCGTGGACATCTCTCAATACCGGGTTTGTTGCCGAGCGCCAGGATCCCCAGGCAGTGGAGCTGCCGGCACTGGCGGATTTGTTCCAGATGATTTCCCCGCGCATCAAATACCCGATATCCAGCATGTCCCCGATTACATATCCATGTAGCGGGATATATGGTTTACGGCCGAGGTTGGCCAGGTTGATACAGGCACGGCCGCCGTCGATGAGTTTCCGGTAAACTTGGGTAAAGACTGATTTTAAAAATGTCCGGTACTCTTCCAGGGTAAGGTCTTTGTCATACTCCTTGGCAGCGTTATAAGGCGGGGAGGTAACCATCAAGTGGATGCTGTTATCCGGCAGTTCATCCATGGATTCGCTGGATTTACAGAATATCCGGTCCAATACCGGGCTGGGGATGGTATTATAGGAAGTATCCTCGTGCAAGGTTAATGGACTTTGATTATAAAGACGGCTTTGATAAAAAACCGTAGCATCATGGGCTTCTCTCCCGGGGCTGCCGAAAGAACTGGTCCTGGTATGCTTGCCGCTGGTATTCTTTTCAGGTTGTTTCACGTTTTACATTCTATCATCAATGAAACGGGGGTCAAGCGGGTTCGTTCTTTTGCGGCTTTATTCCGGTATATAGCGTCTCATGATTAAGTAAACAATAAACCCGGTAGCCAGTAACGCTGCTCCGAATAAAGCAGCTGCCCAGCCCAGGGTAACTGCCAGCCCAAGTGAAGTCAATATTCCCATAACGGGAAGGATGATATCCAGCCAGAAATGTTTGAAACGGCGGTTGGGATTGTCCCGGGCGAATATTTTAACGGCGGCGGTATTAACTCCCGCGAATGCCAGCAGCACAGCAAAATTGGTGAATTCGGCGATATTTTCGATGCTGCGGATCAGTGAGAAAGCTACCGTGATACTGCCCACGATCAAAATGGCCAGCCATGGGGTACGTCGCTTTGTCCCGATCACACACAAGCCCATAGGCAAAACTCCGGCACAAGACATGGCCCACAAAGCCCGTGAAGAAGCGAATAGCAGCAGCAGTACGGTATTTGCCGTCGAAGCCAGGGCAATCCAGGTTAATACCAGGTCGGCTTTATCTCCCAATGCCTGTGCTGCCACCGCTGCCAGCGGGGCATTTGATTGGCTTAATGCTTCCCAGCCCAGGACGCTAACCGCTGCGATCGAGACCAGGATATAAAAAAAGGTGCCGATCCCAAGTGACAGCAGCATCGCTTTCGGCAGGTCCCGTACCGGATTCTTCATTTCTTCGGATAGATTAGCCATGCCTTCGAAGCCAAGATAGGCGAAGAATACCAGTGAAGCTGACCCAACCACTCCCATGAATCCCGCCGGTGTCTCCAGGAGATTGACCTCTCCTAGAGAAGGGATACCGATGCTGATAATGATGATTAACCCGATCGCTTCCACCGCGGTCAGTATTCCTGCCAGTAAAGCGGATTGCCCTACGCCGAGAAAAACAATGAAAGAGGATATCACTATCAGGCCGATCGCGCCCCACAGGCCGTATATTCCGAAGAGATGCTCCAGGTACCCGCCAAATCCGAGAGCGACCGCCGCTGCGGAAATCACGGTTGCCCATATAATCAGCCAGCCGGCCAGGAACGCGGGAATCTTCCCGAAAGCGAGATTCAGGTATTGAAATTCAGGGGCGTCCTTGGGGCGGAGGCGGCTTAAGCGGGCATAGGAAATCCCGGTAAAACCAGCTACGATGGCTGCCAAAAGAAACGATAGCCAGACCATGTTTCCCGCTTGTTTGGCGGCGACTCCCACCAGCACATATATCCCCGCCCCCAGTATCACCCCTACTCCGGCCAGGGTAGTTGCGAATAAACCCAGGCGGCGGTGTAGTCCGGCTTCCTCATTTATCGTTTCGTTTTTCATGACTTTCCTATTACTCCCTTGAAAAAAATCAGAATACCGCTTGGTTTAAACGGCGGCAATATTGTGTTGGTGCCTGAAGCTTATATTGATTGTATTATAGCAACTGGTATATCCTTGTAACATATTTCAAGTCCGACTATTTCGAAAGGGAGGTGTATCATGTTCGGTGTACTTAAGGTACTTCTGTGGGCTTATGGGATTTTACTTATCATTTTAGGCTTAGCTGGTATCTTCTTCCCCGATTGGTTGTCCGATTCCCTTTTTGACGTTGCCGATATCTCCAGTTTTACTAAATTGACCATTGGTATGCTGGGCGCTGTTTATCTCGCTGCCGGTGTCTGGCTGGCGGCGGCGGGCCGGGATCCGCTGAAAGACATCTCCTGGATCAAGTTTGTTATACTGAAAATAGCTTTATCGGTGGTTTTCGTTGTCTATGCCTTGACCCGATCTTATGTGGAAATCAATGCTGTGAACATCTCCTTTCTGGTGGTGGATTTTATTTGGGGCCTGGCCTTTCTCATTGCTTATCCCTGGCGGAAATCACGGGTATAAAAAATCCTGTGTTATACTGATTCTGTAAGTCATTGTGTTTAAAAGCGAGTTCTTGTGAGTATAAATGTCGACTTGCAGAACCAGATCGAGCAGGGGATTGCAATCCTGCGCTGCGGCGGCGTGATCGCCTATCCTACCGATACGGTATACGGACTGGGCGCGAGTATGGATTCGGCGGCAGCGGTAGAAAAGGTATTCCTGGTGAAATCCCGGCCCCGCCACCTGCCCCTTCCTGTATTGGTCAGCAATGTATCCGAAATTGAGAAGTTGGCGGCATCTGTTTCGCCCACGGCATATTGCCTGATCAAAGCCTTTCTCCCCGGGGCGCTTACCCTTGTCTTACCGGCATCTGGAAAAGTACCGTCTTATTTGAAGACCCGGGAGAATACCATTGCCCTGCGCATACCTGCACACCCGGTCCCTCTTGCCCTGATTTCCGGGATTGGTACCGCGATCGTCGGTACCAGTGCCAATCTGAGTGGATACCCTAATCCATTAACCGGCCGTGAGGTCATGGAACAGCTAGGGGATAAGATCGATTTGGTCATCGATGGCGGCCGCTGCTCTGGTACGGAATCGACTATCATTGATGTTACCGGAGAAATCCCTGTTGTAGTCCGACAAGGGACGGTATCCATTTCGGAAATTGAAATAGCCTGTGGGAAAATATTGACGGGAAACGGAGGATAGTTATGCGAATTGCTGTCGCCACCGACCATCGCGGACTTATACCAAAAGACTTTGTAAAGAAATATTTGCTACAGGCGGGGTATGCCTGTGAGGATTGCGGCTCTTTTACTGAAGAAGCGGTCGATTACCCGGATTTTGCTTTGAAGGTCGGCCAAAATGTAGCTTCAGGACAATCCCGGTTCGGTATCCTTATCTGTGATACCGGGATCGGTATGAGTATTGCTGCCAATAAGGTTAAAGGCATCAGGGCGGCACTTTGTTATGATACTTTCACTGCCGGCCGTGCCCGCCAGCATAACGATGCCAATGTCCTTTGTATCAGCGGCCGGACGGATGAAAAAGTTTTACAGGATATAATCCATACTTTCCTGACGACGGATTTCGAAGGCGGCCGCCACCAGCGGCGTGTGGATAAGATCATGGCGATGGATGAACGTTAGTCCTATATCCAGCTTTAAACAGGGAAATTTATTTCATGGCAGTTCAAGATATACAGCTTGACAATAAAACACTAATTGTGCTAATTTATCAGAACTATGATATCAATAACTGTACTCGTACTTGTTATTATCACATAAGCAGAGCCAGTGGGCCTGTTCCACGCGGAGCCGTCCCACATGGGCGGCTTTTTTGTTATCGAAAATAGTAGGGAGATGAAAAGTTGAAAAGCGACGCTGTCAAAAAAGGACTTGAGCGAGCTCCCCACCGGGCTTTATTACACGCTCTAGGCTGCGATAATGATGATTTAGAAAAGCCATTTATCGGTGTTGTTAATAGCTTTACTGAAATCGTCCCTGGCCATCTGCACCTGCGTGAGATAGCTGAAGAAGTCAAAGCCGGTATCCGGGCTGCGGGCGGCGTTCCTTTTGAGTTGAATACCATCGCTGTCTGTGATGGTATTGCTATGAGTCATGAAGGCATGAAATTCAGCTTGCCTAGCCGTGAACTGATCGCTGATGCCGTGGAAATCATGGCCCAGGCGCATGCTTTTGACGGCCTCGTGATGATACCCAACTGTGATAAGGTAGTCCCGGGTATGCTGATGGCCTCAGTTAGGTTGAATGTCCCGACCATTTTTATCAGCGGTGGGCCGATGTCAGTCGGCCATCTGCGTAGCGGTGATGGTTTTATCGATGTCGATGTCAACTCTATCTTTGAAGCAGTTGGTAAGGTTACCGCCGGAAAGATGACGGAAGCCGAATTGGCGGAACTGGAACAGGTCGCCTGTCCTGGCTGCGGTAGTTGTGCCGGTATGTTCACTGCCAATACAATGAACTGTTTGACTGAAGCACTGGGTATGGGCCTGCCCGGTAACGGGACTATCCTGGCTGTAGAAACGCGCCGCAAGAAACTGGCTCGCAGTGCTGGCGAAAAAATTCTGGACCTGGTATCACGGAATATCTGCCCTCGTGATATTATCACCGAAGATTCTGTA